>JACRDK010000007.1 GCA_016218585.1 Candidatus Doudnabacteria bacterium
ACAGCCCCCTATCCCCTACACCCTATCCCCTATACCCTACACCCTATACCCTATTTATATGAAGCTATTATCCATAGACTACGGCGCTAAACGAATAGGTTTGGCTCTCGGCGATACGGAGGCGAATTTGGTTTGGCCGTATGATGTTATTGAAAATAAAGGCAGGAGGTATGTTTTGGGAAAGATAAAGGAGATTATAAAAAAAGAATCGGTGGAAAAAATAGTGGTGGGCGCGCCTTATACTTTACAGGGGCAAGAAACGGCGTTTATGTCTCAAATTAAAAATTTGGCAAATTTGTTGGAATCAACTTTATCGGCGCCGGTGGTATTGGAAGATGAAAGAATGAGCTCCTTGGCCGCGGATCGTCTGCGGGCGAATGTTTTGCTGAAAGATTCCCGTCCGGATAAAAGACAAAAGCAACGATCTGGTAAAAAGGAACAGGGTCCGAGCTTGCCGAAGTGATGGAGAGATGCGGTGTCAGCGGCCGTGATTTTGCGGGGGTACATAGAAAAATTTTATGGTTCCCTATAAAACTCAAGGAATTATTTTAAATCGTTATGATTTTCAGGACGCGGACAAGCTTTTTACGGTTTTAACTCCGGACAAGGGTAAGATTAAAGTGGTCGGGCGAGGGGTTAAAAAAAGTAAGAGTAAATTGGGCGCCCATCTTGAGCCGTTTTCCGTGGTTGATTTAATGATTGCTCCGGGGAGACGGATGGACATAGTGACTGCCGCCGTTTCGCGTCGGAATTTTGTAAATTTAAAATCCGCAATCCACAAAATACAATACGGCTGGTATTGCTGCGAGTTGCTGGATAATCTGCTTAAATTAGAGCGTCCGGACAAGGATATGTTTGATTTGCTTGAATCGGCTTTTCGGTTTTTGGATGACGGCGATGATGAACAATCGGTTTTTATGCTTAATGTTTTTGTCTGGAAGGCCTTGTTTTTTTTAGGATATACGCCCGAATTATATCACTGCTTGTCCTGCGGCCGGCCGCTTAAACCCGCGCAAAATTTCTTTCATTCTTTAAAAGGAGGGGTAGTGTGCGGTTTTTGTATTCAGGATAAACTTGACAAGACAATTATTATGCCGGTTATGCCTCACTCAATTAAAATTTTAAGGTTTGCCGCCAATAATTCGTTGGAGCGGGTGTTGCGCATTAATTTCCAACAAGAAGTTCTATATGAATTTACTTGTTTAACGGATATGTTTTTGGAACAGTATTTGGATAAAAAATTGAATACCCGCTGTTACTTGTAGCGCGGGTTGTTTATTTTTTTAAAAACATGGTATAATCAAAGTAAAATTACAAATCCTACCTATCCTGTAAAAAATATGCCTTTATTTTCTTCTCCTCCCAGTTATTTGGGAGTAGATTTGGGAACATCAAGCCTCAAAGTGGTGGAACTTAAAAACGAAAGGGGCAAGCCCCGGCTGGTTACTTATGGTTTTACGAACGAAACAGACCTTTTAATTCGCAGCGATTCGCAGGGAGATGTGGAAAAAACCGCTATTTTACTCCGCCAAGTTTGTGATAAGGCCCGGGTTACCACCAGTAAAGCAATTACCGCTTTACCCACTTTTTCCGTATTTAGCTCCACCATTAACTTACCGGCCATGTCTAAAAAAGATTTGGAAGGAGCCGTCAAATGGGAAGCCAGAAAAGTGATACCATTGCCGTTGGACGATATGATTTTGGATTGGAAGATAATAGATGAGTTTCAAGAAGAGTCCGCTTTAAAACTGGCCGGGCCGGCTGAAGCTAAAAAAAACATTAAAGTATTTTTGACGGGCGCGCCCAAGAGGCTGGTGGAAAAATATACGGATATATTCAAAATTGCCGGTCTTAATCTTTTGAGTTTGGAAATAGAAGCTTTTGCGTTGTCCCGTTCTTTAGTTGGCGCCAGTCAGGCGACCGTTATGCTGGTCAATATGGGCGCGGTAACGACCAATATCTCCGTTATTGTCAAAGGTATGCCTTATTTGAACCGCAGTATTGATGTGGGAGGGTCCACGGTGACCAGGGCCATCAGCAACAGTTTGAATATCAGTATGGAGCGCGCGGAACAATTTAAACACGATATCGGTATTATATCGGTCCGCCAGGGCGGCCCGGAAGAAATTTTAAAGACTATTGAAGCCACTATCGCTCCGGTTGTTAATGAAATTAAATATACTTTGAATCTTTATCATAATCAACGTCTTCGCGAAATAGAATTAGAAAAAAAAGCCGGAGAACAGGCGCCGGAAGTGGTGGAAAAAGTAATTTTATCGGGGGGGATGGCTCTATTGCCTTATTTGCCGGAGTATTTATCCAAAATTTTGGATACCCGCGTTTATATCGGCGACCCCTGGTCCCGAGTAATTTATCCGGAAGAATTGAAACCGGTTTTAGACGAAATCGGTCCGAAGTTTGCCGCGGCCGTGGGGTTGGCGATGAGGGAGATAGAATAGAAAGTCATAAAGTCCATAAAGTCATAAAGTCCGCTTTACAACTTTACGGACTTTATGACTTTATAGACTTTATGACTTTATTATATGTCCCAAGATAATTTAATCAAACTTGAGTGCAAAGAATGCAAAAGGATTAATTATTATTCCCGCAAGAACAAAAAGACTTTGAAAGACAGATTGGAAATGAAGAAACATTGCAAGCATTGCAAGAAGCATACTTTGCACAAGGAAACGAAATAATTTTTTCGGTATTCTCAAACGGGCGCGTCGGTTAATTGGTTAAACCACCGGTCTCCAAAACCGGAACTGCAGGTTCGAGTCCTGCCGCGCCTGCTTTGTTGTCTCTTGTTTTTTTTCTTTACTCTTTGAAAATTTTTTGCTATTATTGTAATAGATAATGTCATTCCGAGTATGCCCGAGGAATGAGAAAGTTTTGAATCTATTACTTTGATTATAGCAATATAAATTACAATAAAAACACACTTATGCCAATTTCCCCCATCTTTGAAAAAAAGAATATCCTGGTCGCCGGCGGCGCCGGATTTATCGGCACTTTTTTGTGCGAGGAGCTTTTGCGTAAAAACAAAGTTATTTGCGTGGATAATTTTTCCACCGGAAACCGTAAAAATATTGAGCCTTTGCTGCAGTACCCGGATTTTAAATTCATTAATCATGACATTATTGAGCCTTTGGATTTGGAGCGATTGCCGGAGTTGGAAGTTTTTAAGATTAAATTTCAAGGCGTTCAGGAAATCTATAATTTAGCCTGCCCCACGGCGCCCAAGAATTTTGAAAAGAATAAAATCGCGACCGCCTTGTCCAATTCCGCGGGTATGCGCAATGTTTTGGAGCTGGCGGTAAAATACAAAGCCAAATTTTTGCAGTTTTCCTCTTCAGTCGTCTACGGTTCGCGTCCCGATGACAGCCGTCCTTTTGTTGAATCCGACAGGGGAGTGGTGGATTTTATCGGTCCGCG
>JACRDK010000008.1 GCA_016218585.1 Candidatus Doudnabacteria bacterium
AATCAAGAATCAAGAATCAAGAATCAAGAATCAAGAATCAAGAATCAAGAATCAAGAATCAAGAATCAAGGGGGGCGTCCTTGCTATGCGGGGACGCCCCTTGTAAAATGTAATTATGTCTAAAATTTGGCAAGTAAAACCTCCAATACCGCCGGAGTTATCTGCGCGCTTAAATGATCATTCAAACCTGGTAAAACAACTCTTGTATAACCGGCGTTTTATTGACGCCGCCTCGGCCGGGCAGTTTTTAAATACCGCCTATGAAAATTTGCACAGCCCGTTTTTATTTCAGGATATGCAAAAAGCCGTGGATAGAATTTGGCAGGGGATTAATAACAGAGAAAAAATTTGTATTTATGGCGACTATGATGCCGACGCGGTAACAGCTAACGCTGTATTGCAGCAAACCTTTAAATACTTGGGAGTGGAAACTTCCAGCTATATTCCGGACCGCTTTACGGAAGGGTATGGGGTGAACTTGGAAGCAATGGAGAAGATTAGAGACCAAGGAGTAAAAATAATTATTACGGTGGATTGCGGGACTAACTCTTGCGATGCGGCCGAGTTTTGCAAAAATAACGGAATTGATTTTATTATTACCGACCACCATGAAATTATTGGCCCGACCCCGGAAGCTTATGCGTTGATTAATCCAAAAAATTCGGCCGACAAGTACCCTTATCACGAAATTGTCGGGGTGGGTGTTGCTTTTAAATTGGCCTGCGGCATATTGTCAGATTATAAAAAAGTTTCTGGTCGGTTGTCATCCCGGCCTTTGAGCCGGGATCCAGATGAAAGCAGCAAGCTGGATTCCGGATATCCTCGGAAGCACTCGGATTCCGGAATGACACAGAAAGAATATGCCGGTGGTTTTGAAAAATGGCTGCTGGATTTAGTAGCCATTGGTACAGTGGCTGATTGCCATAGCCTGATTGGGGAAAACAGAATTTTGGTAAAATTTGGTTTAAAAGTTTTGGCAAAAACCAAATGGATTGGCTTAAAGGCTTTAATGGATGCGGCAAAAATTGATTTAAGCGCCAAGCAGCCCGATACTTACACTTTGGGTTTTATTATTGCGCCAAGGCTTAACGCGGCCGGCCGGCTGGAGCATGCGGGAGTGGCTTTGGATTTATTAATTGAAACTGACGCCGCAGCGGCAAAAGAAAAGGCTTTGCGCCTAGAACAAATAAATTTAAGGAGGCAACAGCTCACTGCTTCGGTAATCAGCGAAGCCAAAGAACAGGTGCTCCGCATCCAGGACAGAAAAATTTTAGCGTTAATGGGAGACAACTGGCCAAAAGGCGTGGTGGGATTGGTGGCCGGACGTTTGGCCGAGGAATATTATAAGCCGGTAATTGTTTTGGAAAAAACAGAAGAATTTTGCACCGGTTCCGCCCGAACAGTCGGGGACTTTAATATTTTAGAAGCCATAAAGCACGCTTCCGCCCATACCGTAAAATTTGGCGGGCACAAGCAGGCGGCCGGGTTAACTATAAAAGTTGAAGAGTTTGAAAATTTTTACGTCAAACTTTTGGAATATGCGGAGGCAAATGTTACAGAGGAATCTTCCAAAAAGATTTTGGAACTGGAAGCCGAACTTTTAGCCGCCGACTTAACGCCTAACACCTATAACCAAATAGCTAGCCTTGAGCCTTTTGGCGTGGACAATATTAAGCCAAAGTTTTTGGTCAGCGATATGCAAATTGTTTCTTGCCGCAGCGTAGGCCAAGAAGGCAAACATGTGCAATTTCAGTTGGCCAAAGAAGGCCGGCAAATTCCGGGAATCGCTTTTAATTTTTCAATGCTTGAAAAAAATATAAAAGTCGGCGATACTGTAGACGTGGCCTGCGAGCTTTTGTTGGACGGCTGGAACGGCCGCTCGCAGCTAAAACTTAGAATTATTGATATGAGAGCAGGAGCCCAATTAACCTAATTTCTAATTGACCTAATTATTCTAAATAAATTTCAATTGCAGAATGTCCAAATTTAGGCATTTTATAATTGGATATTCTCTAGGTTAATTAGAGCAATTAGAATAATTAGAAATTTTCAGCGTAAAAAACAGGGGATAAATAATTAATTAAATCTAAAATATTGTCGATATGAGTAAGCTTTTAATTATCAACACCGACGGGGGAGCGCGCGGCAACCCGGGACCGGCTGGAGCTGGCGTAGTTTTTCGCGATGAAAAAAATAATATTATTGCCGAATATAAAAAATATCTTGGCGCGCAAACTAATAACTATGCCGAATACCAGGCATTAATTTTAGCTTTGCAGGAAGCGGGTAAGCTTGGCGCGGAAACATTAAAAATAAATATGGACAGCGAGTTAATTGTTCGCCAGATGCAGGGAAAGTACAAAATCAAGGAGCCAACCTTAAAGCTTTTAGCCGCTGATGTGTTTAAATTAATGCATCAATTTAAAAACGTGGAATTTAACCACGTTTTTCGGGAAAGCAATAAGGAAGCGGACAAGTTGGTAAATGCAGCTATAGATGCCGCCTTGGCTTAATGTAGATTTGTAGTTGCCTGATTTATCAGGCCGTCAATGAATTGTTTAGCCGATGAATCGGCAAACTACTCACCTGATATTTATTGTGGTTAGCTTGTCGTTATCTAACAGCAAAATATTTTTAGCGTCGGCGTCGAGGCTGATTTTTTTAATTAGCCCTTCCGGGTAAAGCAAGTATTGGTTTTGATGGTCGCGCGCGTCCAGTTCAATGGCCCAGAGTTTGCCGTTTTTAATATAAAAAGCATAGCCAATGGCTGTTTTAATGTTTAAGTTGGACAGAGTTTCGCCGCTTCGGGTTACAAAATTTAAACTTTTGCCGGCAGAGTCATAATAATCAAACTGGCCGGAGTGTAAAATTGCCAAGAGGGAAGTGTTCTTGTCAAAATTCCATTCGGTAACGTTGTCGGCAAGTCTTTCCATGGAAGAATTGGCTAAATAAAGATTGTTGTCGGCAAGCAGAAAAATTTGTTTTTCAAAAGTTACAAACAGCCTGCCTTTTTCAAAGCAAGGCAAGGTTAGCAGAGTTTGGCTGTCTTGTTCGGAGGCTTGCCCGGTTTTTAGCAAGCAGTCTTGCCCGGATTGTTCAACCCAGTACAAATTTCTGTCCAGGAAATAAAAAGCTTTTGCTTTTGTTAGCACAGCTGTTTTAGTTTGAGAAATTGGGTCAATTTTAAATAGAGTGCTGCTGCTTAAGGCATAGAGCGCTCCTGTTTGGTCAAATTGCAGCTGGTCAGTTGTTTCTATGAGTTTGCCAAGGTCGGTAAATTTACCTGCTTTTAAATTAAAATAATAACTTTGGGTTGTTGTTGCCTTGCCCGACAAAACGAATCCGTCGTCAAAGGTGTTGACCGCGGTTATGGTGTCCAAGCTGGCAGGCAAATCAAAAGAAGTTATTTCGGTATAATCCGGCGCAGAGGAAACTTGCAGCGTAGACTTAGTTAAATAAATTGCTTTTGTTTTTGAGCTGTAAAAATCGGACACGCCTTCGGAAATAGTTTTGGCGGAAGGATTTTCCAAAAGCAAAAAGATTTTATTATAAGCCGGACTGCCCCAGGTAACCTGCCCGGATAAAATTTCCAGCCGCTTATTCCAAGTTTGATACCCTGATTTTTTTATGGAAACGTCATATTCTTTTGGCACTAAAAATCTTATGTCGCCGTCCCCGTCTCTTTTTAATTCGCCATCAAGATAAATTTCCGCGGATTTGGGTTCGCTGCGGATAGCCAGAACGCCGGTGGTTACAAAAGCCTTTTTGGTAAAGTCGTAAGTAATGCCGCGCACATATAAAACAATGGCAGGCGCCAAAATTAAAAAGGCTAAAAAGCCCAAAGCTAAAATTGTGTATCTGGTTTTTTTATTCATAAAATGTAAATTATCTATATTTTACAGGATATTTTGCTCTTCTACAAATGCCGCGTCTTTGCTATAATATGGCTTGAATCAAGAATTAAGAATTGCGAATTAAAGCTTAATTCTTAATTCTAACTTCTTAATTCTAGTAAACATGTTTGAAACGAAAATCGGTATAGATTTAGGCACTGCCAATACTTTGGTATATGTTCCTAAACGCGGAATTATTATCAACGAGCCAACAGTAGTGGCTATTTCCCTGGAAGAGAACCGTGTTTTAGCCGTGGGCCAGGAAGCCAAGGAAATGCTTGGCCGCACCCCCGAAACCATTGTGGCCAGCCGCCCAATGAAAGACGGGGTTATTGCGGACTATCGCGTTACGGAAGCCATGCTCAGATATTTTATTAACAAAGCTTTGGGCAATGTTAGGTTTTTTCGCCCTGAAGTTATGATCTCCGTTCCCGGGGGAATTACCTCTACCGAGCGCCGCGCGGTAATAGATGCCGCGCTTGCCGCCGGAGCCAAGTCCGCTTATGTAATTAAAGAAACTGTTGCCGCGGCCATTGGCGCGGGTATTCCTATTTCCGAAGCGCGCGGGAATTTAATTATAGATATTGGCGGCGGGACGACAGATGTTGCCGTATTGTCTTTGGGAGGTATTGTAAATTCTACTTCCGTGCGCACTGCCGGTAATCGGCTGGATCAGGCAATTATAGATTTTGTCAGAAAAAAACACGGTTTGGCTATTGGCGACCGCACGGCCGAGGAAATTAAAATCAACATTGGCAGCGCTGTGTCTTTAAATGAGGAAGAGGTTATGGAAATTAAAGGCCGCGACATGGTGTCCGGTTTGCCCAAAACTGTAACCGTTACTACAAACGAAGTGGTTCAGGCCATTTCCGACGAGTTGTTGGAAATAGCCAAAGCCGTTAAAACCGTATTGCAGGAAACTCCGCCGGAACTGGCTAGCGATATTATAGACAAAGGAATGGTAATGACCGGCGGGACTGCCATGTTAAGAAATTTGGATCATTATATTGCGCAAAGCGTTGGCGTGCCTTGCTTTTTGGCGGAAGAACCTTTGCTCTGCGTGGCAAAAGGCACTGGCGTGGCTTTGGATAACCTGGATAGCTACAAAAAGAGCATTCTAAGCACAAAATAAACCTTGCTGACTTTACGGAATACGGAGGGGACAGTACGGATATACGGAAACGCCGCACAACATTTTTTCGTATATCCGTAAGTATTTACCGTATTCCGTAAAGATTAGTTTGCATAAAAATAAAAAGTATTCTATAATAAAAACAAATTAACATATTTCCTTTTCTAAAAACAAGGGAGGGAAAATTTGGAAACAAAAAAATGGCAAAAAAATCTTTTTATATTTTCCTAGCGTCGCTTCTTGGAGTGATTTTGTTTTTAGTCTTGCACCGGATTGTTATGTTTGGCTATTTATACCTGTTAGCCGGCGGTTATGTTGGCACAGATATGGGCTACGCCGAATTTATTATGCTGGATTACTTTACCTTAATGCTCACTTTAATGTTTGGAGCATGGTATGGTATTTGGATAGGCATGTATTGGTACGAACGCGTTTATGAATTAAAGAGCCATCCGGGTTTTGTAGCGCATTTGTCCAGCAAGTTTTTTAATGGCAACGCAAAAAAAATAGAAAGCAAAATGGTTCAGGTAAGAGAGCGCCTGGAAGAAGATTTGTGGCAAATGGAAGATTTAGCTAAAGTCAGCCTTGAATCTGCTTCTGTTGCAGAGCCAATTAAGCGGCGCGTCATTAAAAGAAAAACGGCAGTAAAAAAAGCCGCGCCAAAAGTTTAAGCATAACAATACGGCCATGACAATTAGGAAGTTTTTATTATTCGGATTTCTGCAATGGCTAATTTTAACGGCGGTTAAGCTTTGGTTTTTTAATCATCAAATTTTTTCTAACAGCGGTTGGCAGGAAATTGCTTACTGGGTTTTGACAGCGGCGGTGGTTGCCGCTTTGAGCCGCCGGTTTGGCGTGCTAAATTATTTGGAAGCATTTTTTTTGGCAACGGTTTGGAGCCTGGGCGACGCCTTAATGGATTTGCTTATTACCAGCATTTATACCGGCCTAGGAATTTTTTATACCCGCGCCTATTGGTTTGGGTTTTTATTTTTGGCCCTGGGGATAATTTTATTCCATAAAAAAAGGCATATCCACGTGCGCCACGAACTCCATGCTAAACATCATGGACATCATTAGTGCATAAGAATTAAGAATCAGGAATCAGGAATCAGGAATCAGGAATTAGGAATTAGGAATTTGACAAATATTTGTGAGGTGATAATATTTGATAATAAAGAATATCAAAAGCGCAATTATCGGCTTCGCAAGCTGAGAGCTGGCAGGGGATAATCCTGCACGGGAACGCCCTTACCGTAAAAAAGGGTAAATGAGATCACCAGGCGTAAAGTTTGTCTGGTAGAATCAAGGTGGTACCGCGGAAAAATCCGCCCTTGAAAATCTTTTTAGTAAAAAGATTTTTGAAGGCGGGTTTTTAATTCCCCAAAAATCCGAACGAGTTCAATTACAAGGAGAGGACAATGTTCAAAATCACGCTGGACAACATTAACGGCCGCCTGCCGTTTAAACAGATCGTTCCTCAAATCAATGGGGTTCTGTTTCAATGGCCTTTGCATGATTTGATGCATGGTGTAGAGGTTATCGTCGCCAGAAGAGAGTGGTATGAGCCTAACAAGAAGCAGCCTGGCGGGCACCCGAAGATTTCCGCTTGTTATAAAGCGGCGATTCTTCTGACACCTGGATCCAGCGTTTCTGTCCAGGATATGGGCGACTCAGTCAGAGAGCTGGAGGAATCCCTTCGAACGGGGTTTGACTTGCCAAAGTCGGCTTCAGGCGTGCGGTTCATTGCAGAAACACCAGCCGCCTAAGAGCGGCCAGCAGCATTGAAGCGGCGCAGGTTTGGTGGTTATCCACCAACCTTGCGCCGCTTTTTGATTTGTATTATTATAAAGGTGAACGAATGTATACCATAGTCAAGAAGCAATAAGCAAGAATTAAGAATCAGGAATTAAGAATTAAGGACATGCAGCCGATTATTTTACATCTTGATATGAACAGTTATTTTGCTACGGCGGAACAGCAGGACAATCCTGCCTGGCGCGGCAAGGTTTTGGGTGTTTGTGAACATTTGGGCGGCATTATTATTGCCGCCAGCATAGAAGCAAAAAAATGGGGCATAAAAACCGGAACACCGGTTTGGGAAGCAAAAAAAATTTACCCAAAAATTATTTTAACCCATACCCGCGCCGAAGCGTATCGCAAATATAACCGGCTGTTGGTAAAACTTGTTTCGGATTACACGGATAAAATAGAAATAGCCAGCATAGACGAAGTCTATTTAGACTTAACCAAAGCCTGCAACATAAGAAAAGTTGTTAGTGGCGAGTTGTTAGTTGCTAGTAATCCTTTTGAGGAGGCGGTAGAAATTGCCAAGGAAATAAAACAGCGAATGAAAACAGAGGTGGGCGATTATTTAACTTGCAGCGTGGGTATTGCCGAAAATAAATTGTTGGCTAAAATTGCCTCGGATATGCAAAAACCCAATGGACTTACGGTAATTAAGAATCAAGAATTAGGAATTGAGAATCAAGAGAAGCAATATTTAGAACATGCTCTCGTAGTTACCATGGATGAATTATATAAAAAGTTAAGGCTGGTTGATGTTCCCGGAATTGGCAGAAGGATGGAAAAAAGGCTGAACGCTTTAGGTATTCATACGCTATTGGAGCTTAAAAATTTCCCCCAGAGTTTATTGGTGGCGGCTTTTGGTCCGATTGCAGGATATCATTTTTATAATATGGGACAGCTGCGCGGAAGCTGGAAGCCGGCGGTGCATCAGGAAAATGACATAAAATCCATTGGCCATATGTATACTTTGCCGCAGGAGTTTCGCCAGCCGAAATTTTTTGTCCCGGTTTTGTACAAGCTATGTGAAATGGTCGGACGGCGAATTAGAAAAAAGAATTTATCCGGCAATATAATTATTTTTTATGTTCGCGGGCAAAATTATGAGTCTTATGGCGAAAGCGAAAAATTGAGCTTTTATACCGACGACGGCCGGGAAATTTTTTCACAGTGTATGAGAATTTTTCAGCGCCTGAGCATAAAACCCGGAGAATTTAAAATGATAGGGATTACCGTAGCCGGCTTGCGGCCAATGCAGCGCCAGCTAAGCCTGTTTGGCACTCAGGAGCGGTCAGCGCGCTTAACCCAGGCTTTGGATAAAATTAACAGCAAGTATGGAGATTTTACAGTTTGCCGCGTGCCTATTTTAGCGGCGGGAAAGGTTTTTCGCGATAGCATAGGCTTTGGCCGGGTAAAAGAAATGTAAGCCCTTAAATCCTTAATCCCTAATCTATAATCTAAAAATATGGTATAATAAAGTACAAATAAAACGCTTTACCTTAAAGGTAATCTTTAAAGGAGACAAAAATGCCAGACGACCAAGAATATAAAAAAATGCTCACAGATTTAATTCAGAAGCAAATGGTAGTGCTGGGCCCAAACATTGCTTTGGACAAAGCCCGTAAAGTGCCTGGCTTAAAATTAGCTGATGATGGCACGGTTTTGGATATGGATGGCAATCCGCCAATGGTTCTAAAAGGCGTAGCTAATGAATATATGAATCTGTCCGGACAAATTGCCCAAATGACCTTGAATTCTTTATTGGAAAAATACCCAACAGTGAAAGGGCTCTAATAGCGTACAGGGGACAGCGTAGAGGGTTGAGAGATAGTTAGCAAGAACTCAAATGCAAATAAAATCCTTTAAAGATTTGACCGTTTGGCAAAAGTCTATGGATTTAGTCAATGAGGTTTATGCGGTTGTGAATAGTATGCCAAAAATGGAGCTTTATATTTTAGCTTCTCAGATGCTCAGAGCCGCAATCTCAATTCCATCAAACATTGCTGAAGGATATAGGAGAAGCCATAGGGCTGAATTTATTCATTTCCTGTTTATTGCTATAGCTTCGGCTGGAGAGCTGGAAACCCAAATGCTAATCGCTAAAAAGCAATATAAAGATATTAATTATAAAAAAGTTGAAGAATTGCTAGAAGAGATACAAAAAATGCTGTACGTTTTAATACAAAAAATGAAACAAAAAACTCTCAACGCTGAACGCTAGTCGCTCAACGCTACTCTATGATCATAAATATCCTTTTAATAATAGACTTCGTAATGCTGGCCATTGTGGTTTCGGCTTACATTTACGCTTCAATGAGGGAGCGTAAGTTTTTGCGTTCCGAAGCAAATCAATCGCTCGAACTGCAGCAAAAAGTTTATCAGGCTCAGGTTTTAAAAGAAATCAACGATCGTATTGGTTATTCTTTAGACACCGGAAAAATCGTAGACATTATAACCAGTTCTTTGGGTAACTTGCTTGAATACGACACTGTTTCTTATATGGTGTTGGAACCCGACGGCAAGGCTTTGTTTAAATGTCATGTGGAAAAAACCGTAACTCACGACTTTATTGAGCAGGTTAAGCATAAAATGTTAATGTCTTACGAAGCGATTTTAAACCAGGCGGTTGCGCCGAAGGCCGTGGACGAAAGCATTACCGGAAATATTTTGGACGACTCTTTAAGAGTGGAGGTCCAGTCTTTTTTCAACCTGCCTGTGGTTATTTCCGAAAAATTAGTCGGACTTATAAACGTCGCCTCAAGTGAAAAAGGGCGCTATGGCGCGGAACAAGCCTCTATTTTATATACCATAACTAACCAAGCGGCCACGGCTGTATCTAAACTTCAGTCCTTGCTTGAAAGCGAAAAAGGAAAACTGGCTGCGGTAATTTATTCTTTGGCAGACGGTGTTATTACCGTTGATTTAACCAACCAGCTTACTGTTTATAACCCGGCTTTAAAAGGGATTTTAGGGATAGTTACCGAAAAACCGCTTACAATGTTCGACATTGTGGACAGTTTGGCCGGCAAAGTTGATATTCGAACAAAAATTGAACAGGCAATAGCCGAAGATAAGCCAATCGCCATCCCGGAAGTTTTGTTAAAAGACAAAGCCTTGGAATTAACCATTGCTTCGGTAAAAAACAGCGAAGGGGAAATAATCGGCGCCAGCGTAGTTTTCCACGACATTACCACGGAAAAGGCTTTGGAAAAATTGCGTCAAGAATTTACCGCAATGATGGTGCATGAATTGCGGGCTCCGCTTACCGCGGTGCGCTGGTCTTCGGAATCGCTGCTTAAGAATTTAAGCGCGGCTTCCGGAGTTGAGCCGGCAAAAGTTAAAGACACTGTCCTTACCATTGAAACGGCTTCCAATAATATGTTGGAGCTGGTTAACGACTTGCTAGATGTGGCAAAAATTGAAGCCGGCAAGTTTGAACTAAATATGCAGGAATATGACATTGTGGAATTAATTAACGAGCAGGCCAAAGCGTTTAAGCCGCAGGCGGAAATTAAACACCTTGCCATAAATGTTACCGCGCCGGAAAAATATTCGCTAAAGTTTGACCGGGTAAGGATTGGCCAGGTGCTTTCCAATTTAATAAGCAATTCCATAAAATATACTGACAGCGGACAAATAGAAATTAATTTAAGCGTGAACGCGGAAGAAAAAACCGCCACGGTTTATATAAAAGACTCGGGTATTGGCGTATCGCGCGAAGATTTAGGCCAGTTGTTCTCCAAGTTCAAGCAGTTGCGGGGTTCAGAGCACGCGCGTAAAGGTACTGGCCTCGGCCTAGTCGTAAGCAAGGGGATTATAGACGCCCACGGCGGTAAAATTTGGGCGGAGAGCGCCGGAGAGAACCTGGGCTCAACTTTTGCCTTCTCCTTGCCTTTAAATAAATAACGTATTACAATTAATTATTAAAATTTCTACCCTTAATTAACAAGGGAAAGGCAATCAATAATATGACAAAAATCTTATTGGCCGAAGACGACAAGCTTATTTCCAACTCCCTTTGTGATGCCTTAAAAGCAGCCGGTTACGAACCGACTCCGGCATACGACGGTGAAGAAGCTGTTGCCAAGACCAAGGAAAGCGTCCCGGATTTAATCCTTTTGGACATTATGATGCCCAAATTGGACGGGATTTCCGTGCTATGGGAATTAAAAGCAAACCCAGCCACCGCCAGCGTGCCGGTTATTGTTTTAACCAACATTGGCGATGTGGATACAATCAGCAAAATTGTGGAAGCCGGAGCAACTGACTATTTGCTGAAAAGCGACCAGTCAGTAGACGAGATTATCCAAAAAGTTAAAGACGTTCTCGCAAGAACTGTAAAACTATCATAAACAAATAGATAAAAGATACCAATATACAGATTGTACAAATGAAACTAATACCTACGGATATTACACAACAAAATCTGAAGTCATTTGTATCATTAGTGCTTTAGTATATTAGTATCGCGTATTAGTACACTCATGAAAGTTATATTACAAGACGGACGGCGTTATGTTTTGCGTTTTGATAAAGACGAAGACGTGGTTGCTGGTTTGGAAAAATTTATGGCTGACAGCCAGGTTGCCGCCTGCAGTTTTAATGGAGTGGGCGCCGCCGCTTCTTTGGAGTTGGGTTATTTTAATACCCACTTAAAAGAGTATCGCCGCAAACCCATATTAGATGCCCTGGAAATTATTTCTTTTACCGGCAATGGCGCAACGGTTGCCGGCAAGCCAACTGTTCACTGCCATGGCATTTTTTCCGGTACGGATTTCGTAACCCTTGGCGGCCACGTATTTAAATTAATTGTTTCCGTAACCTGTGAAATCTTTTTAATTAAGCTGGATGGTGAATTAAAGCGGGAATTAAACCCCGATTTTAATTTAAATTTGCTTGTTTAAGAATGTGAATCCAGAAATCCTAACTGGTGTCATCCCGGGCGAGCCTGCCTGCCGGTAGGCAGGTGCATCCGAGACCCGGGATCCAGCATTTAAGCAAAGTTCTGGATCCCGGATACCCCGATGAATCGTGGTTCCGGGATGACATAGGTGCTCATTTAAAATTAATTACAAACACCAACTCAAGGCGTTTGGAATTGAAAGATGACCCCGTAGAGCTATGGCGGACGCAGGGTCAAATCATACAATTAATATAAAAGGATAAGTCCCTTAGAACTCAGCCGATATAATTAATTTTGTCGCCATGATTCTACGGGGATAATATACTGGGATGGATGTATTAGCGCATAGCCTGTGGACCAATGTGGTCTTTTACAAAAAATACAAGAATGATTTAAAAAGCCGGCTTTGGGCGGTTTTTTTTGGCGTGGTGCCGGACTTAGTTGGTTTTACCCCGGCATTTTTTTATATGCTTTTTTCGGGGGCGAAGTTTGGTCCCAGCGTATTTAACAGCGGCGTTTGGGTGTTTAAGTTTGCTTCAGAAGCATATAACTATACCCATAGCCTGGTTGTTTTTTTATTTGCCGCAATAGTGGTGGCTGCCATAAGAAAGGGGAAAGTTTACTGGCCAATGTTCGGCTGGGCTTTGCATATTTTAATAGACATTCCTTCGCATAAAGGTTTTTACGAAACCCCGTTTTTATTTCCATTATCCGGTTACAAATTTGACCACGGGGTGTCCTGGTCCCATCCAATTTATATGCTAGTAAACTATTCCTCGTTGGCAATAGTTTACTTTTTAATCTATTTTGTGTTTAAAAAAAGAAATCCTAAACCCAATGCCTAAAAGCCAAAGGACGAAGGAGTTTTATGTTATTGCCCACAATATCCGATCGCTCTTGAATGTCGGGTCTATTTTTCGCACGGCTGATGCTTTTGGCGTAACTAAAATTTATTTAACCGGGTATACCGGCACGCCGGAAAATCCGGTGCACAAAAATAAAATTTCCAAAAGCGCGCTTGGGGCGGAAAACTGGGTGCCCTGGGAGCACAGGCCATCGGCTGCAAAACTTATTAAAGAATTAAAGCAAAACCAGGTTCAAATAATTGCCCTGGAAAATAATGTCGCATCGCAAGACATTAAAAAGTTTAAGCCAAAATTTCCGGCGGCTTTGCTGCTTGGAGAAGAAGTGAAGGGGATAGCTAAACCGCTGCTTAAAGCTTGTGACGCGGTGGTTGAAATTCCTATGGTGGGGAAAAAAGAAAGCCTTAATGTCTCTGTGGCTTTCGGTATTGCAGCTTATGAATTAACTAAATAAAATATTATGGCTCAACCAAAAATTACAATCTATACTTTGCCAACTTGCGCTTATTGCCATTTGGCTATGGAGTTTTTTAAGGAAAAGGGTTTGCCGTTTACGGAAATAAGCGTAGACAAAGATGCTCAGGCGCAAAAGGATATGATAGTGAGAAGTGGACAGTTTAGCGTACCGGTTATAGATATTAACGGCCAAATAATCATAGGTTTCCAAAAATCCATCCTCGAAGCGTTAATTTAGGCCTCTTGTTTATGGGGGATTTATCCACAAGCCTTGATTTTACGAGTTAATTTCTTAGGAGTATGATTAATTTATAAGAAATTAATCCAAATTTATTATGAATATAAGGAAATTTTTAGCGGTTGGCGTTGGTGCTACGCTATTTTTTTGTGGCTTTATGCCAATGGGTGTGGTAAAAGCAGCAGCTCATCCGGCCGGTACTAATGTTTCCAACAACGGCACAATTTACATGATTACCGATAGCGGACAGCGTCGTCCCTATACTTCTGCCGGGGCATTTTTATCCTATGGCTTTAACACCTGGGCAACAGTTCAGGCTGCTACAACAGAAGACATGGCTTTGCCGGAAGGAAGTTTTATTCCACCGCGCGATGGGAAAATTGTTTGCTCCGATCGTGGAACTGACAAAGGCACTTGTTATCTAATTACCAATGGCAAAAGAGCTGCTTTTGTTTCCGCTCAGGTATTTACTGGTTTAGGTTTTAGTTTTACAAAAGCCTTAACAGGAGATGTGTCTTTCTTAGAAAAAGACACGGACATTTCCAGTTCTTCCAGCCAGCATCGTTCCGGGGTATTAATAAAAGTTAATGGCACTGTTTATTTAGTCGGTTCGGCCGGGCTGCTTGGCGTGCCGAGTATGGACATGTTAAAAACTTGGGGCTATTCGTTAGATGATGTGGTAAATTCAAACGACAGTGATTCTTCATTAACCCAAACCTCCGTGATTTCCGGGCGCCAAGGGTCTCAATTAATGCCTGGTGGTGACAACTCAACCCCTCCATCTAATGTTAGTGAAAGTTCTTTAATTCAGAGTTATATTGATACTTATCCAAACTTGCCGACAAATGTAATTAGCGCGCCGCAAGACGGAGCTCAAGTAATCGACTTGGTAAGTAAAATTAAAAACCTTCCGGGTAGCAGCTACGACACCCTGGCGCCATATTTAAGCAATTCTACTTTAGAGTTGGTGAGGCAGGCTCCAAGCATGAAAAAATGGTTGGAATCTTCCTTTGTTTCTTTGGCGGGAATGAACGTTACTGGTTCGAATGTTAAAGTTTTTGAGGGAGGTACAACTGCTTTGTTCGTAGAACAAAAGAAGCAAACCGGCAGCGGATATACATCGGAAACTAACTGGGTTTGCAAGAAAGAAAATGGGGTTTGGAAGTGGGATTTGTTAGGAACCTATAAGTATGGAGATATTAAAGCAGCTATATTAAACCCGTCTAATTTATACGTTAGCGGTAACGGCACAAATGATATTAGCATAGAAAATGCCGAGTATCAGGGCGTGGCTACAATAAACGATCCAGAAACTTGGATTTTGTTAAAGATAAAAAATAATGGCCAGAATACAATCCATAAGTTTGATTTACTAGTAAAGCTTAACAATGTCATCATTATTAACGAAACAGAATCTGTTGAGCTTGTGCCGCAGCAATATGTGCTTTTGTATGTACCAATAGATTACTATTGGAGCTTATCTAGCGCTATAAAGACTGCCGGAAATTTTACTACTGATATTCAGGTTGCGCTTGAACGATTCACAACAGAGACTAATGTAATAAATAATAAGTTTAATTTTACCACTTATTTTCAGCAGAAAAGCACCCCAGTGGTAGGGAATTTAGTAGGGAACTAAAACTAAATAAACTTACTTTATGCAAAAAATTAAAAGAGTTAACGCAATTTCTTTTGGTAAAATTTTAGGCACAATTTATGGTGTTTTAGGGTTAGTTTTGGGCTTAATAGTTACAGCAATAATAACAGGAAATGTGTTTTTTACAGGAAATAAAAACTACGCAACCATATTTTTCGGCTTTGGCGCGATTGTTTTAATACCTCTTGTTTATGGGTTAGCAGGTTTTGTTTTCGGTGCATTATTAGGCTGGCTTTATAACATCGCGGCAAAACGGGTCGGTGGTTTGGAAATTGAAATAGGTGAATAATCAGTTATTAATAAAAACAATGGGACGATAATCCATTGTTTTTATTAATAATGAAGAAAAATGGCTCCTAACCCCTTTTCCCTTTACGATAATAATTTAAAACCAG
>JACRDK010000009.1 GCA_016218585.1 Candidatus Doudnabacteria bacterium
ATCGTCCGGTGAAATATAGTTTAGGGCAAAGGTTTTTGTAATAATCCCCTGTTCCTGGGAAATTCTATCTTTGTATTCCGGAGCGGATACTTTAACAATATTATTATCATATGAAAAGTCATAGCCGGACGCTTTTATTACAGCTTTTAATGCTTCAAAAGGGGATACATCTTTTAATGAAACGGTGACTTTGCCTTTGATCCCCGGACCGGTAACAATATTTAAACCGGTTTCCGCACCCAATGCAGATAGAACCGAATTAATCGGGGCATTTTTTAAATTTTCTTTGGTCGGGCTGCTGGGAATCGAACCCAGTCTATCTGCTCCCAAAGCAGACGTACTACCGGTATACTACAGCCCGGAACGAGATAAAAATCAATTATTCATTATATAAACTAAACCATTACGATTGATTTTATCATTAAAACGCTATTAAAGCAATTGCCTTAGTATACCTATTCGTTGGTCCAATAATTTTGTCATCCCGGAATTTTTAGGGCTGTAAAAATATCCGGGATCCAGAACTTGGCTTAAAAGCTGGATCCCGGGTCTCGGATGCACTCGCCCGGGATGACACCAGTAAGGGCCATTGGAATCACTAAAATATTGTTGACAAATAATAGTTGTTGTATTATAATAGTATAAATTATTCAGTAATTTTGTTAGTTATCCACATTATGGTTGAGTATCTACAGGTTTAATTATAAAGGTCAGGAATAGGTTGTAAATTGATTTAGGCTTTAAATAAGCCATAATTTATAACTTTTTCCTGGCTTTTTGCGTGTATTAAGGTAAATTTATTCTGTAAATTTAATACTGTAACAAAGCCCGGTAAGCATCGTCTACCTCACTGAAAGCCTAGAATCTGGTAAATTTTAGGGTTTTATATTCTCTAGAAGCCTGCATTCAATGCAACAGGCTAGTTTTAGTTAGTTTACAAGCTCAAAGAGCGAATCTTTACTTATAGAGTTTCCCTCCTTGAGTTGGTAAAACCTTTGTTTGCCTGTTAAGGCAGCAGGGGAGCCGATTCAAGAAAAAATTAATTGGGCGGTTTGCCAAAGGCAAGCTGCTTATGTCCCCGCTCTTTTGCAAAAAGGGCCGGGGAGGTCGATCTTAGCGGCGTTTAGTCGCTAACAAACAACCCAATGCATCTCGTTGATTTATTTCGGTTAAGAGATCTCTAGAGCTCTTTTCTATAAATAAACAAAAGATGTAAAACTAATTAATATTTTTTCTGAGAAACTATTGATTGTCGCAATTGAATAATCAATCCTTCCCCCGACTTGTCGAGGCGATATCAGAAAAAAAGGAAAATTTTAAAAATGCAAAATTCTGTCGCAAAGAAAATCTTTGCTGTAGGTTCTGCGGTTGCTATGACTTTGTCCTTAGTAGCTCCGTTTGCAGCTCAGGCTGCCGCGCACGCTGCTGGCACTAACGTCAAAAGCTCCGACGGTACAATCTGGATGATTATGCCAGACGGTACCCGCCGCGCCTACACTTCTGCTGGCGCTTTTCTCTCTTACGGTTTCAACTCGTTTGCTTCCGTAGTAGACGCCAATGCAGATGATTTAGCCTTACCTGCCGGTTCCTTTATTCCTCCGCAGGATGGTAAAATCATGTGCTCTGACAGAGGTTCTGACAAAGGCACTTGCTACCTGGTAACAGGAGCTATGAAAGCCGGCTTCACTTCTGCTGCCGTCTTTACAGGCCTTGGTTTTAGCTTCTCCAGAGTTGGTTATGGTGATGTTTCCTGGATGACCTCCACTTCTAACATCGACAACACCACTGCCGCCCACAGACCGGGCGTATTAGTAAACAACAATGGTACCGTACAGTTAGTCGGTGCCACTGGCCTTTTGGGCATTCCGGATTTAGCCACCTTCAATTCTTGGGGCTATTCCTTTGCTAGCGTTGTCCCGGCTAATGATGCCGACAAAGCTATGACCCAAACTGGTGTTATGGCTGCCCGCGTAGCTGGTCAGCTTTCCCCAACTGCCTTAACCGGCGGTAACAATAACAACAATGGTGGTAACGTAATTTCCGGTTCTGTCTCTGCCTCTTTGGCTTATGACACCCCGGCTGCCAACACCGTTGCTGTTCTTGCTTCGGGTGCTAAGAGCGTTGTTACCCTGGCTAAATTTAGCTTCAGCGGTAATGGCACTGTTACTCAGTTGCAGGTTAAGAGAACCGGTGTCTCTCCTGACACTATTTTCTCTAACGTCTACCTCTTTAACGGCGACACTCGTTTGACTGACGCCGCTTCTGTTGGTGGAAGCAGCTTGGTAACCTTCTCCAACCCAAATGGTTTGTTCACCATCAATGGTAACATGACCGTTTCTGTGGTTGCTGAAATCCCAGCTGGTACTTCTGCTGGCCAGACTGTTGGCGTACAGTTGACTTCTTTCACTGTTGCTAACGGCTCCCCGGCTACAGTTTCCATTTCTGGTAACTTAATGACCACTGCAGTTGCTTCTGACTTGGCCTATCCGACTTTCGGTGCGGTTACTCCAGATGGCAGCAGCTTTGATCCTGCAAAAGACGTAGAAGTCTTCCGCAGCAATGTTACAATCAACAATCGCGACATGACCATGTCTCGTTTGATTATGCGCAACATTGGTTCAGCTCAACAGGCTGACATTAACAACTTCCGCTTGAGAGTTGATGGTACTCAGATTGCTCAGACTCAGACCATGGACTCCAACGGTTATGTTTATTTCAGCTTCAGCCCAATTACTTTGAAGGCCGGTACCCGTGTCTTCAGCGTCTTGGCTGACGTTGTTGCTGGATCTTCCAGAAACTTCCAGTATCAAATTCGCAGCGCTGCTGATGTTAACTTTGTTGACACTCAGTACAACCAGTCTGTTTCTGCTTCTAACACCTTCCCGGTTGGTCCTACCGCTTCTAACTCGATTAGCAATGGTAGCTTGACCATCCAGAAGGCTACGGATTCTCCGTCCGGTAATGTTACCGACCAGACTTCCGATGTCACTTTGGCTAAGTACACTGTTACTGCCTATGGTGAACCGATGAAGATTGAAACTTTGACTGTTGGTGCAACTTCTTCCGACGCTTCTGTTGGATCTTTGCGCAATGGCCGCGTTTTGATTAACGGTGTTCAATATGGTTCTACTGCCACTTTGGCCAAAACCACAAACAACACCTACACCACTGGTGGTACTTCTTACACCTTGAACTACACTGTACAGCCTGGAACTCCAGTTACTTTGGAAATCCACGCTGACATGTATGACAATGATGGTACCAATGACTTAAGCAACAACGACACCGTTACTGCTTATGTTATGACTGGTTCTAACAACGTACAGAAGATGGTTTCTTTGGGTTATACCAGCGTTCCTTCTTCTTCCGTTGCCGGTAATGCTATTACCGATGTAACCGGTTCCGTTTCCTTCAGCAAGAACAACACTTATGCTAACCAGACAGCTCCGTTGCCTCAGGTTGGTTATAAGTTAGCTTCCTTCAACTTAGTTGGTAGCACTTCTGAAGATGTCAACTTAAACAGCATTATGATTGGCGCTCCTGCCGGTCAGGCTTCCACCACATTAACCGCTCTCTATAACGTAAAAGTTATGGTTAACGGCAACATGTTTGGAACTCAAAAAGGCAGCGTTGCCATAACTCCAGGAACCAGCTCGACTGGTGCCATTGCTTCCTCTACTTTCTCCAGCAATTACACATTGCCGAAGAATACTACAGTTAGCGTAGAAGTTTATGGTGATATAAATGCTCCTTCTGTTGTTTACGGTTCTGACAGAATTACTTTAGATATGGCTGTTTCTGGAACCAGCGTCAGCTCTTCTGCTGCTGTTTCTTCCAGCGCCCGTGGTCAGCAAATTAGCGTTGGTTCTGCCAGCGTTACTGCTGCTCAAGATCCGTCTACTCCGGTTGCCGCTATCGTTGCTGGTAACCAGACTAAGACTGTTGCTGCGTTCAAGTGGACAACCACTAACGATCAGTTCACCATTTCTGAAGTCACTGTAAGCATTCCGAACAATACAACTGTTCAGAATGTTATGTTGAAAGATGGCAGCACTGTTTTGGCCACTCAGCCAGGACAAGCTTCTACCACCTTCAGCAATTTGAGCATTGTCATCCCAGCCAACTCCACCAAAATCTTAACTGTAGACTTACAGTTAGGCGTTGTTGGTACCGGAGCTGGTACTGCTGGTGAAAATGTTCAGGTAATCTTGCACTCTTACAAGAAGGCTCCTTCTTCTACTGGTGCAGTCTCTACCACCACCCATGGTGTTGGAACAGCTGGTAACGCCACTTACGTTTACAAGTCTATTCCGACAATCACCAATGTTGCCTTGCCAACTGGTGTTTTGACCGCAGGTACAAATACCTTGGCCAAATTCCAGATTAGCTCCGGCGGTACTGGTACAATTGGTTGGACCAAGTTAATGTTCACCATTTCTACTTCTACTAACGTAGTAGTAACAAGCCCGACATTGTGGGACGCTGACACCAACACACAAATTGCTGGTGCAGCTAGCACAACCTATGCCGGTGGTAACTTAACTTATGAATTCAACTCCACTAGCGAACAACAAATTAGCGGTGCCAAGACCTATATAGTCAAAGCGACTATTGGTGGTACTTTGGCTTCTGGCGCATATGTTTCTACAAGCATTGCCCAGCCGTCTTCTTTTGTCGCCCCAGCAGCTGCTACAACTGCAACTGCTTCCCCGGCTACATTCGTATGGTCTGACTTGTCCAAACAGAGTCATGATTTGACCACCTTGGACTGGAACAATGACTACTTGGTGAAGAATTTGCCGACTGACGCACAAGCTTTAACTAAGTAAGCTTTTAAGTTCAGTTCGTTTTCTAAAACGTTAAATTAGGCCAAATAATCCCGCCTTTTCCTTACGGAAGGGGCGGGATTTTGGTTTGTTTAAGCAAAATAATAGGTGTCATTCCGGAAGCCCAAAGTGCATCCGTAGGGCTATCCGGAATCCAGGAATAGATAAGCCTAGTTCTGGATCCCGGCGCTAAAGGCCGGGATGACACAAGGGAGCGCGAGCAATTTTGACAAGGCTTGCTTGAAAAATGTTCAGATTTTTAGTAAAGTTAGTAGTACTATGAATAAAAAATATATAATAATTTTAATACTGGTTTTGGTGGTTCTTTTTGGTGGTCTATTTGTTTTGCAAAAAGGCATTTTAAAAAAGACTTATACTGAAAAAAAACTCAGTGATAAGAATAGAAATTTAACCGATCAACAAAAAAGAGTTTATCAGGATAATATAAAGAAAGCTGAAGATTACTTAAAGTCTTTGCAAACTAACAATAAAGCAGGTTTACATCAAAGCATAGACGAAACTTATATTTATTTAGGCCAGGAATATTATGGTTTAGGAGAACTGGAAATGTCCAAGCAAATGTATGAGCGGGCATTAGCGCAAAGTCCTAAAGCAGAACAAGCGATGGTTGGCTTGGTTATTGTATATCAAGAGGCTGGTGACAAGAGTGCTGCTTTAGCTGCAATTGAGCCAGCCATACTTAACAAGACGAAGACCGCTGATATTTGGCTTCGCTATATACAAATGCGGATTGAAGAGGGGGCAGCAGCTGTAAACATAAACAGTATTTACAATGATGCTTTAAATGCTACGGATCGGTCGGTGGATATACTGTCCAGTTTCGCTCAATACCAAGAACAAAATGGCAATCTAAAAGACTCTCTTGCCTTATGGCAGGAAGCTTTGAAGAAAGATCCAAAGAACTCTAGCTTTGAAAATGAAATTGCCAAACTAAAAAACAACAAATAATAAAACCGTCCCGATAAAATCGGGACGGTTATTAAAAGTTTAATTTTGGTAGTTTGATGTCACATTCTTATAAACCAAACTAGAAATATCTCTGATAATTTTTTCTAGATTATTTATATCTTGGCCCTCAGTCATAATGCACAAAGCATAAGGATTGTTTGGTAAATAAACGATTCCACAGTCATGCAGTTCGGTACTGGTAGATTGGCCAGAGCTGTCAGTGTTAACGTGTTCGCCAAATTTTTGAGAGACTTTTGTGCCAGTTGGGACTCCTGCCACTAACCCCTCATTGAACTCTGCTTGGCTTAATAAGTTAAGTGCCTTTTCGGAAAGCGCCGGAGTTAAATATGTGGCATTATAAAGAATTCTAAAGAAAGACGAATAAGCTTTTGCAGAAATTTTGTAGTTGCTATCTGTATCGCTTGGCGGGTCAATCCCTAAGTCTGTATAAACATCTCGCAATGAGGAGTTGTCAATGTTTGCTAAAAGTGCATTTTTTGCGCCGTTATCTGAGTTAATTATCATCTTTTCTATTAAGTTGTCTGTTGAATAACTCTGCCCCACTTGCAGGGTTGAGGGAGTTTGGTAGGGCACATCTTTAATAATTTCATCGAGCGATTTGTTATAGTCAATTTTTTTAGAAAGTATTTCTGGGTTATTTTCAGCCTCTTTGTAAAAAGCAACCATTATAACTACTTTTAACATGCTGGCGGGGTCATATTTTTCATTCTCATTTATCCCTATCCATCTCCCTTTGTTTAAATCGCGGAAATAAACGGAAATTTTTGTTGTATTATCTTGTTTTGTCTGCGCGCTAATATAGCTGCTTATTTTATCGTTTAGGGGTTTAAATTCCTGGAATTCCTTACTGCTGGGAATGCTGTATCCTAATAGGGGATTAATATATTTAAAATTTTCAGAATTTAGCCGGACGGGGCGAATGCTGTCAAATAGGGCCTGGTCTTTGTTTTTTTGGATTTTGTATGCCGAAAAATAACCCAAGCTTAGCCCAATTCCCAGTGGGATTAATAACAATCCATAAGTTTTTAAATTTTTGTTCATAAATTAGCAATGCAATTATGCCATATTTTACTAAAAGCGTAAACGTGAGACTAAATCTGTTTGCTAAATTTGTGATATAATATAGGTATATTTTGTTTTTTTCATGTATAAAATAAAAAACCTTTTATTTCAGAGATGTTTATTTATACGCCTTTAATTTATATTTTGGTGCGGAAATTAAAATCAATAACAAATAAATAATTTTATGAGACAATATAGAAAAATTGTTGGTGTTATGCTCGCTGTTTTTGTCATGGCTTTGGGTTTTGTTCCTCAGGCTAAAGCTATGACTCCAACCCTGTCTTTGGTTAGTAAAGCAGATGGTGATCAAGTGGAAATTACCGTTAATGGCGATGCAAATGCCAGCGTAATATTTTTTTACACAAAAAAAGATTATGGCTCGCAGATTGTATCTTTAGGCACTACAAGCTCTTCCGGAAGTTTGGTTACAACAATAAGCTCGTCATCTTATGGCATTGTGGGGAATAGTTCCGTTTATGTCGCAACAGGCGGCGTAAATGGTTCTAAGTCTGCAGCTACAACATGGCCTAATTTAAACACCGCGGGTAATTTTTCTTTAAACCAGACGGGTCTAGCCCTAACTTTAAACCAGACATCTTCTATTACTGCCTACAATGCCGGAGGAAATGCAATTTATGTTGCAAGCAACTCTAATCCGCCGGTTGCAAATATAAACATAAGCGGCAACCAAATTTCCGTTACCGCAATTGGCTATGGCTCAACCGTTGTGAGCGTGTGCTTGGTTGGAAATACTTCGACTTGCGCCAGTTTTTATGTCACTGTTCAAAATGGCACGGCTCAAGCTTTAACCTTTAGTGTTAATAATTTAACTGTAACACCAGGCCAGAGCGTCCCGGTAACAATTAGCGGCGGCACCGGAACTTATACCGTTTTAAATAATTCAAATTCTTCGGTAATCCAAACTAGCATAAATGGTTCAGTAATAACCTTAAGTACAACTGCAACATCTGGCTCATCTGCAATTACCGTTTGCTCTTCAAATATGAATTCTTGCGGCATTATTAACGCGACCGCAGGCAGCACCAGCACAACACCCTTAACCTTTAGCCAAAACAATCCGAGCTTAAGTGTAGGACAGTCTTTAACTGTTGGTCTTTCCGGCGGCAGCTCCAGTACTTATTATATTTCGAACAACTCCTATCCGACAGTGGTAAACGCTGTAATTAGCAATTCTAACTTGGTTATTACAGCTAACAGCACCGGCTCTTCCACAATTACTGTTTGTTCTTCTTCTGGCGCCTGTGGTTCCTTAATTGTTACTGTTGCTTATACATCTAATGGGGGAACGTTGCAGCTAAGCCAAACCAGTATTTCACTTTTGGTTGGACAAGTTTTAAGCGTAACTGTTTCCGGCGGAACCAGCCCTTATTTTTTGGGCAGCAATAGCGGTGCAATTTTTCAAGGGAGTTTAAACGGAAATATTTTGAGTATTTCAGGAATTGCAGCCGGAGCAGCGGACTTAAATGTGTGTTCTTCTGGAGGAGCTTGTGTTTCTTTGTCCGTTGTAGTTAATAGTTCAGGCACAGCTACGCCGATTAGTTTTAGCCAAAATAACTTATCTCTTAATACCGGAGCGGTTTCCGCGGTTACCATAACGGGAGCTGGCGGTTACTATGTTTCAAGCAGCAGCAATACTAATGTTGCTACGGCGCAAATAAATGGCAATACTATTTTAGTTTCTGCTTTAGCAGTAGGTAATACTAATATTTCTATTTGCCAATCTGGCGGACAGTGCTCTATTTTGTTTGTTACAGTATCAGCCGGAGCAAGCGGAGTATCTGTTCCAACATTTATTCCAACCAGTCCTTCGGTGGGTGTTGGGCAAACCCTAAGTGTAACTATTTCCGGCGGTACTAGCAGTAGTTATTATATTTCTGCCAATACCAACCCGGCTGCCGCGGCTTTAAGCATTTCTGGCAGTACATTAACAGTTTCCGGGCTTTCTGTTGGTTCAACCGTTGCAGTCGTTTGTGCATCGTCCAACAGCTGCGCCCCGGTTACTATTAGTGTATCGTCTGCTTCTACCGCAGCAACTCTTACAATAAATCCTTCCAACAAAACACTGAATGTCGGAGATAACTTTAATGCTTCTTTGTCCGGCGCAGGCGGCTATTCTGTTTACTCAAATTCAAACAACACAGTAGCTTCTACTCAAATTAGCGGCAGCACGCTTGGTATTAAAGCTCTTTCCGCCGGCAGTTCAACAATTACTGTATGCCAGAGCGGGGGACAGTGTTCGTCTTTGTCGTTAATTGTTAATGCCGCATCGAGCGGAAACCAAAATAATTCCGGCAGCCAAAATTCTTCCGGCGTCCCTTCCGGTACTTTAGTAAATGACAAGGGAACGATTTATTTGGTTGTTAATAACTTAAAATATCCTTTTGCTTCTATGAAGGCATTTACCGGGCTTGGATATTCATTAGCAAATGTTATTAAAGCGGATATTTCTGGTATGGCGTTGGGTATTGTAGTTTTAAATTCTCCCACACAAATTCACCCGGACGGTTCGTGGATAGTTTCCGGCAAAGTGGTTTTTTATGTTAGCTCTGCCGGGTATGTTCCGGTGCCGACATGGGATATATTTTTAAAGAATGGCGGACAGGCTAAATTTATTGTTAAAGCTAATGCGGCAGATATTGCCGACTCCAGGCCCATTCTTCCTAAAATGACCGAAAATGACAGCAGAATAATAAAATAAATAGCAATTAGTGGGTAGTTTGTAGTTGGTAGTTGGTAGAATAAATACATAGTTAAAAAGTTTTTAAAGCCCCGCGCTGCCGCGGGGTTTTAAATTGCTTGAAAAAAACCTAAAATTAAGGTAAATTTAACATATTGAGTATTAAATAAATAAGATGAAAAAATTTGTTCAATGGATGTTTTTTGTTTTAACCGCAGCGGCTTTAACCGCATCTTGGTGGGTGTTTAAAGATTTGCTTTTTCCTTATGTAACAAGCAAAGCTTTCTTTTTCCGGATTTGTGTTGAACTGGCTTTGCCTTTTTATGTCTATTTGCTGTTGGCAGACAAGACTTTGCGGCCAAAATTAAAAAATCCTCTGCACATAGCCGTAGTATTATTTTTTATAGTCAATGTTATTTCTTCTTTTACCGGCACCGGATTAGTTAGAAGTCTTTGGGGAAATTTTGAAAGAATGGGCGGGGCTTTTTACTTGGGGCATTTAACATTGCTTTATTTTTACGTGGTGGCATTAGGACAGATGCCGGGCAATTTTTTTCAGAGATTTTTAAAAACTTTTTTAGGAATTTGCGCGGTAGTTTCAATAAACGGTCTTTTTGGCTGGCTCCATATGCCAACATTAATTATGGATCCGTCTTTGCCCGGTAGGGTTTCTTCTACTTTGGGCAACCCAATTTATTTGGGAAGCTTTGCCATAATTCCAATGTTTATTTCCGCTTTTTTTGCAATGCAGGCAGAAAGCCGCGGTGCCAGGATTTGGTATTTTGTTTTGGCATTTTTATTTTTTTGGTCAGGATATTTAAGCGGTACGCGCGGCGCTTTGGTTGGTTTTTTAGCTGGCAGTTTTATTGCGGCAATCGCGTATTTAGGTTTAGTTAAAAGTAAAAAAATTAAACTTTATGGATTTGGCGCGGTCGCGGTTTTAGTTGTTGTTGCGGGGCTGTTATTTTCTTTCAGCAAACAGCTTCCCGCCGGCTCTACCATGCAACGTTTGTTTACATTAAAAGATTCCAACACGGACGCGCGCTTGCTGCAATGGAAAGTTGCGCTTAAGGGATATAAAGACCATCCGATTTTCGGTGTTGGCCCGGAAAATTATTATTCCATTGCCAATAAATATTATGATCCGGAAATTTATAAATATGACCGCAGCTGGTTTGATAAGCCACATAATTATTGGGTGGAAATTTTGGTAACCAATGGCGCGGTAGGTTTGGCGGCTTATTTGGCAATGGTTATATTTTTAATCGCCGCCCTATATAAAGGTTATAAGGCAGAGCTTTATGGGGCAATGGAGTTTGCTTTTATGCTGGCTGCCGTGCTCGCTTACCAGATTCAAAATCTAACTGTATTCGACAACGTATCCTCGAGCTTAACTTTTTATGTTTTGCTGGGTTTTGCCGGATATATTTGGACTGCTGCGACGCAAGAGGAAGATGGCGGAAAAGACAATAAGAAAAACTTGTTAGCTTATGGCAAGCCATTGCCGACAACCGCCGCTGTAATTTGTTTGGTTGTTGTTGCTTATGTGGTTTATGCAGCCAATGTTTTGCCAATGACTGCCGCAAAAGATGTAAACTATGGTTTTGCGTACAGCTCAGTAGATCCAAAAAAAGGTTTTGAGTATTTTAATGAAGCTGCAAGTTTGCCGTTTAATTTTGACAAAACAGAAACCGCCAGCAGGTATGCGGATTTTGTTTCTACTGCAGTAAGAGGAGAAGCGAGTAAAGACCAGAGCCTGCTTGACCAAATGATTCAAGGGTCTGTAAACGCAAGTTTGGCAGCTATAAATGACGAACCAGATTACGCCATAACTTGGCAGAGGCTGGCAATGGTCTATATGCTTAAAGGAGTCCAGGTAGGAGACAAACTCGTTATTGATCCTAAAGCAGTAGGCGCCATTAATAAAGCAGTTGAGCTTGCGCCAAATAGGCCCGACCCTTACATTACTCTTGCGCAAATTAAAGTTTATAACGGGGACTACGCGGCGGCAGAACAGATTATGCAAAAAATTGTTAATACTTTCTCCGCTGATCCGACCTTAAAAATGCAGGCTTCGGTTGTATATAGACTGGAAAATAAATTACCGGAAGCCATTGCTCTGTATGAGCAGGCAAAAACCCAGGGCTATGTATTTGCTTCTTATAACGACGCAAAGTGGGTAATAGATTATTACGAAAGCCAAAAACTTTATTCGCAAGCATTAACAGTTATGCAGCAAGTATCCGCGAATGAAACAAGTAACGTGACATACTATGCTCGCTTGGCGATTATTTACGCAGAGAATGGAATGTATGACCAGGCAAAGAGTTTGGCCACTCAAATAATTGCCGCCGACCCAACCCAAAAAGTTCCGATGCAAAAGTTAATTGATTCCTTGCCTAAATAGTTTTAGATATTTAAGAACGCCGCCTAAAAAGCGGCGTTTTTTTTGCGGCGTCATTCTGAAGCCAGAGCCTGCCTGCCGCGTGCCTGCCGGCAGGCAGGGCAGGGAGGTATATCCGAAGGCTGAAGAATCTCTTATTTCTCCACAGTAGTAGATTTACATTAAAAGGAGTTTTTTAATTATTCCTTTATTTGACAGGGTTTTAGAAAGTGGTATTCTGTAGGTGAATGCGGAGGCGGGTAGAATTAAAAGAGATAATATGAAAAAAATACTTTTGTTAGGCTTGGTTGCCCTATTTTTCTTTACTATCGAGGCTCAAGAAGTCAAAGCAGGAGTTGTTTTTGAACAAACACAGGCAAATGGTTATTGGCTGAGCGACGGGGGATATGCATTTTTTTGCGGCAGTGGAACTGAGTGTGAAAAAATCACACAGTATAACATTAGTCCGGGAATTTTGACTAATTTCAACGGTAGCCGGGCATTTACCTCAACCGGTGAAAATGTAATTAAAACGGTAAGTCTTTCATTGGCAAAACAGCCGGCCATGGCAGATCCTGGGCGACTTATTATGTGGTGTGACGGGTTTGAAAGTAATTACTTTTTTTATAGCACCCAAAGTTTAAAAGCTTCTGATTTAGAGGTTGATAGTTTTAAAAATTTTCAATTTGATTTTCCCCATAGCCCATGCAAAATGCCGCGTGGGTTTTTATTTGAAATGGCTGGAGGTTTTTCCGATATGAAAGTCGAGGCTGTTAAGGCTGATAATAAGCCTTTTTATGGAATTGGCCATATTCAGTGGGCTGGTGGGCCGGATGGCTTTGGTAGCCCAACAGGTTACGAAAGCTACGAGCCATATATTCAAGTTTCTGAAGGGAGTTATGAGCCATATACGCCTCCTTGTGACACGGGCTACAAAACTTCAGGTTATGACGAGGCGCCATTGCCTACATATGATTACGACCAAACAGACGGCTTGGTAAAATTTCATTTTAAAACCAATGGCTCGCAATTTACTTATAGAAGGTTTAATAATGTATGCGAGTTGCAGTATCCGGTACTTTGGAGCCAAAAAGGGGACCTGTTTAATTACACGCCGGCTACTAACAATATAATGATTCAAGCTAAAGAGGTAAAAGATGAGTCCGGTAATTTTTTGTATTACTCCTGGAAGGCGTTTAATGAAGACAACGGTCAGGAGTTGCCAATAAGTTTAGATGACTCGAGATTAGCTTTTACTGATCCGGTAATGAGCATTGGGTTCTTTTCTTATATTGGATACCCAAATAGCACTCCATATTTTGAATATTCTTATTTTTCCCCGGCAGTCTGGGTAAAAGACCCAAACTTCGTGCCAAACCCCACCCCAACCAAAACCCCGGTGTTAATAATACCTGGAACTTTGGGGACAGAAATTTGGAAAGGTGATAATAGGCTTTGGATGGATATTGACAAAATGAAAAATCCTGTAGATTCAGATTCTTTTATGGATCCCATGTCATTTAAAGCTGATGGAACACCATTAGATACAAGTCTAAAATTAGGTTCAGTTTTAACATTACCACACTCATCATTTAATTATTCACAAAAATTGATCGATGACCTTTCTGATAATGGCTATGATTTAAATAAGAGTGTTTTTTTATTTCCATACGACTGGAGAGACGATATTCAAAAAAATTCTAATATATTTTTAAAAGAAAAAATTGACGAGATAATCGCTTCATCATCTGCATCTAAAATTGATGTTATTGCTCATAGTCAAGGTGGTTTATTAATTAAGCGCTTGCTTTTTAATCATCCAGAGTATGTATCAAAAATAAATAATTTAGTATTTGTAGGAACTCCTAATTTAGGTTCACCAAAGTCAGTCAAAATTCTTGTTTATGGTGATGATTTAGGAGTAAGAAGATTTGGTGTAGAGCTATTAAATAGCGGTGAAATTAAAAAAATTTCTCAAAATATGCCCGCTATTTATCAAATGTTACCAAGCAGGGAATATTTTAATCACAGCTCAGGATATTTAGGCCAATATATTTATAATTTAGACTCAAAATATGGGCAGATAAGCTCATCTTTTGATGAGACCAAAAATATAATAAAAAAAGCAACATACAATTTAAATTCAGATCAGATTGATAAAGCGGACTCTTTCCATTCTGCAGAATTTGACAATCTAGATTTAACTGGTTCAGGGATAAAAGCTTATAATATCATGGGCTGCGAATCTCCTACGATTGATAGAGTGTATATTAATGGAAGTGATGGAAAAGATGATGTTCAATATGGGCCGGGGG
>JACRDK010000011.1 GCA_016218585.1 Candidatus Doudnabacteria bacterium
TATCCGTAGCTTTGCTAAAACAGAGAGGTTTGAGGCAAAAGAATCGCCAAAAGTCATCCCGAGCGAAGCCGAGGGAAAAGAGCGTATGAAAATACCCGAGGAAGCGCAATTTGCGCTAACTGAATTAAAAAAACACGGCTTTGAAGCTTATGCCGTGGGAGGTTGTGTGCGCGATTTTTTGAGGGGTGTAGAGCCGAAAGACTGGGATATAGCCACCAATGCCTTGCCCGAGGAAATCCAAAAAATTTTCCCGCGCAGTTTTTACGCCAATAAATTCGGCACGGTTACTGTTATGCCGGAGGAAGCTTGCCCCCGAGTGTCATCGGGGAAAGGGGGAATGCCCGTGGAGATAACGACTTATCGGCTGGATTTGGGATATGAAGACAAGCGGCATCCGGACGAGGTGAGGTTTGTTTCCAATCTTAAAGAAGATTTAAGCCGTCGGGATTTCACGATAAACGCAATGGCGTTGGACGCGGACGGCAAAACCGTTATAGATTTTTTCGGCGGGCAAAAAGATCTTAAAGATAATTTAATCAGAACCGTAGGGAAGCCAGCCGACAGATTTAACGAGGACGCTTTGCGAATGATGAGGGCTGTCCGTTTTGCCGCTCAACTGAATTTTCAAATTGAAAAGAATACCCTTGCGGGCATTAAAGAGTTGTCGTCAAATTTGCGTTATGTGTCCGCGGAACGAATCCGCGACGAGTTGGTTAAAGTCATTATGTCCGAGCAGCCGGACAGGGGTATTGTTTTACTGCGCGACACCGAACTTTTATCTTATGTTATTCGGGAGTTGGAAAATACCATAGGAGTAACCCAAAATCTGCATCATATATATACCGTGTGGGAACATTTAATAAAATCATTAGGTTTTTCAGCCAAACGGGGATATTCATTAGAAATTCGCTTGGCGGCTCTTCTGCATGATATCGGCAAGCCGCAAGCCAAAGCAGGGGAAGGAATAAACAGCACTTTTTATAATCATGAATTTGTAAGCAGCCAAATGGCTAAAAAAATTTTGCGGCGGTTGAAGTTTCCCGTGGAGATTGTAGATAAAGTCGCGCATTTAATACTCCATCACATGTTTTTTTATACGGTGGATGTGGTAAGCGACGCCGGGGTGCGCCGTATTTTGCGCCGGGTGGGAAAAGACAATATAAATGATTTGATTGATTTACGTATTGCGGATCGTTTAGGCAGCGGTTGTCCCAAAGCTATGCCTTACAAGCTAAAACATTTTATGGAAAAAATTAAAGAAGTGCAAAAGGACCCTATCCATGTCAAGATGCTGGTCGCGGACGGAGAGGATGTAATGGAAATTTTAAAAATTAAACCTTCGCCGTATGTAGGAGCGGTGTTAAAAGCCTTGCTGGCGGAAATTTTGGAGCATCCGGAAAACAATAATAAAGAATACTTAAAACAAAGGATTAAAGAGCTGGGCAAATTAAGTTCTGAAGAATTACAAAAACTGAAACCGGATTTAAAAGTCAAATATATTCAGGATTTGCCCGGGTGGGAGGCGAGCAAAGAGTGTCCGGCGATGTAGATACGCCTGTGGATAACTCCCTATTGCCTTGGTTTTAAAAAAAGTGTATAATTAAAATAGGAGTTAATAATTTTTTAAAAATTTTTTCATATTTAGCCGGTTTGGGGCTAATATAGCTTAAAACCTTAGGCTTGAAACTAGAAACTCACATTAAATAGAGTTATAAGTTTCACGTTACACGTTTCAAATTACATATCAGCCCAAAACCAAAAAAATCTTATGACAAAAGAAAAAACAAAGTGTCTCGCCAGACTTTGGCGTGGGACTAAAAAGTGTGCATCTTTTAAACTATCCCGTGTAATGTTAAGTTTTGGGGTAGTTGTTTTTGTTTTAGGGGTGATGTCCCTGGGAATGTTTATGGCGGCGCCTGTGGCGCAAGCGCAAGAAGTGATAGATGTTACTTTTGATACGATTGACCAGAATGGGAATCATGTAGATGGACAGATTAAGATTAATATTGAGAATTTTTCCTCTTGGACGGCAGCCCCTTTTGTTGTAAGTAAGATTGCAGATGGTAGTTATTTTTGGATAGCTGGTAGGGTTGCTGAATTAGAGACGGATCAACTTCATGTTGCTTTAAATAAAGATACTACTTATACGATTGATATGAAGACCCAAGCCATAAGCCAAGTCCCAACACTGGGAAAGACCCAAGTATTATTTAAGAGGGAATTTATAGATAATATCAATTTTGATACGATTGACCAGA
>JACRDK010000010.1 GCA_016218585.1 Candidatus Doudnabacteria bacterium
ACCATTAATTCTCTGGACTATTCTTCCCTTAACTCCAACTGGCTAAAGACCACCTTTACAGGAGATATGAATGGGGATGGCTTAGTTAACTCCATAGACTTTGCTATCTTAAAGAATAACTACAACAAGAGTGGGAATTAGCTAAAAATCTATAATCTGAAATCTACAATCTAAAATCAGTAATCTATTATCTAAAAATAAAAACTCCCCCATTTTATGGGGGAGTTAAGCTTCAGAAAAATTATTTTTTTGTCTTATTATTTACAACCGGGGTCTTGTTCTGTTGGGCTCTTTGTTTAGAAATATTTAGAGCCGGGGATTGGACTTCTTCAGATTGCGGCGCCGCTGCCTGTTGCTGCACGTAAAAACCGGCAATAATGGCAATCAAGGCAACTATGCCTAGAAAAATCATTGTCTTAATTTTATTATTCATATTTTTATTTCTTCACTAGTTAATAAAAACTTTAGTTAATTATAGCATATAATAAAAATTCCTCAAATTTATAGTCAAATATTAAATAATCTCCCTGTGTATAAGAAGTTTGCCAAGCATGGGGGGTTTAGTTATAATACGCTCATGACAAAGGTTTATTAAATAATCGTAATTTTTTATAAAATCCTTTAAATTAAAGACTTTTTAGAAACTAAATATCAACTTAATTATTTAATTCGACTTATGAAAAAAACCTATTTTCTTAAGGTGCTGTTTGCTACTGGTTTGGTTTGTGCCGGGGCATTGTTTTTGCCTGCCGCAGCTAAAGCGGCTACATTGTCCCTGTCGCCAACTTCAAATTCAGTTACGGTTGGCAGCACTTTTACGGTTAACATAAATTTAGACACCACAAGCCAATCTGTTTACGGAGTTGATATTTATTCTTTGCATTTTAACCCTTCAATTTTGCAGGTGGTGGATTCCGACGGCGCTACTGCCGGAGTGCAAATTACTGCCGGCACCTTAATGCCAAATAACCAATACAATACCGTAGACAACACTAACGGCATTATTCAATTTTCACAAACTTCCGCCACCACAGGGAGTAATTACACCGGTAGCGGGGTTTTAGCAACCATAACTTTTCGCGGCGCCGCAACCGGGAGCTCGGCGGTAACGTTTGATTTTACCTTAAATAGCACAACAGATACAAATGTTGCCTCTTTATATAGCGATGTGCTTACAGCTGTTACAAATGGAAATTATACCGTGACAGCAGCTGCCGACACAACAGCCCCATCCACTCCAACCGGGCTTTCCGCCACTGCGGCTTCGGGAAGCCAAATTAACTTGTCCTGGACAGCTTCTACCGACAATGTTGTGGTGACCGGGTATAAAATTTATCGCGGCGGCACGCAAATTGCCACATCCACCACAACCTCTTATTCCAACACCGGACTTACAGCCGGAACCTCTTATACCTATACAGTGGCGGCTTATGATGCCGCTGGTAATACATCGGCTCAAAGCACTTCCGCTTCCGCAACAACCTCCAATGGTCCGGATGCTACCGCGCCAAACATCCCGACAGGATTTAACGGCCAGGTTATTTCTACATCGCAAATTAACTTGTCCTGGACAGCGTCCACCGATCCAACTGTGGCCGGGCAGAATACTTCAGGAGTAGCCGGGTATAAAATTTATCGCGGCGGCACGCAAATTGCCACAACCACCAGTGCAACCACTTATTCCAACACTGGCTTATCCGCCGGTACAGCGTATTCTTACACTATTGCAGCATATGACACAGCCGGGAATGTTTCCGCCCAGACTTCGGCTTTAAACCTTACCACTCAAAGCAATCCGGATACTACAGCTCCGACAATTAGCATAACTAACCCGTCCAGCTCCGGGCAGACATTGTCCGGCAGCATTACCGTAAGCGCCTCGGCATCCGACCCAATAGTGGGTGGGCAGGTAAATTCAGGCTTGTCTTTAATAACCCTATTAATTGACGGCACAGTTTTTGCCACCTCGACTTCCGGTACAATTTCTGTAAGTTTAGACACAGCCACATTGCTTAATACCAGCCATACTTTAACTGCTACGGCAAAAGATAGTGCGGGCAATATTGGCACATCCGGGGCCGTAACCTTTACCGCTTATAACTTAAGCAATGCCACAAGGTATCCTAGGACTTTAGACTTAGTTACTTTAGAAGGTTTATCCGCTGTTCCTGCAAATACCGCGGTTACGGCAGTGGTAATTTCTCCTACGACCCAGGCCGTGCTTTCTACCCAGCCTCTTACCGCGGATGCATCCGGCAGTTTTAGCGTAAGTTTTCAAAGCACTTTCCCTCAGTTAGTTTCTGTTAGAATCACGGTAAGCGGCTATTTGAGCCGGGTTATAACTAATGTGGACACTACTATAAATTCCGGCAGCGCGATTTCTGTCCCAACGCTTTATGCAGGAGATTTTAATTCTGACGGAATTATAAACTCCCTGGATTTTTCCGCTATGAACTCTCATTGGAATCAAAATTACCCAACTACAGACATTAATAAAGACAGCCTTATTAACTCCCTGGATTTTGCGGTATTGAAGAATAACTGGAACAAAACGGGTGAATAAAAAGTTACATATGGTATAATTATAATATATTAATAAATTTAAAATATTTAAATATTAAGATACAAAAAATAACAAAACATATGAGAACATTTTATAAAATTATTGGTGCGGCCGGCTTGTTCTTTGCCTTCGCAGCCAGCGCCAGCGCCGCAACTTTAAGCCTTTCGCCCTCAACCCAAACCTTAAATGTCGGGGATACCATTACAGTAAACGTAATGCTCGACACGCAAGGCCAGTCAATTGACGGGGTTGATTTGCAGGCAATAAACTATAATCCGTATAACCTCCAGTTGCAGGACGCGGACTCTTCTGTTTCCGGCACCCAAATAAAAGCGGGAACTCTAATGCCAAGCACCGTAGCCAACTCGGTTGATACCACCAATGGAAAAATTGTTTTTTCGCAGATTACCAATGCAGGCTCAACTTATTCCGGTAGCGGAATCTTGGCCACCTTAACTTTTAAAGCTTTGGTAGCGGGGAATGTCCCGGTAACCATTAACTATACTTCCGGCGCGACCACAGACTCAAACGTTGCCAGTAACGGCGCGGATATTTTATCATCGGTAACCAATGGGCAATATGTAATTAACAATGTGGTGAGCAATACTGTGCAAGCCCCAACAGCTGGTGGCGCGGGAAACCAGGGTAACACCAATACAAACAATAACTCAAGCGGTGGAGTTTTACGTTTAGTTAATTCTTCCGGCACTTATTATTTAATTATCAACGGAGTTCGCCACGGCATTACTAACCCAGGAATGCTAAATACCTACGGCTTTACTTTTACAATGGGCAAAACCGCAACCGCGGCAGACTTGGCTCTACCGGAAGGATCTTTGCTTACTCCTAATGACGGAGCTTTGGTAAAAAGCAAAGAAGATCCCACGGTCTACTTAATTTCCAATCAACAGCGATACGGTTTTGTTTCCGCAAATGTATTTACAACTTTAGGCTTTAAGTTTGCTTCCGTTTTAGTTGTGACAAACCCTGAACTTCAGGCTTTGCCAAAAGCTACTAACTTAGACAACGGTTCTGCTCAACATTTGGCCGGTTTGGATATAAATAAAAATGGTACAGTTTACTGGGTTGGCCCTGACGGTCAGTTACACGGATATCCGTCCCTTGCAGTCTATAACTCATGGCACTTGCCAAATGACTTTAGCAGGGTAGTGCCGGCAAATGATGCCGATATGTCTCTGCCACAAGGCGGATTAGTTACTCAAAGAAATTTGGAACAATAAAAATTTTAAAAACCCTTCCCGTATAATTGGGAAGGGTTTTTTAATTTAGTTAAAAAGTTTATCTAAATCGTCAGTTCGGTTTATGTCCTTGACCTTAATGAGCCTGACAAAAAAGTGTTTAGCCAACTGAGCCATCTCTTCTTCTATTTCTTCGTCTAGGGCATAGGGTGATATCCATATGCTGTTCTGCCATTTTTTAAACTGCAGCTGTTTCAGTTTGGCTCTTAACACCCCGCGAACCTTTTTTTGTTTTTCCGGTATGTCAAAAATTACCATTTTCCAAACGCCGTCTTTTACCGGCTTTTTCCTGCCCAGAAGTTTTTTACCGTCTTCAGTTATTTCGGCCATTAGGGCGCCCGCGTCGTCAACTTTTTTTATTAGTTCCTGGCTCTCAAGTCGGAACATAATATTATAAAAGAATTTATATGGCTGCTGCGGGCAAATAGCTTTGTGCAGTTTTTTATAACTCTCAGCCTTGTTTTTAAGCTGCTCAAGGATGCTTAAAGTTAGGGGATGAAATGGCCTGGACATATATTAACCTTTAGTTGATAAGGTAAGTTTACTATTAAAAAATAAAATTCGTCAAGTATTAAAAGTATTAAGTTTTTATCTCCGTGTGGATAAATTTTAGGCCAAAAGTGTGCTAAAATATACATAGTGAATGACAAATGCCATGAAAGCAAAAACTGCTGAAAAATACCAGCTAATTTCCATAATTTTAACGATAATTTTGGGCTTCTTTAATCCGGTTGCCCAGGCTTTTAATTTGCCTGAGCAGCCAGCAGCAAGCCCGGCTGTAAGCATTACAAAATCTGTTCAAATAGTTCAGGTGGTAAATAGCCCGGCTGCCCCTAAAGTTTTATCAGCTCCCGAAGAATCTTCCTCCGGCAGAACTGTTTTTTCTTGCAGTGAACCGCAGTCTTTCGTTTATAGTTTAGTGCAGGGACAGGCGGGAATAAATCTTAACCAGCCGGCTTCCTGTTTCCGGTTGTCTGTCGGACAGCCGTCCGCTTTGCCAAAGCTGTCTGTCACTGAAGGGTTAAAGTCTAATTCCAGAGTTGTTGTGCAGGTATTACCGTCTGTTTTTTTTGTTGCTTTTCATTTCCATCCTCTTAAGCCTTTAGAGGGATCTCCGGCGCAGGTTCCGGCAGTCGCTGCTTTTTTGGTCGCGCTGTTTGTTTTTAGCTATAGGGCTACCAATGCAAAAAATAAATTTCGGCAGTTTATAATTTCTAAAATCGCCCCGCCGGGTTTATTGGTTATGCGCTGTTGATTTAAAAATTATAAGCCAAATACCTTATTAAATTTAAGCTCTTCGTTTATAGTTTTTAAGCTTATACGTAAGAGCATAGAAAAGGAAAATAATGTCAGACGAAATAAAAGTAAACCGCGTTGCAACTCAAAGCCCAAGCCCTGCCGCTGCTCCAGTTATGTCGGCTCCGGCCAAAACTTCCAAAATGCCATGGGTAATTTTAGCGGTAATAGTTGTGGTGTTGGTTGTTGTCGGTGTTTTGTTCAGGGATAAGTTAATGCCAAAATCTAAAACCGATGCGGCAACAATGAAAGCTTCGGATTATGACGCGGTGTTCTTAACCAACGGACAAGTTTACTTTGGTAAAATGACCGACGCAGAAGGGGAGTATGCCACCTTAAAAGATATTTATTATCTACAGGTTGTGCAACAGCCGGGTTTGCAGGGAAGCGGACAGACTCCGGAACAACAGCAGCAGCAAACCCAGCCGCAAATTTCTCTAGTCAAGTTGGGAAATGAATTGCATGGCCCGGTAGATGAAATGAAAATTTCCCGCAACCAGATTCTATTTTTTGAAAGTATGAAAGAAGACAGCCAGGTAGTTCAGGCTATTAAAAACTACAAGGCTAACCCGCAAGGTTCTGCTGCACCAGCTGGCCAGCAGCAACAACAACAGGTTCAACAACAGCCTGTCGCGCCCACAAAATAGTCCAATCTAAAATCAAAACAGGACAAAAAAATCCTCTTCCAAATTTGGGAGAGGATTTTTTAACCTCCGGTTTTTTTAAGACAACAATTTATTAAATTTAGTTTTGAAAAATAATTTTGGTTGAACCTGCGCTTTAAAATATTTTGTTTTTATTACCGCTGCGGTTTATCTTAATAAATAAATTAATAAAGATTAAATTAGTTTGAGCAATATTTTTTTGTTCAAAGAGAATAAATAAGGATCCTTAAAAGAGGGGGAAAGAAAGTTTTTAATTTTATACTTTCAGCAGCAAAAAACACTTTTTTATTTAAAAAATTCCTACTGAATTTTACTTCAATTTGGCTTGTAAAATTATGTAATTTATGATATACTAAATATATAAAGTTTTACCAGTTAGAAACAAAAAGACAAGGTGATATGAATAAGAATCTACTAATTGCAGTTGCACTGTTTATTTTAGGTTTAACCCTAATTAGCTATCAAACCCAGACAACTCTTACGTATATAGACGTAAATACTATCCAGTTTCCAATAGGGCACGGGGATGTTTTGGGCGCAACAACTTTTACCGATTCTTTTACGGGAAACAATGGAACATCGCTATCTTCTCATGACTCAAATTGGGTTTCTCCCGATCCAGCATATTTAGTTTCCGGGCTTGAACTAAACAACAATCAAGTAAGAACAACAGCTGATTGGGCGATAACCGGGGCGATGTATAATAGTTCTAACTCAGACACATCGCAAATTGTTATAAAAAACACAGTTTTAAAGAGTCGTTATGTTTGTGCCAGAATGGGCCTGGGTTCCGGTAAAAAGACCGGCTATTGCGCAAATTTTGCCTCTATAAGCGGAAGCAATTGGACCAGCGTCTCAATAAGCAAAAATAAAAATTGGCTTACTTCCTTTTCTTTTAGCACCCCGCAAACAAGCGATCATACTTTAAAAATTGTTGTCTCCGGTACGTCCAGTGCTGCAATTTCAGTTTACTCTGATGAAACATTGGTTGGTTCTTTCACGGACAGCTCTTCACCTTTGGGGGCAGGCGGCCATCCTGGTTTTATTGTTGAGGGTGGGGGAGTTCAAGCTGATACTCTTTTTGACGACTGGTCCGATGGCGCTGGTGGAACAACTGCCTCTGATGCAACGGCTCCGATAATAAGCGGCATTGCTTCTTCTGCCATCACATCTTCCAGCGCAACGATTACGTGGATTACAGATGAAAGCTCTGATACTCAAGTAGACTTTGATACGACTCTTAATTATGGACAGTCGACCACTTTAAATAGTTCTCAAACCACAACTCATACAGTTACTTTGTCTTCGCTGCTTGCGGGCACTTATTATCATTTCCGCGTAAAGAGCCGAGACCTATCTGGCAACCTGGCTATTTCTTCAGATAATACTTTTACCACCGCTTCGGCTTCAGGCTCTGGTGATACCACAGCGCCAACAGCCCCGGCTAATTTATCCAGTTCCGCAGTCACCGGCACTTCGGCTACTTTGTCATGGTCTGTGGCTACGGACAATGTTGGGGTAAGCGGTTATAAAGTTTACCGAAACAACTTAATTATTGGAACTACAGCTTCTAATTCTTTTTCAGATTTAGGGCTATCTCTGGGGATAAGTTATGTCTATAAAGTTGCCGCTTTTGACGCAGCCGGAAATACTTCGGCTTTTTCAAATTCTCTTACAGTGACTACTTCGGGAACTTCAGTGCAAAATCCTTCGGACTCAATTGCTCCAACAGTGCCGAAACATTTATATGGTTTTAGAACTTCTGTTTCTGATGCGACAATAATTTGGGACAGCTCTACTGACAACGTGGCAGTAACCTCGTACAACATTTACAGGTTTGGAATTAAAATTGGTTCGTCACTCACAACAAAATATGTAGACAGCGGTCTGGTTATGGGAGCCGGTTATGCTTATAGTGTTACCGCAGTGGACGCTGCCGGAAATGAATCAGCCCAAGCAGCGGCAGTAAATGTGGTTATGCCTTTTATGTCGTCAGCCCCAGGAGACGGAACTTGTTCTCCCGCAGGTTCAATAAGCGCGGCAGCTCAACAAAATCTGGATGCAATAAAACAAAACTTACCAGGCATCTTAGCCGACGCGGATAATTATGATAACTTAATTGCGCCATACAGAAATTCAGGTAACGGCTATATTAAGGACTCGGCTAATATGGTTGACTTAAGCGTTTACTTACTAAGAACTTTACCGGTAGCAATTAATTGCAGCCCGGAAGATTTTGCTTACAATTTTACCTTGGCAAAAATTCAAGCTATCCAAGCCGCCTTGCCGTATTTTTATGGCAAGGCTCAGGCAGGGCAGGATGCTTATGCCGGAATGAAAAAAGGAGTGGTCGCTATAAAGTCTGACATTGACGGACAAATTGATTATTACTATTTTGCTTTGCCGACAAATTATAACCCGGCAACAAAATATCGTTTGCAGGTAATTTTACACTTTGCGGGAAGCTGCGCTTGGGAAGCGGCGGGCATAGGTTCGTTTAAACCTGTGAGCGCAGATTTAGCAGTTGGCGTTCCAAGCAGCGCTTCCGCTTTGGCCAGTACTATTACCGACACAGTTTACATTGTTCCTTGCGGCAGAGGCGCAACAACATCCTATACTTTAATGGCGCAAAAAACTATTCTGGATGAAATTGCTGATGCAATGTCCCGTTTTTCCATTGATCAAAATAAAATTACCGCAAATGGCGCCAGCATGGGCGGAACCGGCAGCGTAAATATGTCTACCCATATGCCGGATTTATTTGCAGGCATTGGAGCCCTTACTGCCAATGCGGATTTTAAATTGCCGACGGGCGACTATCGTTATGACGGCTGGACTTTAGGCCAAAATGTTGGAAGCGTAAATTACATTATGTGGAATACGCCGGGGGATACATCTAACTATGACGATGTAAATAATTTTGCCGCGAATTTGCAAACTTTAGCCAACGCCCACCCAGGCTATTATAAATATCAAAAATATACCGACCCTGCCGGCAGTCATGGAATTATCGATCCGAATCTTATAGCCCAAGGAGAAGCGTCCTTAAACCAAAGCGTCAAAAATCCTTATCCTGCCCGCGTCTCTTTTATGACCGGCACCGAACAGTATGACGGCGCTTATTGGGTTCACGGCATAACCAGGAGCGATGTAAAACTTCCTGGCAGCATTGAGGCGGAAGTCTCCGGCTCAACAGTAAATGTCACAACGACAAATTTAAAGACTTTTAATTTTGACCTCAGTTCAGCAAACCCGTTATTTAGCGGAAAGTCCTCGGTGTCGGTAAATATAAACGGCAAGGTGGTAACCGCTTCCACCGGCGGCACGGCTTACTTTACTGTTGCTTCCGGCTCTTGGGCATATGCCAGCGGGCCTGACTCCGGTTTGTATAAGAAAAAAGGCGTGGCCGGTCCAATTGCGGATGTCTTTATGGATAAGCCGGTGTTGATGGTTTACGGCACCAAACAAGGCAACAACGCCACTAAAGGAAGAGTGTTAGTTGACCAGTTGGCTCAGGTTTATTTTGGCACTTCAATTTCCGGCGATAGTTTTATGCACTACGGCAAATTTGAAATGAAGGCCGATACCGAAGTTACCCAAAGCGATATTCAAACTAAAAATTTGGTTTTGTTTGGCGACTCCAGCCAAAATTCAATTGTCTCTAATATTGCCGGCAGCTTGCCGTTCCAATTTTCAAGCAGCGGCGTTCAAATTAACGGACAAAATTATACCGGGGCAAAACTCGGCTGGTCTATTGTTTACCCAAATCCTTTGAACAATTCCCGCTATGTCCTGCTGGTTTCAGAAAATTATAATATGGGCCTGACCGGATTTATAAATGCGTATGTTTTGCAAAATGATTATGTAGTAGCTCAAGGGTTGGATTCGGGGCCAAACAGCAGAAAAGTTTTAGCGCAAGGTCTTTTTGACAGCCAATGGAAAACAGGCGGTGGTTCTACTGCCCCTGTTTCTAATGCGCCGGTAATAAACTCTTTTACTTCCTCGGCCTCAAATGTTTCTTCCGGACAAGCCGTGACGCTTAACTGGTCGCTATCCGGCGGCGGCGCTACCGCAGTCAGCATCGACCAGGGGGTAGGGAGCGTGTTGTCATTAACTTCAAAGATTGTGAGTCCTTCAGCAAATGTAACTTATACTTTAACCGCTACAAACAGTTTTGGCAGCGTGTCTAAGCAGGTCACTGTTACTGTTGGGCAACAACAGACATCAGTGGGAGCACACCCAAGAGTTTTAGTTACTCCAAGCTTTATATCCGCAAAGAAAGCTAATTTAAGCAGCGTAGCTGACTGGCCTGCTTTAAAAGCCAAAGCGGACAAATTTGTTGCAATGGCGGTATTGCCGTACGATACAACATCTACAGCCGGAATAACTTCCGGTTATAGAGGTGAAAATTATTATGATGTTTTAACTACGCTTGCGCTGGCTTATCAGTTAAGCGGTAACACCGCCTATGCCGATAAGGGGGTAGAAATAATGCAGGTTATGGATAATGCCGGGCTCTGTATTATTTTAAGTGAAAGCAAGGACGCAACTTTGTTTAAGAGTTTAAATTGTACTTCCGGCAAAGGTGATTCGAGCAACGGTTACCCAATTCGCAATTATGGCGCTGGAATGGCATTGGGTTATGACTGGCTTTATGATCGGTTAAGCGCTGCGCAAAAAACCGCATTTTACACCCAGATCAATGAATGGTTAGATTGGTATGCGGTAAATGGTTTTGAAGTTGAGGCGACCCCAACGGCCGGTAATTTTTTTGGCGGATATTTGGAAGCCTTGGCGTTAGGCGGTTTTGCTACAGAAGGAGAAAATCCAAAGGCGGCTGGTTATATTGCCAAAGCCAGGAGTTTAATTACCAGTACGGTTTATACCCAATTCTCGCCAAATGGCTGGTTTTATGGCGGCAATGAACCGGAAGGTTTTGCTTATGGCAGCGACCACTTTATTAGACTGCTTAATTCGATTATGGTTTTTAAAACCGCTCAGAATGAAGATTTGTTTGGCGGCAAAAATATTCCGGAGCAAATGGCTAAGTTCCTGCTTCATGCCACTAAGCCAAATCTTTGGCAAATGATAGACACCGGCGAGTGGGGAGGAACAGTTGGCGGAAACTTGTCTTTGGGTTTACCAATGTATTTGTCTCAGCTTTTAGCCGGAACAAACTTAGGCGCGGAAATGCAGTATTTTTTGCAAATCACTTATCAGCCAGCTCCCGCCGGACTTTACTCAACCCTTTATGACGCCACGCCGGTAGAAAAAATTCTGCACCGCGACACCGCCAGAACAGCGGTTGATTATCGCCTCCAGGAACCGCTTTACTACGAAGCAGAAGGCACTAAACAATTCTTTACCCGTTCCGCTTGGAGCAACGATGCTATTTGGGCGTCCTTCCACGGCGGCGCAAAAGTTTACTCTGTTGGGCATGAAAATAAAGACAACGGCACCTTTACCATTCAGCGCGGTAATGACTATTTGGTGGTAGACGGCAGCCAATATCGCCAGCCGGATGGCTGGTCAGGCTATGCTGTAACCGGCTATCAATCGTGCAATGAAAATACTTTGTTCTTTAATGACTTTGGCGATTACATTCCGGCCACGGCTGCTAATTGCGGCGGACAAACCGGAACTTCGGACGATGTGCCGACTACTTTTGAAAATACCGATAAATATTTTTATTCGAAAATAGATCTTACCGGAGCCTATGACATTGCCGGATACTTTAAGGATCCGAATAAAAAAACCATGCTTCACTATGAAAGAAGCTTCCTACAGCTGCGCCCGGATATGTTTTTGGTTTTTGATTTAGTAAGCAGTAAAAAACCTAATTACGAAAAGAAATTCCGTTTGCATTTTGGCAACGAACCGCAAATTAACGGCGATACAATTACAGCCAGCAGCGGCGGTTCTAAAGTTTTTGTAAAAAGCTTGTTGCCGCAAACCCCAACAATTACCAAGAGAGGGGTAACTATTGACCGTTCTGGAATTCCTACCTTAACAACCTGGGAAACCGATTCTTACAACCCGGTTGCCGTAACAGACGACGCGTTGCTTAATGTAATTTATGTTGCTCCAAGCAGCGTTTCTACTATGGTGCCAACCAGTAAAGTTGCGGTGCAGAGCGGAAATATGCAAGGCGCGCAAATTCAAAACCAGGGCAATTATGTAGTGTTATTTAATTCAAATATGACTGCGGCCCCGGTGCAAAGCGCTAGTTATCAAGTAAGTTCATTAACCGGCCAGGTGACTCATTATTTATTAGGCATGCAGGCCAATGCTTCCTTTAAAATAAAGAAAGATGGCGTTGACTTAGGCAACATCACATCTTCAGCAAACGGAGTTTTACAATTTACATCCAGCGGCTCCGGTTCCTTTACCGTGCAATCGCTTACTAATGCTCCGGTTGATGTAACTGCGCCGGTAATTTCCTCAGTCAGCACTTCTAACATTACATCTTCCGCGGTTACGGTAAATTGGGTTACAGATGAGTTGGCCGACGGGCAATTGGAATATGGTTTAACTACCAGCTACGGCACCAGCACCCAGGTGTTCCCAACTATGTATATTAGCCACTACATTAACCTGCCCGGCCTGGCGCCAAGCACCACTTACCATTTCCGAATAAAGAGCAAAGACGCAGCAGGGAATTTGGGAGTTTCGGCTGATGGCACCTTTACCACTGCGGTGTACGTTGCGCCGCTTACGCCGGATGTTACCGCGCCTTTGGTTGCCATTACTACCCCAACAAATAATTCTACTGTGTCCGGTACGGTGGCTATTTCCGTTACCGCCAGCGACCCGGCAATTAACGGAGCTACAAATTCCGGCTTGGAGGTTCTTACTCTAATTATAGACGGCGCGCAGGTAAGCAGTACAACGGCCGGCAGCTTGGGCTACCAATTAAACACTCAAACCTTAACAAACGGTGCGCATACTATTTCCGCCACGGCTAAAGACAAGGCCGGCAATACGGCAAATTCCGCGGTTGTAAATATAACGGTTAACAATGGGCAGCTTCCGGTGGGAGGAGTTACAAGAATTATTCACTTAACTCCGGAAGGAAAGACTGTAAATAAAAGCGTGAGCGGGACTTTGGTATTTATTTCCGCGCTAACCAAAATTGTTATTGCCGGAACAAGCATTAACTTTAGCACTAACAGCAATGGCGATTACACCCTTACAGTCCCAACCGGCCTGCCGGCCGGAGCGGGTTTGCGGGTAACGGTAAATGGATATTTGCCGCAAATCTTTACCGGCGGAGATTTAACCAGCACCGCAACCCAAACTTTTACTTTCCCAACTTTGCCGGCAGGAGACTTTAACAACGACGGGGCCATTAACACTTTGGATTTTTCCCAAATGAATTCGCATTGGAACCAGAATTATTCCTCAGCAGATATAAACGGGGATATGCTAATTAACACTTTTGACTTCTCAGTCTTAAAAAATAACTGGGGTAAAGTCGGTCAATAAATAAAATAAAAAAACCTCTCCCAAAATGGGAGAGGTTTTTTAAAATTGAAACTATTCGCGACGTAGAGCGAGAGAAAGTAAAAAGTTTACTTTTTTCTTTCCGAGCCGAGGAGCTAATACAGGTTTAATACCCTGTCAGTTCTGCTGAGGGAACCTTTATTTAAAGCTTTGGGCCAATTTGTCAAAAACTTCCGGATGTCTTACCGCTAATTCAGAAAGCATTTTGCGGTTAATCTGTACGTTCTGTTTTTTTAACATACCGGCAAACTTGCTCCAGGTTAAACCGTTTTCACGCAAGGCAGCGTTGGTTCTAATTAGCCACAGGGCGCGGAAATCGCGCTTGCGGTTGCGGCGGTCGCGGTAAGCGTAAGAGTCCGCTTTAAGCAACGCCTGTCTGGCGGAGACAAAGTTAGTGGAGCGGCGGTTATCAAAACCTTTGGCTCTTTTTAATACATTCTTTCTTCTTTTGCTGGCGGCTACGCCGCGTTTTATTCTGGCCATAAAATCTTTACTAAATACTAATTATTACTAATATACTAATAAACAAAACTGAAAAATAATTTTTATCAATACGAATTGGTATATTGGTACAAATTCGTATTTGGTAAAAGTTTTATTTGTAAGGGATTACTTGTTTTAACTTCTGGTGAACTCTTCCCAAGGAAAGGTCGCGGCGTTTGTTGGTGCCGGTCTTGCCGGATTCGCGGGAGTTGTAATGGTCCTGCCCGGTGGCTCTGGCCATTAATTTTCCGGATTTGGTCTTTCTAATTCTCTTGGAAGTTCCTTTGTGAGTTTTGACTTTAGGCATAATGCGATCCTAATCTACGAATAACATCCGAATGTTCCGAATGGGCCCAATTCGGGGCATTCGGATTTAATTCGTTGTATTCGAATCGGTTTAATTATTTTGTGGGTGCTATTGTTAATGACCAGGTGCCGCCCATTCTTTTAATCGGCACTTCAATGCGGTAAGGGCTGGTAATATAAGTTAAAAAGTTTTGCAGTTGTTTATGGCCTAAATCCCCATGAGCCTGTTCGCGTCCGCGCATGCGCAGTTCAATGCGGACCAGGTCGCCATCGGTTAAGAATTCGCTAACCTTATTGGCCTTAATTTGCATATCGTGTTCGCTAATGCGGACACTCAGCCAAATAGTCTTTACTTCAGTCTTTTTGGCCTTCTTTTTCTGCAATTGCTCGATTTTCTTTTGCTGGTATTTAAACTTAGCAAAGTCAATGAGCTTAGCCACCGGCGGATTGGCCAGAGGGGAGACCTCTACCAAATCCAAGCCGTGTTCAAGAGCAAGAGCCAGCGCTTCCGAGGTCTTCATAACCCCTACCTGCTGCCCCTCTTCATTAACGACTCTTAAAGTCGGCGATTTAATTTGGTGATTTATCCTTGTTTTTAGCAAAATTTTGTTCGTTTAAACTGATTAATATTCTAGCTTAATTGGGCTATTTTGTCAATAACTCATAATGATACCAATATACTGATTTATACAGATGATACTGATAATGCCCCCATCAGTATTATCGGTTTCATCTGTATTCAGATCTGTATATCAGTATCAAATACGAGTATCATATAGGTGATATTAATATGGCAATGGTTGCAACTCCTACTATAATCATTAGCCCGGTAATTATCCAGCCTAAAGTGCTGGCGGTGCGGCTGTTTACCCGATGATTCATAACTTTTTTGTTGCTGCTTAACTGAACAATAAGAACCAAAATAACCGGAGCAACCAGCCCATTTAATACGGCGGCGTAGATTAATCCCTTAATCGGATCCAGGCCTAAAAAGTTCATTAGCATCCCTAATAGCATGGAGATAATAATCACGCCATAAAATGGATAGGCTTGTTTGAGTTTGCGGTACAAACCCTGCTTCCAGCCCATAGCTTCCGACATAGCATAAGCGGTTGAACCGGCCAAAACCGGCACAGCAAGAAGTCCGACGCCGACAATTCCTAAAGTAAAGAGCAGGGAAGCAAAGGGGCCGGCAATGGGTTTTAAAGCCGCCGCCGCGTCTGCCGCGGTTTTAATGTCGGTAATGCCGTGCTGATAAAGCGCTGTGGCGCAGGTAACTATTATAAAGAACATAGTTAGGTTGGAAAAAAACATGCCGGACCAAACATCAATCCGCATTTTGGAGATTTCTTCATCTGTGGTTTCCGACTGCCTGAGCTTAATGGAAGTTTTGCCTTCCATAATTTGTTCTTCCACTTCCTGGGATGTTTGCCAGAAAAATAAATATGGCGAAATTGTAGTGCCCAAAATTCCGCAAATCAGAAAAATTTCATCGCGGTTAAAATTAATGTGCGGAATAAAGGTATGAAAAACTAAGCTCTTGCCGTTTAAATCAAGAAAAAATGCCGACAGAATATAGGCCAGTAAAACTAAGGCCAGCCATTTTAAATACTTAGCATATTGGGCGTAGCTGGTAAAAATTTGTAAGACTAAGCTTAAAACTGTAAAAAATATTACCAAAGCGTAAAAGCCCGTTTGCGGCAACAGCAGCTGGGTGGCTTTGGCCATAGCGCCTAAGTCCGCGCCAATGTTAAAGGTGTTGGCGATAAACAGCAGGGCAGTGCAGACATACAAAACCCAAGCCGGATAATGGCGGCGAATATTTCCGGCAAGCCCGCGGCCGGTAACCAGGCCAATGCGCGCGCACATTTCCTGGACAATAGCCATAAGCGGAAAAGAAAAAGCCGCCATCCAAAGAAGGTTAAAAGAATATTGAGCGCCGGTTTGGCTATAAGTGGCAATGCCGGACGGGTCGTCGTCGGCAGCTCCCGTGGTTAAACCAGGTCCCAAAGTGGCCCAATAAGCCCCAGCTTTTTTTACCGGTTTATTGTTAACTAATTTTCCGGCCAGTTCTTCGGTTAGTTCCAAAGTTTTTTCTAAACTTTGAGCCGGAGCGCTGGCAATTTTTTCTATAATTTTAGATGGCACTTTTTGTTTCGTTAATGAAACACTCTTACCCTAATAATAGCCTAAAATGGGTTATTTTTCAATCAAGCTACGCCCTACCACCTAACTCCTACTAACTATTCAACATCTGTAAAGACCATTACTTCTTTAATATTTTGCCAGGCGCAGGCGGGGAGGACGCTAAATTCATTTTTTCCCGCTAGAGCCTGTTTTAACATTGCGGATTTTTCTTTGCCGCAGGCGTAAACAAAACCAAAGTCAATTAACTTAAAAAAAGTCGCGGTGGTGGTTAGTCGTTCTGGAAATTTATTTTTTCCCGCGGCGGAATAAGCCGCTACCCAGTTGTCATTTTCAAAAAGTTTATGGAATTTCCCGGCATCTTCCGGGAAAGGAAAAATTCCGGCGGTGTGGCCGTCCGCTCCCATGCCCAAAGTAGCCATAATTAAACCGTTAGGATTTTCTTCTTTCCATTTTTTTAGGTTTGCCTCCCATCTTAAAGCAAGCTGGTCTATGGTTTCCGCCGGCCTGGGCAGGGTGCCAAAAAAACTTACGTCTACATTTAAAGCCAGCTGGTAAAAGTCATGCTTTTGCAATTGGGAGAAATTGTTTATGCTTGGATCTTCGGAAAAGCGTTCGTCTAAAACCGACACGGTTAAATTCTCGCCGAGAGAGGTTTGGCCAATATAATCCAAAACGGAGAGCGCGGAACCGCCGGACAGTAAAAGCAGAATCGGAGTTTTTTTATTTTCCGCCAAATAGTTGTTTAAATATTCGCCGGCCTCAGCCGCCGCCGCTTCTTTGTCTGCCTGTTTAAATATTTGAAAGGTGTTATTCATAAGAGTTAACAATAAGGTTTTTTATGGCGTTATCCTAATTCCGATTTATCACGTGGTTCGCGAACTACGTGATTTATCGGAAGAAGGATTGCATAAAGTTATTTTTAGATATTCTTAAGCATTAGTAAATCCATTTTACCTAAAAGTCCTAAAAAATGCTAATATTAAAAAGCGCCCCAATAAGGGGCGCTCTACTATCTACAAACTACCGCCTACAAACTACAAACTAGCTAACCTGTTCCTTCCTGTAAGCCCAGTAGGAATAACCAAACGTGCCAATTACCATTATCGCGACTCCGAGCAGTAAAATTGAAAGTCCGAAAACTTTAGGCAAAAAAGGCGATAAGATAATCATCAGGCCATAGAAAATAAATGCATAGCCGCCAACCCGGTGAGTTTTGTTCCAAACATTTTCGGAGGACATTGTCCACGGAGTGCGAATGCCCATAAACCAGTTTGGTTTAATCTTTCCCATATAGTTGCCAATAACAATTAGCAGCAAGCCAACCAGAGTTGGGACAACGTATTGAATTTTTATGTTATATCCCAGGTTATAAAATCCGGCAGCTAACATAACTACAAAGAGCACTAACAAAATTAAATTTTTGAATTTGCGGTATACGCCTAAAAATTCTGGATAGCGGTCTTTGCGCGGATCTATTTGCGGCAAAAAAGTAAATAACAAATACATGCCGGTAAGCAAGCCTGGAATGCCCCAGGCGTTGGTGGATTTGCTGCCCCAGGCATCAGGAGTGCCGTTAAAGTTCCAGTGGGTAACTACCGTGGCCGGGAAGTGTTGGTAAAAGTACCATCCTGCGGCCCAAGCTAAGCCGAGGATTAATAAAGAGAAAAGCTCTTTTTTAAGTTCGTATTTCATATGTTTTCCACAAATTCACTAATAGCACGAATAACACGAATAACACGAAATTATTATTAGTAAAATTAGCGATTATTCGTGAATTAGTGGGTTGTTAATTATTTTTTAATTGTTAAAACGTTAGTATGATAAAATGTTTAGATGCAGAATAACTTTCTTTCGGAGCATTTGGATTGCGTTCCATTCGTTGTTTTCGGATTAGCAGTTGTTAGTTTTTTAGGAGCATTCGGATTGTCCCAATCTGTAGTATTCGGATCGGTTCTACTTTTTAAGATTAAAGAACTTTATTATTTTTTCACTCACGTCTTCAAATACGCTCAAATTTAAGTTATAAATAATTCTTTGCCCGTCCCTGCGGGAAGAAACCAGTCCGGCGCGTTTTAAAATGTCTAAGTGGTGCGAGAGGGTAGGGAGGGTAATATTTAAATAGCTGGCGATTTCCGACACGGGCATTTCCCGTTTTTTTAACGCGTCCAGAATTTTTTGGCGGTTTGGGTCAGACAGCGCGGCAAAAGTTTGTGATAGAGACATAAAAAATGAATAATGTAGTCTGCCCATTTATGGGCCGCATTAATATTTGTATATTTAGATGACTATCTAAATATTATACCTTTTTAAATAACTTGTCAAATGGCTTAAAAAGCAGTAGAATTCGGCCATAAGGAGGCTAGTGTGAATCCCAAAGAATCTAATAGTGGTCTAAGGTTGGTGCCAGCCCGCACCTATGCGGAAAGCCGAATTGAACAGGCTGAGCAATGCGCGGACGCAAATGACTTTCTGGGCGCATTGAAAGCGTACCGCGACTATCTGCGGGTTAACCGGCGCAAGGCCGAAGTCTGGAGCAATATTGGCTGCTGTTTGATGTCGCTGGAGAGGTTGAACAGCGCCAAGCGTTGCCTTATGGTGGCTTGCAGGCTGGAGAAGCATAGTTTGTACTTCTCCTATCTGGGCTTCTGCTATATGCAGATGAACGACATTAAGCGGGCAATTCAGTGCTATCGAATTTCCGTAAGGATATATGAAGGCAACACCGACTCGCTGAACATGTTGTTTCTGTTGTTAATTGGCGCGGGTCGTGAACAAGAAGCTGTTGCGGCAGCCGGAAAATTGCTGGAGCAGATGGACCCGAAGTCAGAGAAGTATAGCAACTTTCTCGCCGACCTCACGGCGTACGGGTTGAACCCGGTAATTTCTTTGGTCAGCAAGCAAGCAGCGCCTTAGCCGGTAACGGCAAAGGCGCTGCTTTCAAATTAAAAAAGCGGCCCCGGGGTTAGCGGGGCCGAAAGTTGAGTTCATCGCGCAGGCGATTAACTTTGCAAAATAATTGCAGCGCGCAACCACAAGCCCATAAGGAGAGGTTAAGCGCTCTGAAAGTATTTCGCAAATTGCCACCAGCCTGTGGCTGTAGTTGAGGCTGAAGGCAAAAGTTATATCTGCCAATACGCTGCCTAAAGCTGCGCCTTGTCCGCGGTCTCCCAAAAGTCTCGGAAGAAGCCAGATTAGAAACAGGCGGATGGCGCTGTCCAGTCCTTCTACTATGACAAGCTGTTTTAAAGTCTCTCTGGACTCTTTAAAGATCTTGTCATTAGCAGGAAGATATCGGTCACAGAACTTCGCGGTTGCATAGTATCCGCCATTCTCAAACGCCCAGCACAGGGCGACCATGAGAATTTCGGATATTTGCCAGTATCTCTCCGCGCCAGCTGCCGCAAAAGCAGCCAGAGTGGAGACGCCGTAGGGTAAACCCCACTTGAGCAACCATCTAAAGGCGAGGCTAAATATACCCCCTCGCGGTTAGCGTAAAACGGCCCGCTCTTTGGGCCACAGGCATAAAAAATGCCTCCTTATTTCAGGATAGCTTTATTTTACCACAAAAATGACATCAATATCTAATATCTAATATCAAGTCACTAGCAACTCGCCACCTGCCACCCCGTACTATCTATAATCTACCAACTACACCCTACACCCTACAAACTGCCCCCTATTGTTAGTGCTCATGCGGCGGGCAGATTTCCGTTTCCGCTTCAATGGTGCAATGGTTAATGTTATATTTTTGTTTCAATTGTTCTTTAATTTGTTTTATTAAAGAAACGTTCTGCTTAAAGTCGTAAACGTTAGGAATAATGTGGCAGTTTAAAGCGACTTTTTGCGAAGCAATGGACCATATGTGCAAATCGTGCACGCTTTGCACTCCCGGCATGGCGGCAATAAAAGCATTAACATCTTTAAAGTTTAAATTTTCCGGCACGCCCTCAAGCAATATATGCACGGCTTCATAAATAATTTGCCAGCTGCCGTAAATAAGCATGGCGGCAATAACCAAACTGATAATCGGATCCGCAACAGTTTTGCCGGTAAGCAGAATTACCAACCCTGCGGCCATGGCCCCAACGGACACGGCGGCGTCAAAAGCCATATTCAAAAACACGCCGCGCAAATTAAGGTTGTCGCGGTTTTTTAAAAACATTAAAGCCACAATGCCGTTTACCAGCACGCCAATGCCGGCAACTAAAATTACCACGCCGCCTTTAACCGGCTGTGGCTCAACAATTTTTAAGTAGGCTTCGTAAATAATGTAAGCGGCAACCAAAATTAAAATAATGCTGTTGGCCAAAGCGGTTAAAATTGTGGCTTTGCCGTAGCCAAAAGTATGTTCTTCGGTTGCCGGGCGTTTGGCAAATTTTTGTCCGGCCCAGGCAATTAAAATACTTAAAGAATCGGTAAGGTTATGCGCGGCATCGGACACTAAAGCCAAGCTGCCGGAAAATAATCCGACAAAAATTTCCAAAAAAGCAAACCCGGTATTTATTACAAAACTGAGCTTGAGCTTGTTGTTGGTTTGTTGGTCCGCGGAATTCATCGGCTTAATTATACCAAAAATAAAAAGTTTTTTCTAACGTTCAGAAACGGTAAACGGATTAAAGTTAGTATTTTTGTCGTAGTAATCTTCCTGCTCGGTTCGCTTTAAGAAGTTAATAACTTTGTAGGTAAGCGGCGTGGCTAAAATTTCATATAAAACTTTAAACACGTAAATCGTGCCGATTAAATTAAGCAGAGCGAGTAGCGGCATAGTGCCGTAAAAAGCGGCAAAGCTAAAGACTATAGAGTCTACGCCTTCGCCGACAATGGTTGAGCCAATGGTGCGGCTCCATAACTGCCTGCCTTTGGTCCAGACTTTCATTTTGGCTAAAATGTAAGAGTTGGAAAATTCTCCGGCCCAGTAGGCGAGCATGCTGGCCAGCACCAGGCGCGGCACAAAGCCTAATACGGCTTCGTAAGCCGATTGGTTGGGCCAATCTATCGCTGAGGGTAAATATTGCACCGCGGCCAAAGTTAAGGCCATTACAGCCAAACATAAAAAGCCGGTCCAAATAATCCGTCTGGATTTTTTGTAGCCGTAAACCTCGGTTAATACGTCGCCAAAAATATAGGAAATGGGGAAAAGAATGGTGCCGCCGTCAAAGTTAAAACCGGCCACAGAAGCCACTTTGGCCGAAGCAATATTGGAAATAATCAGCACTGCCACAAACAGGGCGCCAATAACATCGTAATATTTAAAATTGGTTTTAGCTGGTATTTCGCCTAAAGAATCTTGCATAGGTAATTTATGTTAATAAGATAATGCGATAATTATAGCATAAAAAACACCCCGCCCTTTCACAAGAAAGGGGTGGGGTGTTTGGCAGTTAATTATTAAATATTCTCTAAAGATTAATTTTGGACTTTTCCAATTTGCGGCATTTGTCCGTCCATAATATGTTTTGCGGTAATTTGGCTGCCATTCTTTTCGCCGGCAACCATTAGCGTATCGCCAACCGCAATATCAGAAACGGAAATTGTGGAAATTTTGTTAACCGCCGCGGCGGAGGCTTCCACGGTGTAGGTTGCGCCGTCTTTTCCGGTTAGGGTAATAGTATTACCGCTAACAGAAGAGACAGTTCCTACGGTGCCCATAGCCCCATGCATTTGTCCACGGCCAAAGCCTTTACCCATTTGTCCGTCCGTAATTTTAGTGGCAACAATATTATTGCCGGAGACTGTTCCTTGGACCATTACGTGGTCGCCGACTTTAATGTCGGCAATAGTAATAGTGGTCGGAGTCGGCGGGGTCAATTTGCCGGTTGAGATCGAGCTGCTTTCAAACTTTTCTAAAGCCGCGGCCGAAGCATCTACCGTAAAAGAAGTGTTAGTGCGACTGTCAGTTACGGTTAAAGTGCTTCCGGAAATGGCGGTAACTTGCCCGGCTGCCGCCGGTTTTACAAATTGCCTCATCCCATTTTGGCTGTTGTCATTAGTTGTTGAGCTGTTGTCCGCCTTGGTTTGCAGGGCAACGGTTCCGGCTGTGCCGGCGGCTAACCCCAAAATGCTAAAAAGTACGGCTGTTTTTTTGGATATATTCATTCATTGTTCCTTTACGTAAAATAGTTAATTGTTAGTTGCGACCTTTTTCCCGGCCAAATATTTTTTGCTTTGTTGTTGCTTGCCCTTTAATTTTGTACAAAGGGGACGCGGCAACATTAATTTTTTTACTCCCTCCGTAAGTTTTGGCTGGGTGTATATAATACTGCATTGGGTTTGCAATTTGGTTCACAAAATTTTGCATTGCCCGTAACTAAGATAAAAAATAAAAAATTCCCCTTTGCCGGTAAACAAACTTGTGGCTTAACTAATTTTTATAGGCAAACAAAAAACCGCCCCGTTGTTTCTTGCGAAAGCAGGGCGGTTTTTTTAAAAGCAAAAATTATGCTCTTTGTACGTTGACGGCATTAGGACCTTTTGGAGAATCTTCAACTTCAAAGGAGACTTGGTCGCCTTCGTTGAGTTCGTCAAAAGTAACGCCGACAAGGGACTTGCTGTTGAAAAATAAATCTTTTTCCTGGCCAGCAACAGAAATAAAGCCGAAGCCTTTGTCTGTTTTCTTTTTGATTACACCTGTCATATGTTTTTAGAATAGTTTAAGTTTGTAAGAAAATATATTTGTGAAATTCGACTACTTTTCTAAATGTATCTTATGTCATAAGTATGACACGGATGGCAAATAAAAGCAAACCCCCGGGGTGAATGTTTTTATATTAGTCAAATTAATGTTTTTTGCCTTAATTAAGGGTTATAATTTAGCCTAAGTTCATTGTGTTTATAGTTGTTTACTGCTAAGCTTAACCCATAGGCTTTCATATCCATTGAAGCCACTGACAATTTAATACTGTGCTTCTTTAGGATATAGGCAGTACAGCGAAGGGTAGTTTATGTCAGATCAACCAGATCCTACATCCACTCCAGTTACACCAGCGCCTACTGCGCCAGTTGAAACAAAGCCAGCAGAAGCCACGCCGGAAACTCCGGCCGCTATGTAAGCTTGCCGTTTTAAACCTTCCAGTCGAGGAATCGATAGGAAGGTTTTTTTAATGTCCGCGCCCCGCCTGTTACTTCCTTATAAATTTCACAATTGCAATTAAAACCACGGCGCCGAGTATGGCAACCAGGAAGCTATAAAGGTTAAAGCCGGTTACTCCGCTTTTGCCTAACTGGCTCATTATCCAGCCGCCAATAACCGCCCCGACTATGCCGACAATAATGTTAAGCAGCGCGCCCTGCTGGGCGTCGGTGTTCATTATCATAGAAGCAATCCAGCCTGCCAATGCTCCAAATACTATCCAAAGAATAATTCCCATAAAGTTTTTGTTTAATTAATTAAGTCAGGCTAAAGTTAATTTACTCCAGCTCCTCAGCTTTTTCTTTTTCTTCTTTTGCCAGCTCCTCGTGCTCTTCGACTGCTCGCTCATGCAGCCGTTCGTTATTTTCAGTAGACTCTCTGGCCTGTTCGTCAGAGGCGGCAATTTCTTCGTCCGAGATCATAAACCCTCCATTTATAGTTTAATATTTAAATTAAACTATTTAATAATTTTGCGTAAATATTTAACTTGCCGGTAAAGTTTTATTGAATAAATGGCAATTATAGCTCCGGCTATGTCTACGCCAATGCTTAAGGCGCTTACCCCTACAATGTTGCGCCAGGGAAAATAATTCATTACGTACCCGTACGACATTAGCGAGCTCGCCAGCGCAGCGCCTGCAGCACCAACACCCGCGGTCTTCCAACTGCTAAAACCGGTTTTGCTGAAATTTGCGGCTATGAGCCCAATAACTCCGCCAATCATTATAACCAAAATTAAACTCATAAATTTGCCCCTAAAATAATTGGTTACTTATCTTGGTTATCCAGTTTAACCGCGGCTTCCGGCGTGGACACTGTTTTGCCCATAACAAAAGCGCGAGCTATGGCCACGGCAATTAGCCAGTAGACCAGCATGGCCAGAATGGTTGTCCATTCAAACACGCTGCCTTCAATTTTGGAAATTTTGAATACGCTTAAAAATGGCGAGACAAAGGGCTGGGTAATGCCGTAAATTAAGTCGGTAAATCCGGCGTTAGGGTTGGCGCCAAGCAGCTTGAGAATAAACCGAAAGGCCAAGATTGCCTCTAAGAAAGCTAAAATATACCAGACAATTTGCGTTCCCCGGTACAAAGGTTTGGTGCTGGGAGAGTTATATGAATCCATAAATATTTTTCCTTTAATTAAGACCTTTATAATTTTTAGCCTGATTTTTAAGGGCATAAAATTATTTTATCCTGCCAAAGACAATTAGGTTGTCGCTGTATCGTGCGGCTTTTTTGTTATAACTGCCGCTGCAGGTAATTAATCTTATCGCCGGGTAAGGCAACTGGCCATAGACTTCCGCGGTGGGAAAATTATCTTGAGAAAATTTTTCCACGCGCTCCACTGTATATACAACCACCGAGCCGTTGCTTCGTTCAATGCTTATTTCCGAACCCAAAGTTATTTTGTGTAAATCAGCAAACACGGCCGGCCCTTTGGCGGAATCTAAGTGCCCGACTATAACAGCAGTGCCAACTTCTCCGGGCTTGGCCCCATAAATAAACCAGCCTACCGCCATGCTTTCAACCGGCACTTCAATGCCATGCTTTGCACCTAAGGCCAGCTGTTCAAATCCCGCATCAATGTTTAAGCTGGGAATATTTAGCCTTTCCGGATTCGGAATATTATATGGCTGAATTGTTGGGGCAGTGGAGCGTGGCAATACTGGCGCGGCTGCTTGGGGTTGTTTGCTGTTCGAAGATTTAATTGCGCCATTGGCAATTAAGGTGGAGCCAAACAGAGCCAGGCCAATAATTAACAGTTTTAGTATTGGCCTGGATTTTTTGTCGGTTTTTTCCTGCTCCAGAGCAGGGTTTAAAACAGGTTTAACAGTTTTGTTTTTATCATTAGTTTTTAACATATGAGTTTTTACCCCTCACCGCAAACCAAGCAAGCATTCCCGCGGCCAATAAAGTTGTCAGGCCAAACAGGATGTTAGAGTTGCTGTTTGAGGGACCGGAACCGGCATTTACGCCGCCGACCGGAGTAGTGTTAACAGGATTGGTTACCGCAGTAGCCGCTCCAAGCATAACTACGTTAGAAAAAGTTGAGCCATTCGGGCAGGTAACAATTAAGGTGATTGGGTCGTTGCCCATAGAACCAGGTAAGAAGACTGTGGAACTAAAAGCGCCGTTGCTGTTGGTTTGGTTGTTGGAAGAAGTAAGCATAGTTGGGCCGCCGCTGCGCATATAACTGAAATTGACCGCGCCATTGGCGTTGCTGCTGACATTATTACAAACGCCGGAAATATAGGAATTGGCGTTGAGTAGGGGGTTGGCGCTAAATTCAAAAGAGTTAACAGCCACCGGGTCCAGGTTAACGCTGGAAGAAAAAGTATTGCCATTGGAACAGACGGCGTTAAAAGTCGCAGGTCCTGTGCTTATGCCGTTCGGAACAATTACACTGGCGGTAAAGTTGCCGGTGGAATTTAAATTCACATTGTTTAAAGAATAGTTGCTGCCGGCTTTGTTTAAATTAATTTGCACGCTGCCGCCGCCGTTGGAGTTGCCGCAAGCGCCGGACAGGTTATAGAGGCCGCCAACGGAAGGCGGGGAGCTTGGCAAATTAAATGACGAACTTACCGGAGAGGCAAAGGTTAAGACCGGTGAATTAATAACATCGCCGCTGCGGGAGCAGCTTGCTATTATAGTAGCTTGTCCGGCGTTGTAGGAACTCGGCAGGCTAATACTGCCGGAGAAGGCGCCGCTGGAATCGGTGGAAAGATTATTGCTAAGCTGAGTGTTGTTGCCGTTTTGCGACAGCGCAAAACTCACATTGCTGTTTGCTCCCAAACTGCCGCAGGTGCTGGTAACAGTCACGGTGCTGCCCTGGCTGGGAAAATAGTTGCTAACGGTGAAGGTATTGTTTAATGTTGCCGCGGAAGCAAAAAAAGGCAGGAGAGCCACAGCGGACAATAGAAGAATTTTTTTCATAAAATTCCTTTCTTTAAATTAGGATAAAACTGTATTTTTAGAGTTGCGGTTTGGCCGCTTTGAGTTAAGATTTCCGTTAATTTTTCTATTCGTCTTCAAGCCCATAAAAGAGTTGTCTGTTTTCGGCCGGCGCTATTGCTTGCAAGTGAGGGTTCTAACACCTGGGAGTTGGCGCTAAACAGAGTTAATCCGGGCTGGATAAATGTTGATAATTGTTATTGGTAATGTATTCCTCGCCCAATGCAATAATCAGTTCGGCTGTCCTTAAGGCCTCTTTGTACCATTTTTCCATTACTAAATCGTCGTAAAAGGGAATTGCTTTAACTTTTGCTTTGTGAATGCCGTCGTCTTCCGCCGGGCCTTCCCGCGCCGCGGAGATTCTAATTTTCAGCAGTTCTTTGGCCAGAACCACCACATCTTCCTTTTTCATTTAAACAATGTCATCTATTATAGACTGAGCTATGGCATTGTCGGCCCGCAGTTTATAAAACACTTTTTGCCCCTGTTTGTCTTTTTCCAAAATCCCGCCTTGCTCTAAAATTTTTAAATGTTGGGAAGTGAGCGGAATGGAAACTTTAAGAATTTTGGCAATATCGCTTACGGCCAGTCTGTTGCTTTTGCCCAGCATTTCAAAAATCCGGTAGCGGTTTGTATCGCCAAGAATTTTAAAAATTAACCGTTGATTATTGCCGTTGAAATTTTTTCTTATTTTGAGAATTTGTTTATTGGTAAGCATAACCGCTCCTTATATTTAATCAACCATTGGTCTTACGCTTTTTACCTTAAAATTTTGTTAAAAAATAAAAGGCGTAAGGTCAATAGCCAATTAAATACTTAATTAATAATTTAAGTATTTAGCTATCTATTTTAAGCCTACTCTCTATTACCATTGGTGTATATAGCAAGCGCGCAAGTTATGCACTTGTTGTGAACTTTTGCGCGCTTTTTTACCCATTAATTTCATTTAAGTAGTTAATTAAACGTTTAACTGCACCACTAAATATTTCTTAAGGCTTAGTGCAGGCGGTTATGTTGTAATACGCGCATTTTGCTATATACAGGACAGGTAATAGAGCCTATGCTTAATGAGCCAAGGAGAAAAACTTTTACATGAACATTAAAAACTGGATGCGTCTTCTAAAAACATTTCTGTTTCAATTGAGTAACTACAGGCGGCTAGCCTATGTCAAAATAACTTAAGCTCAACATTGGAAAATAAATGGCAGCAAGACGCGTGTGTAGAAAGAGCAGGCAAAAAAATGGAGGGCGCTGCCTGCTCTGGAAACTTTGGCCCAAGCTAACTTATAACTTAAGCCTGGCTTAAAAAAAGAAAAGCACGGGCAATAGAAAGGCAGAATTATGTCAGACGACACAAAACCAGCAACACCTACGCCAACAACAACAGCTTCTGTAGAAACAAAACCAGAAGGCACTAAGCCAACAACTCCTCCTACAACTAAGTAGTGAAGAGCAAAAAGCCCCCGCAAGTTGCGGGGGCTTTTTGTAATTAATGCAACCTTTTTAAAAGTTTGTGGTTATACTATTATATAGAGAATAATAGTTTTCAGTTTATGGATTTAGCCCAAGAACGGGAATTGGTGGAAAAATCAAGAAAAGATCCGGAAAGCTTTGGCAGGCTTTTTGATATTTACTATGGCAAAATTTTTGCCTATATTTTTAAGCGCACCGGGCACACGCAGGCCAGCCAGGATATAACCTCGGAAGTATTTTTAAAAGCCTATAACAAACTATGGCAATTTCGCTGGATGAATTTAAGTTTTGGCTCGTGGCTTTATAAAATTGCGGGCAATGAAGTGAATAACTATTTTAAAAAAGGAAAAACAGCTCCCATTCCGGCGGAGTTTATAGAGGAACTGGAACACCTGGGAGTTTGCGCTCCCAGCGCGGAGCTGGAATTTTTAGGGCTAGAACAGCAGCAGGCATCCTTACAGGATTTGCATTTATTGCACCGGGAAATTTTAAACCTGCCGCCAAAATACCAGGAAGTTATGGCTTTGCGCTATTTTGAAGATTATAGCTTAAAAGAAATTTGCAAAATTTTGGGGAAAAAAGAAGGAACCGTAAAATCCCTGCTGTCGCGCGGGGTGGATATGCTGGAAAAGAAATTGCAACCTAATTCTACGAATGAAGTTATATCTACGAAGACGATAATTAAAAGTACCAGCTATGAACAAACAGGAAATTGAAAAAAGCTTAGGGGTTATGTCCCAGTGGCAACCCTTAGTCCCAACCGGACATAAACACCAGCTCAAACTGGCGCTGCTTCAATACGGATTAAAAAACCGTCCTGGCGTTTGGGCTTGGTTAAAGAAAGCGGGAAAACATATGCAACAGAATTTTAAAATAGCTTCATTTGTCGCCGGAACTATGGTCGGCGTGTTAATGTTTAGCGGCGTGCAATACGCCAACAATTCGCCGGAGCTGGCAAAGTATAACCCGTTTGCCACGCCAACGGCGCAGGCCAAAGCCGAAGTGCGCAATGTAATGCACCGGGTGAGCTTGTTGTCGGAAGACCAGCGCGTGGAATTGGAAAAGAAATTTAAGTTAGATATGACTCAGTCTTTAAAGGAAGCTTATGAAGCAAAAGATTTGGTAATTTCCGACGCCTCCCAGTTTCAGCCGGTTGAAGGTATGCCAAATACCATTGCTTTAACGCAAAGTTCTAATGCCGGGTTTGTTACTACTTCTTCCGGAAATGCTTCCACAGCGCCTCTTAGCGTTAGCGGAGCAATGGGTTTTGCGGTTTCCAATGTGGGAACAGGGGAAGGGGCAGAAAATTCTTCCGTATCTTTGAATGCCGGAACTGTGACCGCGGTTGGCGGGATGAAGAAATTGTCTAAGCGCCTTACCTATACAGACCCTCAAGGAAATAAAACCGTACTGATGCTGGACGAAGACGGATTGCCGGTAATGAAAATGACAATGCTTTCCGATGAAGAATCTTTAAAACTGAAACAGCAAGCGGACAGGGGAGAAGTGCTAACCCTCCCGGCCACTGGAGCAACCTTTCATACGGAAGTTGAAGAAAAGTAAAAAAGATAAAGTATAACTAAAAAAAACAGCACAGGTCTAGAGCCTGTGCTGTTTTTTTGACTTGTAAATTAACCTTTAAATGTAGTATTATTAGCCCAGCCTGCGAAGGAGGCAGAATAGTGGAACGTTACAAAATAAATACCGTATCGCGAGAAACCGAGCTGCAAATAGCTCAATGGGCAAAAGCGGGTTATGAACACCCGCTCACCGAGCAGTACAAGCATGGTCCGCATTTAAATAAACTCCACAATGGCCGGTACTCGGCGAACATTGTCGGGTTTATACTCGTAGGGAAGTTCGGCGAGCCTGGCACGGCCCACGAGCGGCTTCGGAAAGTTCAGGGCCGGTATTGGGAACTGCTTGGGCTAACCGAAGACCAGTGTGCGCCCCTCGAAGATCTCGCTGCATTTCAAGACTGCAACGACATCGGCACTGAAACCATCATCCACGATCTTTTCAACGTGTTACATCTGGAGGCGCACGTTTGCGGGGAAAACGAGTGGAGCCTCACCGGCGATTTCTTGGCTTCGGGGGCTGTTGTCATTCTGCCCGTTTCTGAACAGGCCAAAGAATGGCTCAAACTCGCTCTGGAACCTCGCAACTTCGAATTGCGGAACGTGCGCGTCAACAATCTGTTAACAGGCATGGATGACTGCGTCGAAATGCGCGTATGCACCAACGGCGCCGGGGACTTGGCGGTCTTCGTCGACTATCAAGGTGTCAAACAGGACGCCCTCGACCTGCGCCTCTGGTGGCTGACGAGGATGCTCAACCATTTCATGTCCAAGCGCATTGCCGCAATCAAACGTCGCGATGTGGCGTAACTTCCAACATCAACCAAAAAAGCGGCCTGCGCGAAGTCTAAACTTCCGCCGGCCGCTTTGTCTATTACCGGAGCAATTTTTCATACAGAAGTTGAAGAAAAATAAAAAAAGATAAAGTATAACTAAATAAAAAAACAGCGCAGGTCTAGAACCTGTGCTGTTTTTTATACTTTGGTAATACTAACTCGCCGTTATACCCATAGGAGTGCAGTATTGCTTGCCATGCCATTTGAAGTAGTTCTTGAACAGGCACATCGGACTTAATATGCAAAGGATCTTCTTTTGATCCCAATCCCTCTAACCAGCCCCACTCTAGACCTCTTGTTTCTATTCCTGCATCGTGGATAAAGCCAGACCTGACGCGAATCCATAAATGATCTATGACATCCGAAAATTTTAAAATACTTTTATTATACTTGAATAGTTCCTCGACTTTGTATCTTTTTGCAATGTCAACCTTTGTTGATTCTGGCAGATTTTCTTCAAGAAATTGAGTTATTTTCTTTTGTTTCTTATTCCAGAAACCAGCCTTTCCTTTTGCGGTAATTTCCAGCATACCGAACATTATAACAATCATAAATTGAGACCACGTAATTTCCGAATAAAATTTATAAAGACCATTTTCTGATTCTGTATTTAAAAGAGTCTTAAGTGGCAGAGCATGTATCTCAAAATAGTTTATTGCATTTACTAGCAACTTCTTTTTATCGTCAGCTAACTTTTACAGAGTAGGAAGAAATTCTTCTGATAGTTCGTACCCAATTTGTATGTACTTTTGCTGTTCTTGCCCCCAAGAGTGAACGCGTCCAAAATATCCTGATTCTGGGCTTAGTACTTCAATTAACTTTCGGTTGATTTTTTCGTTTTGTTCACTCATAGAGCTAGATTATTCTGAGTTTTTATCTGGTGATATTCTTCAATGTTTTTACAAAGCTTGATTCCTAGATCTGTTAAACGATCAGCAGAACGTATTCCGCTCCTGTCACTATAAGTTCTATCGCTGATGAGCTTTTGGTCGATTAACATAACTTCATCATTTTCAACTAATCCTGCTGAGTTATGACCCGCTAGTCTCGCTATCGTACTTAGCCATCCACTAGCTTCTCCTGTCATAGCAAGAGTAGAATCTTCCTTCTTATAAACTTTATAAGCCGCCCTTAATGTCAAAAGTTGTGAAGATGTTAATTTTTTTGTTATTTGGAATACCTGATAATTAAGTATTTCTTCCCCGTCTTTTTCTTTGATAACTGCAAAAAACATCGCTTTTATTGCATCAAATCTGTCTTCATCAGGAGCTTCATTATCTATAAAATTTAGCAACTCCGCAAAACTATCAACTGCATATTTTTTGTCCCCATAGTTCGGCTTAATTTTGCCTTTATCTAACAAGAATTGCAATTCTTGGCCTAGCTGCTGTTTCATCTTGCCAACCAAAGCACCTTGTAAAATTCTACCTCCTGCCAAAATTATTTCCTCTTTTCCCATAGCTAAACCCGCACTTATAATAGCAGCAATTTTTGTCTTCGGTTGATCCAAGAGTATTTCTAAATCTTTTGGATTACGGTAAGATAAAAGTTCCCCTTGAATCGCAGAGGGTTTAAATGAATCCAACTTTTTTACTTTATTATCTTCGTTCATAATATTTTATGTGCAAATTTCATTAAATTTCAAAGTCGCAAGCTATGTAGCATATTTTTGTTAATTTATTTACCATAATTATTTAGGACAATTTTATATAGAGTTGATGTTGTCCTAGATTTTGTAAAAGTGCTTTCGTAGAGGGTTTCTCCATTATCAAGTATGTATGGGTTGTCTAAATAATATTCAGCAATAAAACCAAACATATTATGAGGAATTTCTCTATAACCTAATGCCTCAGCTAAACTTATTTTATCATTTACAATATATGGGTTGCCATGATTCCATGAATTATCAAACAGCCAGTTTCCGTTATCGTATTGAAGGACCGTAATTGCCCATTTATGGTCACACCAATGGCATTCAAAATCATCTTTTAAATTTATCTGAGGATGCCCTAAAATAAGACGATATGTATCATCCTCCCCTAATTTTGCCCATTTAATAAAGGTATCAGTATCGATAATATTTATGGAGATTTTTTTGTCATTATTAATTAAATCTATGGGTTTGGTAAATTCTTCATCTGCAGGTTTTAAAACCAAACATGTCCTCGCGACGCATTCTTTATTATATGATAAATTTGGGAGAAATACTTCTTTATAGTTTCCATTAATGTTGTCAATAACAAAATTTATAAGATTCGTTCCACTACCGCAAACATTCCCAAGCATAGTAAAAATTATTTGTTTTTTCCCCTCATTATTTAAGTCTAAAACCTGACTCTTGTATATCCATAAATCTGTATTATCATCTTTGAACTGCGGTCTAAATTCATATTTTTTATTATACGGAATAGAAAAGGCGGAAAATAGCAAATTTTGGTTTTTTCTTTCGTATATTTGAATTATTGGCGGTTTTAATGATGGTGATTTATTAGAACATTGAAGTTTAAAATTTTTATCATTTGCAATTACTAATAAAGAACCGTCTCCATAACCAGCTAAATCAACTTGTTGAATTTGGACATCATAATCAGTACCGATTTTGTATTTAATAAATTGTGCAATCCTTTCATTGCTATAATTACTCGGTAATTTACCATAAATAAATACAGAAATAATTATTATAAAAATATAGCTAAATAGTAGTTTTACGACATCCTTTCCTTGATCTTTTAAAATTGATAGAATAGATTTTTTTATACCTGGAAAGAAATCTTTAATTTTATTAGTGTATTCTTTATATGACATAGCTTCGTTGTTGAAAAAAGCTCAGAATTATCCCGTCTCATTATAGACATTATAAGTATGCTACTGTAATTTCCCTCTGTCAATTTGCTTAATTTGTCCGGGAAAGGGGAGATAAAAACAAAACACCGCTATAGGCGGTGCTAAGTTAATTTTCGATGATTTGAATTTGGTTCTCGGAAAACAAGGGTTTGAGTCTGTTGTAGATTTCTAAATTTACCCCCAAAATTATAACATACAACTTGTTTTTTAAATTTATTTCAATACTTCTATAAGTTCCGTCGGGTCTGGAAAGAATGGTTCTTTTAATAACGACATTTTTAATGTCAGAATATTTGATTAATATAGGGGTTTGTGAAAATGGTGAAAAGTTTGTGTTTTTTAAAACAAAGCCATCTTTTTGTAATTTTATTGAATCTTTTGCGCCACCCCTGCCTATAGGGAAGAAATAAATTTTTGCGAAAATTGAACGTACGGGTATTTCCTCGCCCTCTATTTTTTCCCAACCGGATACTAATTTATAATAATTGTAGTTTGTAATGCAAAAAAATGTCAAAATTCCTAAAGCAATAATTATAAATAGATAATTAATCATTGAATTAAAATAGTTTAAATCACTTAAGTTAAGTATGCTACTGTAATTTCCCTCTGTCAATTTGCTTAATTTGTCCGGGAAAGGGGAGGGGAAAATAGGAGAACCGCAAGCGGGGGCGCTTGCGGTTTCGTTGCTATTGTTGGTCGATGGCCGTTTGCCCCCAGGCCGTTGGCGTCGGAATTTACTTGGGTTGGAAGAGCGTTATTTGGCTGAAGCACCCAACACCCTGAGTGCGGTCTTGGTCTCTTTCCTGATCTTTGGATAGCAGGGTTTGAGAGCCCAAGCAGGAGCCGCGAGGATGCCCAAACATCAGTCGGTAGAGCATCTCTTGAATATTGGCGACGCTGGTTGAAGAAATGGAAGCGTTGCACCAATAAGTCTTTCCCATTGTCGGTTCTCCCTCTTTCAGAGTGTTGCGATCATTCCCACAGGTGTCGATCAGCATGTATGTTGTCATGTCAGCGCTCCGATAGGATCCGAATGGTAAGTGCGAATCCCAGTGGTAATACACGCTGACAAGGTATATTTTCCCCTTGAAGGTCACTCGCTCGATGACCTCTTGGGGAATTTTCGGTATTTCCTCGGTGGGGTCAGTCAAGCTCACGCTGAGTTTGACATACTTTTTGCCTGTTGCTTGGTGCTCTTCGATTTGGAGATTCGCAAGAGTCCCAGCTTCCACGAGACGATCAATTTCAGCCTCGCCGCCTTTTTTCAACCATATCCGGACTGACATAATACCTCCTTCACCGCTAAGGGGTTCTTGTGGCGAGTACAATTTCGCCATCTGCCTATTAGACGGTTGCGGAGTATTTGTAGCAAATAAGCATAATATTGTCAATTTGCTTAATTTGTCCGGGAAAGGGGAGGGGAAATTGCTATTTTAAATTTTGTTGACATCTTTCACATTTGTGAACTATATCAACAAGTTAATTTTATTTAGAAAAGGAAAAATTGTCATTTTAAAACTTGTCTAAAACTCTCACATTTGTGAATATTTTAGACAAATTGGTTTTATTTTATTTAAGGAAAGGGGAGGGAATTGGAAAAGCGCCGGAGCCCGTATGGTGTACGGGGCGGCGCTTTTGCGGCGGTCAGTAGGTTAAAACGGCTTGCTTGATGTCAGAGATGTTGGTAGCGTGTGGTACGGTAATTCCATCCAAAGTTGTTTCGGTAAACACTTTGTGTGGCCCAACATGCTTGATCACGCCATTCACGGGCGCCCCATTCTTTAGGGTCAGCGTAACCATCATGCCTTCGTTCCCTGCGAGACCCTTCTGTGACGGGAAGTCGATAACCTTCACAGGAGCAAACTTCTCGGCCACAAAGCCCGGCGCATAGCGTATGACCACGCGGAACAGCTCTTGGTTATCCTTCAAGAGCGCGCCCAGGGCTTCGATTATGGTCGAGCCGAAGGCAAACGGCAACGGGGAATCTTCTTCCCCGCGCTGTGAGGGTCTGGCATCTGGATTGTCCAGAATCTGGGCTCTGATGATGTTGTCCGCGTTGCTCAATTCAATTGGCACTCGGCGAGTCTCGGTCATGCCCTCGTCGCTGTACTGGAAGAATTGCTCGGGTTCGTACGAGCAGACTTCGCCGCTTTCATCGCAGTTGCCAATTCTGACCGAGCCGTGGGACCATCCTCGAGAGGTCTTGAACATGAAGCACTCGGCTGTAATGTCCAAGAAGTCCTGGCGCTGGACGCGGATGGACAGATGCCGGAAATTTCCGAGCGTGCCATCGGGGTTTACGGGGTTGTCGTCGGGGTAAGGCTCAACTTCGTGTTTGAGCCAAATCAAGTCTGGTTGGTCTGCCATTTGCACCATCTTGAGCGCAAATTTCAGAGAAAAACCTTCCGAATCTTTAGACATAGTTGTTCTCCATCATCCGGATGCCTGTTTTACCAGGTACTGCCATCTCCGGCAGCGAACTACGCGTAAAATACGCACAGATCGCTGCCGAAGAATAAACTCCTCCTTTACGACATTAAAGTATATCAAAAGGCTTAGAAATGTCCAGGTTAATTTATAAAAAATATTTATCTATTCTAGAAAGGGTAATTAAAAAATTGCCATTTTAAATCTTGTCTAAAACTCTCACATTTGTGAATATTTTAGACAAGTTGATTTTATTTTATTTAAGGAAAGGGGGAAAATAGGAGAACCGCAAGCGGGGGTGCTTGCGGTTTCGTTGCTATTGTTGGTCAATGGCCGTTTGCCCCCAGGCCACTAGCGAGAATCAGGGTTCGTCGCGCTCTACTTGAATAGGAGCTCTTTGAATTCGCTGAAGGTGCACAGGGAATGCGGAATCAGGATCACGCAACCCGATTCGGGATCGTACGTCCCAGCGAAAGTGAATGCGGCTTCTTTGAGCCACTCGCTGTTCCGTAGGATTGCCCGCCGCAGAGCGCGAGCGGAGTGGATGTAGCACTCGTTGAAATGTTCGTGTTTAACCCATCTCGGCCTTCGGTTCCTGCCTCCTCGGCTCAAAGCGGTCACTCCTTCCGGAGTTTCCCCTTTAATGATGATATAACCAGAAAGGTACATCAATTCTTCATCCTTTGTAGATGTATTCTGCTCTGCCCGGGTAATTTACCAGGGTAAGTCAGTTTAGCAATTCTATCATAAATTAGAATAAGTTCAAGTACTGAATATTTTTTTAAACAAAATAAAAAACTCTAAAGTTGGGAGCAGAAATGATGCAGCGCGAGGAACTTTTGGTTCCCCGCGCTGTGTGCTGGTGGTTGTTGTTGGCCTGCAATCAAACCGTCCTGGGTTCGGTTTGTGCGCCTTGGGAAGCGCAAGGGTTTTTTGCGGCGAGCCGCTTGGCCCTATCCTGGTCAATTAGCTCGTTAATCACATCGTACACAACCCTTTTGCTGAATGGGCATTCAGCGCCGTCAGCGGTGGTGTGGGTTTCAATGTGGTCTTCGAGCTCTGAAAATTGGATTCGGCTGTTGCAGCCCGGGCAAACTGAGATTATCATGCCTTTCCTTTCGAACGCCGAAATCTTCTTGGCTTCTTGAAAATGACTGGGCCGTCGGCGGCCTTGAAGCTGAGAGCTGGACGCCCGGGTTTGGGCACTTCCTGGACTCCGGGGACCCTGGTGGCCTGCTTTTGCTTCTTGCCCACGAAGTACAGAATGCCTCCTTGCCAGGCGAGTTTCCGGCCCGGATACTCGCGCATTGCCAGTTCTTTCAAGCGCTTTCTCATCTTCAGGTAAGGCGCCCGTCCGCCAGGGTTTTCTTCGCCATGAGTCGTGCGGGGGTTAGCCATACAACTCCTCCTTGTTGAAGTATAATACTGTGAGGCATAGTAGCAAAAAGCAATAACAAAGTCCAGGTATGAACAAGCGCCGGGTCCGCGGGGGTGCGGACTCGGCGCTTTGTGCTTGTTGACGTGAGTACGTTAACCGCTGGCCTTTTTCCAAATAAGGCTTAAGGCCAGAGCGGCTAAGCTGATCCAAAACCACCAGTTGTACAGCTTGGTGTGCGGATACGACTTGTGGTCCGGCGGCAGGATTAAAATGAATTTGTCTTTTCTCTTTATCATCAGCCTGTCCCTAATGAGAGAAATGAACAGCTGGTCGTCCGGCGGTTCATTCGACAAGTTGTATCTGATTGTCGCTTCCTGAATCTCCACCAGGTTGTTGAACCAGATTTGAAACGGAGGCGACGCCGGGTTAACCGCGAAATGAAGGTCGGTTTTCTTTAAGCCGTAACCTCTGAGGTGGGTGACGGCTGTGTCGATGTTTTTCTGGCAGTCCTTCATATTTTTGGCAAACACGGCTTGCCGCAAGGGCTGCTCTACCTTATTGGCGAAGTCGTAGCCGTGGTGCCACCTGAGAATCAGGCACAAAGCCAAAGCGGCGAAGGCCAGGGAAATCATCGCTTCTTGCCACGGAAAGAATCTGTTATTCACGTTTTCCTCCTGAATGCTGTGCGAGTGTCTTAATATCCGTTGTCGTCCTTTGCAACCCACCAGCCAAGACCGCCTACAAACATCATCGTGCTTACCAAAGCCCAACACAGGTAGAGGATGCCGTAGGGGTAGGTGGAGATGCCGGTAGGTGATTCAACCACCAGAAGTCCTCGCTCTTCCTTAAGAATTTTCTCGCGGACAGTTTCGAGCATTTCTTCGCCTGAGGGGAAGAAGCCCTCCTGTCCTTGCCTCTCTAGCGCTTCTTGAAGGTTGGCCAGGTTGTTAAACCACGCCTGCGTGTCGGAGATGTTTTGATTGCGCGGCGCATTGTTCGGAGTTTTCTGAAAACCCATCTCCTTCAGGTGCGAGATAGCTACGCTTAAGTGCTCAAGGCATTCCTTGGTGCTCTTGGAGTAAGCGGCACGACTCAAAGGTTCTTCGATGTTGCGGTTGAACGCTGTGAGGTTTGAAATAGACATCAGGACGCAGAACAGCATTAACAGCAATCCTATGCCCGCGATGTTCACGCTCAACGGTGTAGCTTCTTTGTTTTGCGTTTGCATTCATATCCTCCTGTATTTTCCACGAACAAATAAAAATACCACATTGCTGTGGTTGTGTCAATTGTGATTATAATTTACTGAGAAGTAAAATAAAAATTTTAATAGCGCAGGAGCCCCCACTTCCTGCGCTATTTCTGCTGGCATTGTTGCCGTTAGTTCAAGTACGATGCGTTCGGTTCGACGTTGTTGGTTATTCAGCCGACTCTCTTGCCGCCCTGCTACCGCTCGGTCACGAACTTCTTTTCGCAGTTGGGGCAATCGTTGGGCCCAAGCTTCACGTTGTTGATGAACCGTTTGCAATAAGGGCAGTCGGAGCTGCCATACATTGCACCTGTGTAGTAAGGGTACCACTGGGTCTTTTTGGCGCTTGGTTTCTTGTCCAAGGAGCGCAGGTATTCCCACCGGTTTTGCCGAGCCGCTTGAACTGCTTTTTTGGAAATAACCTCGCCATTCCAATTGCAGCGGAACCGGTTGCGGGCAAGGGGGGTAAACGTAATGCGTTTGTCCAGCTGGACTGTGCCTTGATTCGATATCGGCATCGAGTCCTCCTTGCAGCAAACTATACCAAACTGTTCAAAAAAAGTCCAGATTTATAAAAAAGTAAAAATTAACAAGCGCCGGGTCCGCGGGGTGCGGACTCGGCGCTTTTATATAGCTTGCCTGATTTCCGTTCAGGCGGACGGCTGGGTTACAATTGTGCTCAATAAAAAAACAAATGAGTACGGTAAAATTAGAAGTCAGTTACTTTGGTGGTGTGACGGTTAGTTTTTTTCTTCTAGTTTTTTTCTCATTCCCTCCAAATGGTTTTGAAAGTCAATGCCAACAAAGTGCGCCTTAGCAACGCATTCCGCACAGTGGGACAGGTGGCTTACGGCTTGCGCATCGTCATCGGTTAATGGCCCCCCAGAACCAGCAAACAGGCGAGCAAGCTGCTCGTCTGACACGTGATCGTCTTTATCCATACAGCCTCCTCTTGTTAAGAAAGACTATATTATATAGAAGACAAGGTCAAGAAAAAAATAGCGAAAAGTAAAAACTCCCGCATGAAAATGAACAATAAAAATAAAGCCCTGTTATTTAAAGAAATGAAGATGCCGCCGACAGCCTTAATGGCATTGTCGGCGGCGGTTTGGAAGAGACAGTTAGTCCTTAGTGGGGGGAACTTTTTTCCCTGTTCCTCCGCACGAAGGGCACTTGGTAACTTCGGTGCTCCAGAGGCATGAGCATTCCATTAACCCTTGCGAGTCTTTGCCGTCCCCGCGGCAAAGTGGACACACGCCAATTCCTGTTCCACCACAATCGGGGCACAGTTCGTCAGTTTCGATAATCATAATTCCTCCATTGTTTACGGTCCGGCTACGGGCACGTCACATTTGCCCTCATAGGCAATGTTCATAACCGGTTCTCCTGCCCACTTTGTCCTTTCCAGCCAAAGAATTTTGGCCGACGGACAGGAATCATGGAAAACCTTGGCGGCCTCCGCAGCGCTCGCGGCATCAACAAAGACGCTGCTTGGTTTTGTGGCGGTGCTTCCTGCCCAAATGCGTGACGCTGCGACCTTCTTGTTTTTTGGCGGAGCCGTAAAGCCCACGCTTAAACAAATTAAAAACAACACTAGCAGCCTCCTCATGGCTACCTCCTTTTTATTTCAATGCAATTATATCATTTTGGCTTTGAGTGTGGAAAGTTTAAAAAAGCGGAAAAATTTGCATATAAATATTTAAAACCACCGCGTACTGCGGTGGTTTTAAATTATTGTACTTTAGGTTTATTCTTTTTTTGTTTTTTAGCAAATTCATCGCTCAGTCTATCTATGGATTCCTCGGAGCTTCCTTGTTCCATTAAAAACTTTTTCATAATTTTTTTGTCTCTGTCGGTTACTTCAATAGCTGGCTCCGGGTTTCTTGCATATATTTTTTCAGCAGCAGCAATTGCCTCGTCAGGGTTTATTTTTCCCTCTTTGTCCCATTTTTTGCAGAACAACCTAAACTCATCCATATTTTCAACCTCAACAAAAGCCGCAGCCGCGCCGTCAGCATCAAAAAGGTCAGTCTGTTTTAATAGTCCAAGTAAAATATTAACCATGGCTTCGTTATAGGCACGGGTTCCTCTAACTCTTTCCCAGTTTATGTAATTTGTATTTTCTTTTTCAGACATATATTTATTTAGTGGCCAAACAAGGCCGTTATTTATAAATCTTAATTAATTGTATCATTACAATGCTTTTGGACAAAATGCTAATCCCTAGTAATTAAATTTAAATATGACCTAAAAGGCGATAGGGAGTTTAAAAACAATTAAAAAAACCGCTTTAGGCGGTTTTTTTAAATTCACTTGGTGGAGATGCCGGGAGTTAAACCCGGGTCCAAAACTAATTCACTTTCCAATTGTTCACAAGATTAGCTAAGTTTAATACCTCTATAACAATAACTTAGCAAATAGTTATAAAGGGCGATTTACGTGTCTTAAGCTTGCGGGTGCAAATCAAATCCGCAAACAGCAGTCCAAAATGAACCCGGCGATCTTAGGTTTGGACAAACTTAAGGCCGGGATCTCAGCTTAATAAATTAAGCTAAGACTGGTTGTAAGTCGGCGTTTTGAAACGCGGCTACAACTTTATTCCATGCGTTAGCATTTGTTTGTGTCCGAGGGATTTACGAGTCTTCAGACTGGCTCGTCTTGCATATTAGAAAATGTCAAAGTCCTGTCAAAATCCGTCATCCCCGTGGGCTATAGCATATCATTTTTTATAAGTATTGACAATACCGCAGAAATATGGTATTTTTATGTGTTACAAGCTTCCTCTTATGCTGATAAAGTCTATCAGTTTTAGCGGGAGCTGGTCTGGGTGGACATGGCAAGGACAGGTGTTGGTATGAGCTGATCATATCTTCACACCCTCTCTTGCAGCCTCCACTTGCTCGTTTGACCGAACAAACGCTCAGGCGACCTTCAGGGTCAGCTCCCATAATTTCCACGGAGGAATAAAAATTAAAAGCAACGGTAGGCGACGCAATCGCTATGCCGTTTTTTAATATATAGGTTGTCTTTAGTATTCAAAAAGGCCAGCGCGTGCGTCGTCATTGACGTTTCGCGCTGGCCTTTGCTGTTGTTATTGGAGCTTCACGATTGCGTTGACCGCTTTTGGAGCGGTTGGTTTGGCGTTTTCCTGCCGCACGTACAACAGGGCGTGCAGCGTAGCCATAACAGAAGTGACCTTATCCTCCGAGAGCGATCTGAAGCAGTCCCCAAATACCGCAACATCGAACGGACTGTTCATTTTCTTGGCGTTAAGGTACCCTGTAAGGAAAAACATCGTCTGCTCCAGGCTTTGACCCGATACGCCGGCCTTCTCCAGCTGGAGCTTTAGGGTCGGAACCGGTATATAGCCTCCAGCCGTTTTGAGCGTGTTGACCGCTTCGGCTGCGAGAACCGTAATCTTTTCCAGAGTTTGGGCAAACCCGCCGCTCAGATCGGGATCGTTGAACACCGGTGAGATGATGGTGTCCAGCTTGCGTTCCGGCATGTCATCATCTATTGGCTCAAAAGGAGGTGGAGTACGCCGTTTCCTAGTTTGCTTCTTTGATTTTGTGGTCATCTTTTTTCTCCTTGTCTGAATTTAAAAACCGCGGTTTGTTACGCCGTACAAAAGTGAAGTCTAAAAGTCCTCCTTACAAGACTACTTATTTTATTTAATAATGATGAAAAAGTCAATAGTCTTGAAAAGATAAAAGAGAATAATAAACATTTTATTTAAATTTAAAATATGTATATGGCATAAGTTAAGCAATTTGGCATATTTTTGCTATAATATAGTAGAGCATTAAATATAAAAATAATATGTCCGAACAAACAAATTGTGATTGTCATAAAGCATATAAACACCATCACGGAGCGCTAGGCGGCGCTTATGGCTTGGCCGTGTTAGGCGCGGCCGTTTACTATATTCAGCATTCCGCAACTTTCTGGGCCGGGGTATTGGGAGTGCTAAAAGCCCTAATTTGGCCTGCGTTGGTAATCTACAAACTTTTGGACTTTCTAAAAATGTAAAATTAATTGAAAACATATCTTTGTTCAATTTCAGACGATCGTCTGAAATTGAACAAACTAAATATTTAAAATCCCTGGTTCTGGTCCAGGGATTTTAAATTTATATATAATTTCCTTTATTTTTAAATTGCCGCGGTTAAGAGAGAGGAAATGGTAATCACTGAGGCGGCCGTAGAAAGCAGAATGGCATTTGCCACCAGTTTTTCATCCAGCTTGTAGCGTTCGGAAATTACAAAGCAGGTAACCGCCGAGGGCATAGCGGAAACTAAAACGGAAATATCCAACGCCGGCTGCTTAATTTTAAAAATAATTCCGCCTAGCCAAATTAACAGCGGCAAGGCCAGCAGCTTGAAGGCCGAAGCGAGCCCGGCGGTTTTTAAATGGCCGGACATAAATCTGCCGTGCAAAAATCCGCCCAAGGCAAACAGCGCCACCGGCGAAGCGGTAACGCTTAAAGCAGAGAGAGGGGATTTAAAAAATTCCGCCAAAGGTCCGCTGGCATTTAAAAGGCTTAAGCCAATACCCGCAAACAGCGCCAACACCAGCGGGTTAATAAAAAAGTCCGCGGCATATTTTTTCCAATTTTTTGACTTCTGCACCAAAAACTCCACCGTCAGAATGGAAAAAGCCATTCCCAAAACCAGATGGACTGTGGCTGCGGCTACAACCAATTTATAATGCTCCGCGGCTACGGTTTTGCCAATTAAAGGGAAGCCCATATAAATGGTATTGCCAACCATTATTGTTAAAAACACCGCTGCCCGGTCCTTTTGGGAAATAGGAATAAATTTTAAACCTATCAAGAGCAGGATGCTTAAAATTATTAGTATTACAATATTAAACACTAAAATTTTTTGAACTTCTGAATCAAGCCAATTAATGTTCCAAAAGCTCAGCAAAACCAGCGCCGGAAGAGCAATGTAATAAACATAACTATTTAGCGCGTGTACCCAGGCGGATTTTAAAATATTTATCCGCCTTAACACAAACCCGGCTAAAATAATTAAAAAAATTGGCAGAACAATATTAAGCAATTGCATTAAAGGAGGATTAGTTAATAAATTAATTATAACATGCCAATAAAACCCTAAAAATAATCGTATTGAAATATTCTGGTCAAAATAGGACGATCGTCTAATTTTGACCGGTAGGTAATTAACAAAAAGACCTGGACAAGTTCCTGGTCTTTTTGTTAAGATGTAAAACATCAATAAGGAGGGGACGTGAGTAACGATGTTAAGAAGGCAATTTTCATAGGAACCATACTTTTCGTGTTCCTGATTTCCATTGTTTTATACAACTTGCTTAGCGATTTGTAGCCAGGCAACAGAAAGGAGGCTTGAGTGCCTAACGACGATGCGGCATTTGAAAGAGCTCTGAGTCTGGCAAACAAGCTTCGTCTGCTTTGCCAAGATCACGAGCTACTTCCGTCTGCTGGCCAAAAATTCGGAGTTCAACCGTGGGATGAGCTAATTAAGAAGTATTGCTCACAGGGCCTTGTGGTCACCTGGGAAAACCGGGCTGTGGTCTGGGAGAACGTGTGGTTGAAATACGCGTTGGATCTGCTGGATGCAGTCAGAGCCGAAGAGGCGAAGTTTAGGAAAGGCTGAGGAGCGGTGAAAACATGCAAAAATGTTTAACATGCGTATTACTAGTTGGCCTGGCCACCGTCATCGTCCTGATGATGTGGCACAACTTTGGCTAACGTCAATCAGCAACAACGGCGCGAGCAGACTTTGTCTGCCCGCGCCGTTCCACTTTCTTTATTTTTTGACTCTCTCTATAATCTCTATCTAAAATCTCTAATCTATTTAGCTACTTCAAAACTCTGCAACAAAGGTTGGAGTTTAGCAAAGATTGCATCTTTGCTAACTTGCTCGGTAATTTGTTCGTTTGCGCCAAAACCTTCGGTGCGCGCGCCCATATCAATTTCGTAACAAATATTATTGTTATAGCTATGGTAAATTTTATCCATAGCCTGGTGTCCCAATCCGGCGCTGCTGGCATCGGCTAAAGCAAAATCCGCGCCGTTGATGTTTAATTTTTGGCTGCTGGGAGTTGCTTGGTTGCCGAATTTGTAGCATTGAGCGGAGGTGGAGTTTTTTATAACGCTGACGGAAAGAAAGCCGCCGGCAAAATCTGTATTGCTGGGAAAAGTTTCTTTGGGCAGGAGCGCGGTAATAACTCTTTCTCCTTTTTTATTTTGATAGAAATAATTTTCTATTGGCAAGTAAAAGCCGTTGTTCAAATTTTCACCGGCTTGCATTTGGTAGTTGCCGGGATAATTAAATTTAAATCCATAAATTTCATTGGTGTATTGCTTGTCCGCATCCGGCGTATAGTCGTAATAATTTTCATTGTCAGTTTCAAAGCTTTGCTTTATGCGGCTGGCGCCGGAGAGGTTTTGCTTAAGGCTCATAGTTTGCTGGTAGGTAACCGTGCTGGCGCCGGAAGCAATTACTTCTAAGCTGTTTAATTTGCCAAAAGAAGCTCGGGAAGCGCCGGAGAGATTAACATTTGCCGCGGCGAGCATAGCGTTTTGCGCATTAACACTGCTGGCGCCGGAAATTTCGGCGGTCAAAGCGGTAGATGTGCCGGACAGTTCCAGGCGGCTGGCGCCGGAAAGCTCTGCCGTTGTTTGTGTTGCTTGGACGCTTAAATTTGCCCGGGAAGCGCCGGAAAGGTTAACCTTAATATTGGCAGCTTTTAAATTGCCGGCATTAATGCGGCTGGCGCCGCTGGCCGATAAGGCGTTTATTGCCGGAGCATAAACCGTATATTTTACAGATTTAATATTGCAGAAAATGCAGAACTTTATTTTGTTGTCGCGGTCAAGTTTTAGTACGCCATTTTCCACAACCAACTTCGCGTTGCCTAAATCTTTTTCCGTGCCCGTGGCCATAACCTTAAAGCTGTCGCCCTGGTAAAAGTTCAGGCTGTCGGCTCCGGAAAGATCAACGGCGGTAAAGTTTTTTAAGTCATAAGTTTTTCCAACTTCCCGGAAGTATGGGCTGGTTTGGGTAATCTGTTCAATTTGCGGAGCTAATTTAATGCCCATATTAACTAACACAATCAACGACAAAATCCATAAGCCCAAAAGGGAAAAGCCGCCCATTTTGCTCAAGCTCGGCCGCATAGACATTAAGCTGGTGCCGAGCAAAGACAAAAATACTGCGGGAACAAAAGCCGCAAAGAAAGCGCTGGCTAGCGCGGCGTAATAAATTGTGCCGTGCGCTAATTCTTTAAACGGAAAATCTACGTAAGGGGAGTTGGCGTTAAACAGCAGGCTAAAGGCAACAAAGACCAAGACAGCTATGCCTAAAGAAGCGGCAACGGTTATGCACAAGCCGATTAATTTAAACAGCAGCGGAAATATTTTTTTTATTAATCTCCCCAAAGCCTGAAATATTTGTCCCACAACCCGAAAAGGAGCGGCCAAAACTTTTTTTATTGGAGATTTATCTTTTTTTTTAAGTTCTTCCACGCGTTCCTTAACCATTGTTTCCAGGTTTTTTAAATTTACCGCCTCGCCGCGCATTTGCATTTTTTCGGTATCGGTGGAAGCAAAAGGCACAATTATCCAGAGAATTAAATAGAGCAGAATGCCGAAGCCGCCAAAGAATATGGTCAGGGCAAAAATTAGCCTTACCCAAACCGGATCTACGTCTAAGTAGGCCGCAATGCCGCTGCAAACGCCGGCTACCAAAACGTCGTCCGGGTTCCTAAATAATCTTTTGCCAAAAGCGGAAGAGGTTTTTCCGGGAGCGGTTTTTTCTTTGTCCTCGCCAAACTGTTCCGGCCGCCCCATAACGGAAATTAATTCTTCCACTAAGGCCAAAGTAATAATTTTATCGTTTTGGGTCTTGGTTGCAAATTGTTCGGCTATACGGTCTTCCATATCGCTTACAATTTCACTTGCATCCGGGTAGGCGGCAAATTTTTGCTTAATAGCGTTTAAATAGTTTTCCAGCGCCTGGTAGGCGTCTTCTTCAACCTGGAAACTCATTCCGCCAATCGAGATGTTAATTGTTTTTTTCATACTTTTTGATTAAAGAATTAATTGATAAAGATAGTTCGTGCCAAGTTTGATTCAGCTGTTCTAAGGCATCTTTGCCTTCTTTGGTGAGCCGATAGTACTTGCGGGGAGGTCCGGCTTTTGATTCCTTCCAGGTGTATTCCAGCAAATGGTCAGACTTAAGCCGGGACAGCAGGGGATAGAGCGTGCCTTCTACCACAATTAAGTTATCCGCTTTAAGCTCATTTAAAATATCGGAAGCATATAACTCGCCGCGGGCAATGGCTAAGAGCGTGCAATATTCTAAAAGGCCTTTGCGCATTTGCGAGCGGGAATTTTCCGTGTCAAAAACTGAGTTTTCCATAGGGTTGTATTAATTACACATACAGTATAGCACCCACTACCTTTTTATGCAAGGTACTAGGTGTGGATAAACTAAAACCCGCCGAAGCTTAGGCTTGGCGGGTTTAATTACTCGAACTTATATATTTAGTTAAACTCTATTTTAATAAGCTTTTTAGGTTGGCTATGCGGCCTTCAGTTATTTCCCATTCGTAAATATCCGCATTGGTAATATCTTTTGAAGAGCCGTCCTTGCCGCGATAAATTCTGACAATAGACGGAAAATGGAATAATAACAAACGAATAACTCCATTATGCGTAACAATGCCGACATTTGAGTGGTCGCAATTATCAATAATGTCTAAAATTGCGCTAACTGATCGCTGGCGGACGTCTTCCACGCTTTCGCCGCCAAACGGCCGGTAATCATATTCCTGCATTGCCTCCAGCTCTTTATGGTTTGGCAGGAGCTTGTCCCATTCTTCCATAGGCTTGCCGGTAAGGCTACCGAAGTCGCGTTCGGTGAGCCGGTAATCGTGAAAAATTTTTATTTTTTCCGGCAGCAGGTTGTTAATATAGACGGCGGTTTCTTCAGCGCGCCGCAGGTGCGACGTATAGAGCACGTCTAAATATAAAAACTTAACCAGCTTGGCTAAAGTTTGGGCCTGCAGGACGCCTTGAGTATCAAGGTAGTCGTCAATCTGTGAGCCTTGGCGGATATGTTGTTTGTTTTTTATGGTTTCGCCGTGGCGAATGAAATATAATGTAGTTTGAGTTTTTATATGCACGTGAGGAAACGGAAATTATTTTTTGGCTTTCTTTGCAACAGACTTTTTAACCGGCGCTTTAGCCTGGCCAACCTTAGCTAAATCTTTTGCTATTTTTTGCCAGTGCCCGGTTAATTCTTTTTTTAACTCTTCCACTTCTTTCGGGCTAATATTTTTTACCTGTTTGTATTTAGCCAGAACTTCTTTGGCCGCGGTTTCGTAAGTGCTTTTGCTTACGTTTTTCATTGTTTTAATTTTCTTGACCATTTCGTCCTTGGCTTTTTGGCTCCAGGCGCTTACGGCTTTGCGATGCTGTTTGCCGTCTTTGCCATAAAAATAATAAGTTGCTGCGGCTGCTGCGGCTAACGCGGCCAAGCCTAACCCCTCAGCTACCTTTGTTCCGGTTGATGTTGTTTTTGGCATATGTGTGTTCCTTTCTCTTAGAGCCGGTTTTAAAATTTCGTCTAAAAATTATTTTTAAACTGGCTCTTGTTAATCTTTTTTCGATCTCTTGTTCAGATTGCTAAAAAAACTGGCAAAGTATTTTAATTTAGCGCCGTGGTCTTTAACGTTTTGCCTCAGGTCGGATAAATCCTGGGAAATAAGTTCAGCTTCAGAGCGGGCTTTGTTGGTAATGTGTTTAATGTCCCGGGAAATTTTTATAATGTAAATTATTAACACGGCCAAAAGCACGGTCAGCACAGCTACGGCAATCGTGGTAACAAAAAAGAAAATGTCCATTTTGGCAAAATCACTCATTTTTTTATTTCTTAATTTCTTAGTTACTATTAATTTCCAACAGGCTATTTATAGTATTCTTTAATCTGGAACAAAAAGTACATGGAAATTATTAAACCGATTATGGCGCCAAAAATTTGCCCGCTGAGAATTTGCGCCACCGCGGAAAGCAGAGAAGCATAGTAAACCAATTGCCAGCCTCTTTTTTGGCGGGCAAACAGTCCCGGCAAAGCGGAAGCTTCCAAAACCAAACTCGCAATATTAACAGCTGCAATTACGAAGCCAAAAAAACCAACGTGATAGGCGCCGGACATCATGGCAAAAGGCGCGAGAAAAGTGCTTAACCCAAAAGCCACTAAAATTATCGGCAAAGCTAAGACCATAATAACTAAAGTTATCCACGGCCCAAATTTTACAATCATTTCCCGAACATTCGGCGGAAGATGAAACGGAGCTTTGTCAAACAAATAGGTCTTAAAAAAGTTTTCCATTTGTTGAAGAAAGCTCTGATTATTTTGATTTTGTGTTGTTTGTTGTGTTTCCATAAAATAGTTTAATTCTTTATATAATTATACCATACTAGTGCGTAGTGTATAGTGCTTAGCGAGTAGTAGGCGAATATTTTGCAAACATTTCTTCCAGGATTTTTTGGAAAGTGGAACGCAAAGTTTCGTCGCGGCCAACCTCCAAAACTTCGTCATTAATATTGGTGGCCGAAGCTGTCCAGTTATAGCTGCCGCTGGCGTAAGCTTTTTCCGTAACCACAACCTTTAAATGCATAATGCCGGAGTGGTCCTGGACATAAACCGGGATGCCGGATTTTTTTAACTCGTCAATAATTTTTTGCTGCGATTCAAGTTTTTGATATTGATCCCTGTCGGTAAGGCCAATTACATTAAGGCCGCGGTATTTGGCCGCAAGCAGGGCGTCTTTAATGTCGCTGCGGGTAAAGGTATAAACGGCAAAGTAGACAAATTTGTCGGCGTCGCGAATCTCATTAATTATTTCCTTATTCAATTCGCGCTCCTGATTATAGTAAACGCTAATTTCGCGCTGTTGTTTTGGCAGGTAGCGGTAAGAATAGTAAAATTGCCCGCACAGCGCAATTAGCAGGACGATAATTAGAAGATAGATTTTTTCTTTTGTTTGGGAAGACATATTTATCTGGCTTTACTAAATACTAATTTTTACTAATATACTAATGTCGGTTTGTTAGAATTAGTATATTAGTACCGATTGGTAGTTAGTAAATACAGCTTAAGTGTAGCTCTTGATTTCTTTCTGGGCGTCTCTTTTCTTTATGTATTCTCTTTTGTCGGTTTTTTTTCTTGCTTTGCCTAAAGCAATTCTCATTTTTACCAAGCCGCGTGGTCCCAAGAATATTTCCAGCGGAATAATAACCAAACCTTTTTCTTTTCCTAAAAGTTGGTTAATTTCTTCTTTTTTTAGCAAAAGCTTTCTGGTTTGCGTCGGATCATATTTTTCATTTGGCGCATATTTGTAAGGACCAATATGACAGTTAATTAAATTGGCGCCGTTTGCCGAAACTGTAACATAAGCGCCGGTTAAGGAAACATTGCCTTGTTTAACGGATTTAACTTCCGCTCCGGTCAATACCAAACCCGCCACGAAATTTTCTTTAAGATCGTAGTCGAATCTGGCTTTGCGATTTTCGGCGAATGTTGGCATTGAAGCGAATTTAATAAAATGCTAAAATAATTTACTTTGTCAGGAGGGCAGTATGAAACGGAAACTTTTTTGGTCAAAAATGGTCATCGCTGGATCCGATCTTCAAAAGAGGATGGGGAGCGGGCCATTTCAAGCGGAACTTCCCGCGGAAGGAGAGCCGGTAAAAACCGTGACTATCCAAATGCCGGGAGAGGAACTGAAACACTCAACGGTCACCTTGGCTGGCTTTTATTTCTCCCTCACCAAAGGTGGTGAGCCACTCAGATGATCCAACAGCAGTTCCCGCACGGGTCGGCGGCGCAAATTCGCGCTGCTGACCCCTTTATTTTACCCTGTTTCACTAATTTTGTCATTTTGTGTTATAATAACGGCATCTTATGAATAGTGAAACAGGAAAAAACTTAATAAATCATTTGTTGTCCAGCGCGCTTTCGGACTTAAAATTAACCTCCCATTTGGATAGTTTGGATATTAAGGTGCCAAATAGCGAGTTTGGGGATTATTCTTCAAATGCGGCTTTGGTTTTGGCTAAAAAAGTTAAACAAAACCCGAAAGTTGTAGCAGCCAAGATTATTGAAGAAATAGCAAAAAACGAGTCTTTTAAAGACTTGGTAACAATGAAGGAACAGGGCGGGTTTATTAATTTTACTTTTACCCCAAAATATCTAACGGAAAATTTAAATAAAATTTTAGAACAAGGGGATTTATACGGTTGTTCGGTTTCAGGCCAGGGTAAAACAGTGGTGGTGGAATATTTCCAGAATAATGTAGCAAAACCGCCGCATGTGGGGCATTTGCGCTCCGCGGTTATCGGCGACTGCTTGTTGCGAGTCTTAAAATCACAAGGATATAAGGCGGTTTCTGATACGCATATTGGCGATTGGGGGACGCAGTTTGGTATTTTGCTTTTTGCATATAAGGAATATTTAAAAAGCGGCGGAGATAAAAAACAAATTGAAGCTGATCCGATTTCCGAATTAAATAAGCTTTATGTCGGAATGTCTGCAAAAATTGAAAGCGAGCCGGAGCTGCGTGACCAAGGAAAAGAAGAATTCGCTAAATTGGAAAAAGGCGATACGGAAAATCGGGAATTGTGGCAGTGGTTTGTTCGCGTGTCTTTGGCGGACTTTGAAAATTATAGAAAAATTTTAGACATTTTACCGTTTGACCATAACTTGGGCGAGAGCTTTTACGAAGATAAAATGCCGGCCATATTAGCCGACTTAAAGCAAAAAAATTTGCTTTCTGAGTCGGAAGGCGCTCAGGTGGTAAATTTAGAAGAACAAAAATTGGGAGTGGCTGTGCTGGTAAAGTCCGACGGGGCAACAACTTATTTGACCCGCGACGTCGCCACAATAAAATACAGAGTGGAAGAAATGAAACTGGAAAAAATGTTGTATGTGGTAGACAACCGACAGTCGCACCACTTTGATCAGTTGTTTGAAATTGCCAAACAGGCAAAATATGTGCCGGAAGCCCATACCGCTGAACATGTAGATTTTGGTTTTATGTCTTTGCCGGAAGGAGCAATTTCCACCCGCAAAGGAACAACCATTAGTTTAAAGAATTTAATAGAAGAAGCGCGCAAGCGGGCTGCGCAAATTATTGAAGAAAAAAATCCGGGATTGGAAAATAAACAGGCAGTGGCGGAGCAAGTTGCACTGGCAGCAATAAAATATTTTGACTTGTCGCATAATCGGAAAACGGAAATTATTTTTACTTGGGACAAGGCGCTTAGTTTTGAAGGAAACACCGGACCTTACTTGCAATATACTCACGCGAGAATTAATGGAATTCTACGCAAAGTTGTGAGTAGCGAATCCAGAGTTGAGAGCGAACTAGCAACTAGCAACTCGCAACTAGCAACTCCCGAGCTTGCTGTTTTGCGCAAACTGGTTTTATATCCGGAGGTTGTGGCGCAGGTGGCAAAAGATTATTTGCCCAACGGTTTATGCAATTATTTGTTTGAACTTTCCCAAGAATTTAACTCATTCTACCAGGCGGTGCCGGTGGCGCAGGAACAAGATTTAAAGATTAGAGATTTTAGACTGCAGTTAATTACCGCCACGGCCCAGGTGTTAAGAAACGGCCTTTATCTTTTGGGAATTGAAGCTCCGGAAGAAATGTAAATCGCGGATACGCAGATGGGGGCAGATAATACGGATAAAAAATCAAATTAGATATTATGTGCAGGCAAATTTAAAAACCCCTAAGGTTTAAACACATAACAGGTAAATTTAGGTTTATGGAAAAATCGGTAAACGGAAGGGAGATTGAGCGTCCGCAGTTTTCTCTTAAGGATTTATTTAAATCTTTAAAAAAAGAAACACCATACGGTAGCTTGATTTCAGATCAAATAGAGAATGATGGCAATAAAATTTCCACCCCTTATAGTTTTAAAACAACAGAATGGCTACAGGATCAACATTTGTTGCAGCAATTTCCAGAAATTCAAAAAGATCGGGATTATATAAAAGGCAGGCTATCTAGTTCTGTATTAGTAGACTTAGGTGGGGGTAGGTCGTTAATGAAAACAGTTGCTAAGTCTTACGGCAGCTTGGGGTATATAAACACCGACCTAAATTCTGAGAGCGATGAAGTTGTTGATCCATTTAGTAAGGAGGGTCAAGAAATTTTACTAAATGGTACTGACGAGTTTCGAAGTGTTTTAGTAAAAATGGATATGCTAGATTTCGTTTCGCGATTGCCAGACAATTCTGTAAACTTTACCGCCAATGGCATTGACAATTTCATTATAGGAAGAGGAAAGTACAATAATGCGTTAGCAAAAGAAATTACTCGCACTTTGAAGCCCGGAGGAATTATTTTTGGAAATGATATGAGTGCGATCGAAGATGAATTATGTGAGCTTTTAAACGAAGTTCCTAACTCCTTTCCTAGAAGAGTTCAAAGGCCCTATTTAAAAATTTTTGAGAAATTATAGTAATTTTATGAATATCGAAGAAAAAAAACTACCTACGCCGCCGGCTGGCGGGCCGCCGAATTTTAACGAACTGGAAAAAACAGTTTTAAAATTTTGGGACGACAATAAAATTTTTGAAAAATCTTTAGAGGCGACTAAGAATAATGAGCCGTACATTTTTTATGACGGGCCGCCTTTTGCTACTGGCTTGCCGCACTACGGGCATATTTTAGCTTCTACTATAAAAGACGCCATTCCGCGCTATCAGACAATGAAAGGGCATTTTGTCCGCCGCCGCTGGGGCTGGGATTGCCACGGTTTGCCCATTGAAAATATTGTTGAGCAGAATTTAAAAATTTCCGGAAAAAAACAAATTGAAGAATTGGGCGTGGAGCGCTTTAACAAAGTTTGCCGCGACAATGTTTTAAAGTTTGTGGAAGAATGGGGCAAGACCGTACACCGCATGGGCCGCTGGGTAAATTTTGAAGATTCCTACAAAACCATGGATACCAGCTATATGGAATCGGTCTGGTGGGCCTTAAAACAAATTTGGGACAAGGGGTTGGTTTATGAAGACCGCAAGGTTTTGCTTTATTGCTCCCGCTGCGAAACCCCTATTTCCAATTTTGAAGTAGCAATGGACAACAGCTATAGAGACGTAACCGAAGAATCGGTTTACGCCAAGTTTAAGCTGCTCCCGCGCCAAAGAATTGTAAACGATTTAACCAACGACAAAACTTACTGCTTAGCCTGGACTACCACGCCCTGGACGCTGCCCGGCAACACCTCCTTGAATATTGGCCCGCAAATTACTTACGTAATGATAGAACAGGAAAATGGAGAGCGCTATATTTTGGCTAAAGACCGCCTTTCGGTAATTGACGGCGCGTATGAAAGCATTGCGGAATTTCCGGCCCGCGCTTTGGAAGGGTTGTCTTATGAACCTCTTTATCCCGGAGTAATTACCGATCCGAACAATAAAGCCCACAGAATTTATTCCGCGGAGTTTGTTACTACTGAAGATGGAACCGGAATCGTCCATAACGCCGCTATGTACGGCGAGGACGACTATAAACTCGCTAAAGACAAAGGGCTTCCCCGGGTAGATATGCTTGACCATAAGGGCCAGTACTTAGAAATAGCGCCGGAAAATTTGCGCGGCGTGTTCTTTAAGGACGCGGACAAAATTATTTTAAAGGAACTCGCGGAAGCCGGAAAAATTTATAAAACTCAGAGTTATATGCACTCTTACCCGCATTGCTATCGCTGCGGGACGCCGTTGTTTTATAATGCTTTGCCGGCCTGGTTTATTAATATTCAAAAAGTAAAAGGCGATTTAATAAAGAACAACCAAAATATTAATTGGTACCCGGAGCACTTAAAAGAAGGGCGTTTTGGCAAGAGTATGGAGCAGGCGCCGGACTGGAATATTTCTCGCAATCGCTATTGGGCTACGGCTTTGCCGTTTTGGAAATGTGAATCGTCCGAATGTGGTCATGTTACTTGTATTGGCTCAATTAAAGAGCTGCGTGATAATTCAACAAATTTTGCGGAAGTATACCCGGACGCTGAATCAAGAATCAAGAATCAAGAATCAAGCGATGCAAACCTTAATTCTCAATTCATAATTCATAATTCCGATCCTGATCTTCATCGCCCATACATTGACCGCATAAAATTAAAATGCGAAAAGTGCGGCTCGGCTATGAACCGCGTGCCGGAAGTGGTGGATTGCTGGGTAGAATCCGCTTCTATGCCTTTTGCCGAACTTCACTATCCATTTGAACATAACGCGGAAGGACGCGGAACTACTGCAATCGCGGAAGGGCCCGGAAAGGATCCGGAAGATTTCAAAAATCGTTTTCCTGCGGATTTTGTGGCGGAATACATTGCCCAGACCCGCGCTTGGTTTTACGTTATGCACGTAGTCTCCACCACTATATTCGAAACAGCGCCGTTTAAAAATGTTGTTACAACCGGAAATATTTTGGCCGAGGACGGCAGCAAAATGTCCAAGAGCAAAAATAATTTCCCCGACCCATGGATACTAATTGAAAAATATGGCATAGATGCCATCCGTTTTTATTTGCTAACCACGCCGGTTATGAACGGCGATGATTTAAGTTTTTCGGAAAAAGGAGTTTCTGAAACTAGCCGCAAAGTTAACTTGCTGTTCTACAATGTCTGGAGTTTTTACCGCATGTACACGAAAGAGACGATTGGTTCTCAAATTCCAAGCTCTGAAAACATTTTAGACAGATGGATCCTTTCGGCGCTGGCCGGTTTGCAGGCGGAAGTTACAAAGCAAATGGATGCTTACAACACCGTTCGCGCAGGGAAGGCGATGGTAGATTTTATCAATGACCTGTCTACCTGGTATTTGCGCCGCAGCCGCGACCGAATAAAGCAGCCTGAAACCGCCAAAGAAGCTTTAAATACTTTGGGTTTTGTTTTGGCGGAAACCGCAAAACTGCTCGCTCCGTTTATGCCATTTTTGTCCGACTTTATTTATAAAGATATAACCGGCCAAGAATCGGTGCATTTAGCGCAATGGTCTGGCGGTTATAATCAGCTAGTAAATCCGGCTATTGAAGCGGGGATGCAGACCGTAAGAGAAATTGTTTCTTTGGGTCTTGCCGTAAGAAAAGATAAAGCTATGCCTGTAAGGCAGCCTTTGCGCGCCGCCGCTTTTAAGCTAAAAAGCGGGTCGGTTGAATTGGCTCCTGAATTTATGCAGCTGATTTTAGAAGAGTTGAATGTTAAAAAAATTGATATTGAATTATTAGATAAAGATTTGCGCCCCCAAGGCACGGTAGTGGTGCCAGGCAGCAATGCTATTGATAATTTCTATTTAGATTTAAATTTAAATGCCGAACTTAAAGCGGAAGGAGTTGCCAGAGAACTGGAACGCCAGGTGCAGGATTTAAGGAAAAAAAGCGGGCTAAAAGTAGGCGAGCTGGTGGATTTATATTACAACACCCAGGATTCAAAGCTGGAAGAACCGCTGTTAAAATTACTTGACCGCAAGAAAACTTTTGTAAACCAAATTGCCAAGAGCTTTGAAATAGAAGTGGACTTTGAAGTGCAGGCTAAGGTTGAGGGCCAGGCGCTGTGGCTCGGGATAATCAAAATATAATCCGAATGCTACGAATATTGCAATCCTAATTATCCAAAAAAGGGCTGCAGTTAAATTTCGGAGTATTTTGATAATAATTCGGAGCATTAGGATTATATGTCCAGAGAAATAAAATACAAAGCTATTATTTTAAAAAAACAGCCGCTCGGCGAAGGCGATGAAATAATAACTTTTTACAGCAAAGAACAGGGAAAAATTCGAGGCTTGGCCAAATCGGTTAAGTCTGCAAAGTCTAAGTTGCAACAGAGTTTGCAGGCTTTGTTTTTGGTTGATTTGGAACTTGCCGGGCGCGGCGGTTTGCCAAAAATTATCGGCGCCCAGCCGGTGAAGGTTTTTATGAATTTGCGGGAAAATCTGGAAGCTTTAAAAACCGCTTTTGTGGCCGCCGAACTTATTTTAAAGTTTGCTCCCGATGAAGAAAAAAATGAGCGGTTATTTGAAATGCTTGAGATTTTTTTGGAATTTTTAAACTCCGCCCCAACTAATGAGCAAATGAACTTAGGCTTGGCTAAATTTAAGCTGGCTATTTTAACAGTTTCCGGTTTTTCCATAATTGCCCCAAAAACAGTTTCAGAGAGCGCCGGGTTATTTTTTTCCGCTGAGAACGGCGGTTTTGTTTCCGGTTTTTCCGGGCGGCCGGTTAAACCTTCGGTCTTGCAGCTCTATTTAAATTTAAAACAAATTAGTTTGAAAAATTTGCCTGAAGTAAGTTTTCAACCTTTGGATTTAGCCGAGCTTCAGCATATGCTTTCGGAATTTATTGAATATCAACTGGAACGCCATTTGAAATCGGAAAAGTATTTAAACGCTAAAGACGTGGTATAATTTAATAGAAAGCATTTAGTAGATAGCATATAGAATTTAGAATTAAGAAAGTTTATTTATGGATAACGAACAAATTCCCGGAGACAAACCGCAGGCTGATAATGCGGGTTTTGTAAAAAAGGCCGTGGAGACGCCAATTTTTGACTCTGCCTTAAGGCAGAAAATTAACAGTTCGCCGGCTGAGACCGGTGGCTGGTCAGGGTTCTACCGGTCAAATAAATATTATTTTCTGGCAATTATTGTGGGTTCCATTACTATTGCCGTTCTTGCCTATTTTGCTTTTAAAAAACCTGCCGCAGTTGTTCCAAAAGAGGCAAATGTTGCAATAAATATTAGCGTTCCGGATACAGTGCCAAGCGGCAGCGAGGCAATTTACAATATAACCGTACAGAATAATGACAGCCAAAAACTGGTTAATGCGGAGTTGGAGCTGGTTTATCCGGAAGGAATTACTTATGTTAGCAGCGTGCCGGAAGCGGAAGGCATAACCGGCACAAGATTTGTGGTTCCGGATTTAGTGCCCGGGCAAAATGCCGCGTTAATAATCAAAACAAAACTTAGCGGCAGCGTTAATGAAAACAAGACTTTGGATGTTAAATTGCATTATCGTTTAGGCAATTTTAATTCCGATTTTGTAAAAGACCAAACTGTCACAGTTCGCACGGTTGCGGCCGAAGTATTGGTGGAATTGCAGGGGCCGAAAGATGCCAATAATGCCCAGCTTATTGTGTATACGGTAAAGTATCAAAATAATTCAGAGAACGACATTAGCAACGCCAGGATAAAATTAACTTATCCGGACGGTTATGCTTTTGCCTCCGGCAACCCGGCTCCGGATATCGGTTCCGACACCTGGAATATTGGAACTCTGGCCAAAGGGGCGAGCGGGCAGATTCAAATTCAGGGCAGTTTTAATTCGGTTAATTCAGGCGAATCTAAAACAGCCACAGCCGACTTTTTAGTGTTAGACAGCAATGGCCAGCCGCAAATTCAAAATTCTTCCACTTTCACCACGGCAATTGCTAATTTGCCTTTATTAGTTACCCAGGAAATCCAGCCAAATAATAATTCCATTATTAAACCGGGCAGTACAGTTACTTTTAATATTCGTTATCAGAATAATGCCAGCACTGCGGCTACCGGTGTTAATGTTGTGGTAACTTTAGATTCCAAAGTTCTTAATTTAGCCAGCCTCAAAGCAGAAAGCGGGCAAATTAACAATAATACAATTGTTTGGAACGCCGCCAATGTTCCTAATTTGGAGAATTTGGCTCCAAATGAATCCGGACAGCTGTCATTTAGCGTTCAGGTAAACAGCCCCGCGGTAAAAGATTCCTCCAAAAATTTAACGGTTGTTTCTAATATTAAAATTAAATCCAACGAATACGAAAACTTTTTCCCCGGCGGCACGCTTACTTTAAAAGTCTCCAGTCCGTCCAGTATTTCTTCGGATTTGTCTTTTGTCTCCGGACAATTGCCGCCGCAAGTAGGCAAAACCAGCATTTATAAAGTTAAGCTATCACTGCTTAACTCTACTAACGATTATTCCAATGGCGTTTTAACAGCCTTTTTGCCGCTTGGCCCGGGAGCTATGGTTTCCGGCAGCGTTACCCCCGGCGAAGCCAATAATGTGCAGTATGACTCCAGTACCGGCAAGCTAACCTGGAATGTTGGGGCGCTGCCTGCTAACACCGGCAGATTCAGCCAGCCAAAATCTTTGGAGTTTCAAATAAAGCTGGCTCCGGCTGCGGCTCAGGCCAGCTCTGCTCCGACCCTGGTTAAAACCATAAACTATACCGCAACCGACACCTTTACCGGAGAAAATATTTCTTTGTCCACTGACAATATTACCACTAATGACTTGTCGGGCAGCGACAACTACGGCAAGGGGATAGTACAGCAGTAGGGAACTAGGGAGTTGTTGGTAGTGAGTAGTTTGTAGTTAGTATAGTAGTCTAGCCTTATTAAAATACCCGCTCCGATTCATCGGAGCGGGTATTTGTTTTGCGTAATTCTTGATTCGTCGTATGAGTTCTATTGATAAATATATCCACGGATGCTGGCATCGTGAATGGAGAGCCAGCGCTGGCTGGTTTTATTAAAGCCAACATAGTTCATTTCTGAAATTAAGATCTTGCCGTCTTCCACTTTTTCAACATAAGCCACGTGGCCGTAAAGCCTCATGCTGCGGGAGGCATTGCCGGTCATAACTACCGCTGTTCGCGGGGCTGCTTCCTGGCTTACTACATAGCCGGAGGCTTTAGCATTGGCCAGCCAGTTTTTGGCGTTGCCGCCAAAAGTAATTTTCATTCTTGAGGCAACATAGTAAGTGCAATATCCTTTAGGGAAAATGTGGTTAACGCCGTCGTAGCCGTCGCCCAGGCTGGTAACCTGGTCTATGCCTGCATTTGGGTTGACTGTGGTGTTGTTTTTTGGCTTTGTCGGGGTAACTTTGGGCGCCGGAGGAAGGACGATTTGTCCGCCGGGGACAATTATTACGTCTCCCGGGTTAATGTCTTCCGCGCCGTCTAAAGCGTTATAAGAAATAATTTTTTGCAAAAGGGCGTCTGCCGAATTTTCGCGGATTGTGGCATTGGTGTTGTATTTTTCCGGGTTGTAAGCGTGAGCAATGTCCGGCAGGGTGTCGTTAGCGGTGGCTTTAACCAAAACGCCGTCTGTGGGCAAAATAATAAGCTGCCAGCCCGGTTTAATTTCCGGGGCGGTCAGCTTGTTGGCGGACATTATGGTTTGTTGGCTAATGCCAAAATTTTGCGCAATGTTTTTTAAGGTATCACCCTTTTGAGTTTGATAAATTTTAACCTGTTTGGCAATTAAGCTCTGGACGCTGTCCGGGTTTGGCGCCAAAATTGTAGACTCGTCGCCTAAGACAATGTCCTGGTGATCGGTAGAAGTTGTTTGGTTGGAAAGACCCTGGCTGTCCAGTCCCGAGAAATCTTCAGCCATAGCCTGGGGGACAAAACCATTTTTAGAGACCACAGTAACAATGCTGCTGTTTTTAGCGGCAAGTTTTTGGTTCAAATGAGTATGATGGCTTAAAAAAGTGCTGGCCAGGCTCTGGTCCTGGAAGTTTTTGCCGCTGTTGCTGGAAAAGAACATTAAATTCATGCCGGCAACTAAAAGACCCAGCAGTAAAACCATGATTTCACTGGAAAATTTCAACACAAAATCCATCCAATCCATTCTTTTTATATGGATGGCCGGAAAGCTGTCTAAATGTATTTTTTTTAAGCCCGGAGCTCTTTTTTTAATTTGGAAAAAAAGTCTCCTAGAATAATATTGGGCTATGAAGGCTAAGCGGGAATAGGTGGTTTTTATTCTCTCTAGCCAGGATTTGATGTCTTGAATATTAGTCCCTTTTATCATTGCCAGGGTCAGAATTTAGCCGACAAGCCCTAGAAATGATAATAAATATTTACAGAATTTTGGAGTTGCCGGAAGAGGGGAAAAAGTTTAGCGCCGGAGAAAACAGCTACTGTCTTTTGGGCTAAAAATTTAAAATTGCTATAAATATTCTTAATTTGTTAACACTAATTTCCTATCGCTAATTTTACCATTGCAGGGGTCAGGTAGCAAGGTTTTAATCCACAACCAGCCAATTTAGCTCTTATTTAAGAGGGCTTAAAATCTTTATGGCTTAAATAAGGATAAACTTAGCCATTAGATAGGACAATGCATTTCGTGGTAAAATTAGTTAATGGATTTATCATCTTTAAATGAAAAACAAAAAGAAGCAGTCACTGCGCCAATGGGCGCAGTATTGTTGCTAGCCGGTCCCGGCAGCGGCAAAACCAAGACTTTAACCAACCGCATTGCTTATATTATAGAGAAGAAAATGGTGAAGCCGGAAAACATTTTGGCTTTAACCTTTACCAACAAAGCGGCCAAAGAAATGCGTGAACGGGTAGGCAAACTTTTGGTTGGCCACAAGGCCGCATCGGACAGCCTGACCATGGGCACCTTTCACGCGGTTTGCGCCAAAATTTTGCGGCACGAAATCCAGGCTTTGGGTTACGGCAATAATTTTGTAATTTTTGATTCCGACGATCAGCAAAAAACAATAAAGGAAATTTTGGAAGACTTGCGCATAGACAGCAAAAAGCTGCCGGCCCAGATGTTTGGGGCGCTAATTTCCCGCGGCAAAAATTTATTGCAGACTCCGGGAGAGCTAAATTTGGGGCTGGATTCGCCGCTAAAGGAACATGTGGCCGAGGTTTACGCCCGTTATCAGGACGCGCTGTTTAAACAGAATGCCCTGGATTTTGACGATTTGCTAATGCTCACGGTAAAGATTTTTGAAAATTATCCGAAAATTTTAACCAAGTACCAGAAAAAGTTCACCTATATATTAGTGGACGAATATCAGGACACTAACCAGGCGCAGTATTTGCTGCTGTCTATGCTTGCTACTTCGCGCAATATTTTTGTGGTGGGCGACGATGCCCAGAGCATTTATAAGTTCCGCGGTTCGGACATTACCAATATTTTGAATTTTGAGAAAGATTATCCGGAAGCCTTGGTAATTAAGCTTGAGCAAAACTATCGCAGCACCAAAAATATTCTGGAAGCGGCGCAAAAAGTCATTGAGCTAAATCCGGAACAAAAGCCAAAAACTTTATGGACGGAGAATCCCCAGGGGGAAAAAATTATTTTAACCTGCGAACAAGACGAGCGCGGCGAGGCTGAATTTGTGGCTAAAACCATTGTCCAGCTGGCCGGGCACGAGGAGAAAGAGTTGGAGTACAAGGCCGAAGAGGCTCCAAAAAAAGGCTATAGCATTTTGGACCGGTTTATTATGGCCAAGAGAATGCAGGCGAAATATTCGGAAAACTTTACCTTAGGGCGCGGTGTTTTGCCGCAATTGCCAAAACAACACGATCCGCTAACCGAGTATTGCATACTTTATCGCACGCACGCGCAAAGCCGAAGCATAGAAGAAGCGTTAATTGAAGCCTCTATTCCGTATCAAATTGTCGGCGGCTTAAAGTTTTATGACCGCAAAGAAATAAAAGATATGCTTGCCTATTTGCGCCTGGTGGTGAATTATCGAGATTTAGTTTCTTTAAAGCGCGTAATTAACGAGCCGCCAAGGGGTTTGGGCGACAAATCTTACGCTGTTATCCGCGATTTTATTTTAAATTTGAATTCCGGAGGTAAAGAGTTTGGCTTAAAAGATTTTCGCACGGCTTTTGCCGAAGTTAAATTGCAGCCAAAAGCTTACAACTCAGCCATTGAGTTTTTTGCCGTGCTGGAAGAATTGGCCGATTTTAATGACCAGTTCGGTTTGCCGGAATTAATGCGCCTAATTACGCGCCGGACCGGCTATGAGCGTTATGTAAAAGATGGCAGCGAGAAAGGGGATTCGCGCTGGGAGAACGTGGAAGAATTAATTAATGTTGCTCACAAGTTTAAAAACCTGCCGTGGCGGCAGGCGCTGCAGGATTTTTTGGAAGAGGTGGCGCTGCTTGCGGAAATTGACCAGAAGGACGACGCGCGGGACGTGGTGACTTTAATGACCCTGCACTCAGCAAAGGGTTTGGAATTTGATAACGTTTTTTTTGTCGGGCTGGAAGAGGGAATTTTGCCGCACTCCCGCAGCCTTATAAATCCGGACGAGCTCTCCGAAGAGGTTCGCCTGGCTTATGTTGGGCTCACCCGCGCGCGCAAACGCCTGTTTTTAATTTATACGCAAAACCGCCGCGTCTTTGGCAACTTGCAAATAAACCAGCCTTCGCGTATTTTAAAGGTGCTGCCAAAAACTGCGGTAGAGTTTAAAGGTTTGGCCAAAGACCACTTTAAGGAAGTTGAACAAGGAGAACTTACGGTAGAGCCAATGGAATTTTAATATTTTTACCAATATACTAATCTTATTACCTTCTAAATTGGTATATTAGTATAAATTCGTATTTAGTAAATACAGAAAGATTTTATGAATGTAGAACAATTAAAAAATTTATTAAGAAGCAACGGACTTAAACCCAACTTTACCTATGGGCAGAATTTTTTAATTGATGAAATTGCTTTGCAGGACATTGTTGACTCCGCCGGGATTACAAATAAAACCGCGGTTCTGGAAATTGGCCCCGGCATCGGCAATATGACTAAGCTGCTATGCGAGCGCGCGGGGTTTGTTTTGGCAATTGAAAAAGATCCTAAGTTTGTTCAGATCCTCCATAACATAAAAAAAGATTTCCGCAAAAATTTTCGTTTTGAAATCGCCGATGCGCTGGAATTTAATTTTCAGGATTTTTTTAAAGACGAAGGCTTTGACTCTTACATTGTGGTGGCAAATATCCCATACTACATTACCGGAAAAATTTTGCAGATGCTGATGACCGCAAAATTTAAACCCGACAGCATTACTGTGCTCACGCAAAAAGAAGTGGCGCAGAACGTCTGCGCCAAAGCAGGGGACTTGTCCGTGCTGGCAATTTCCGTTCAGCTCTTTGGCACGCCGGAGTTGGTGCAGGTTGTGCCGGCCAGAAGTTTTTATCCGGCGCCAAAAGTTGACAGCGCGGTTTTAAAAATTACTTTGGACAAAAAACAGAGGTATGATATTGCCGACGAAAAAAGATTTTTTAAAATTGTCAAAGCCTGTTTCTCCGGAAAGAGAAAACAAATCCATAACACGCTGGCAAATAATTTGGGGATAGAAAAAACCCGAGCGATGGAAATTTTAAGTGAACTTAGAATTAAACCAGCTAGCAGGCCGCAGGAGCTAACGATTGAAGATTGGATCCGATTAGTCGAAAAAATTAAATAAAGTTTTTATTTCCAAAACAAAATAAACCCCAATGTTGAAATTCGACATTGGGGTTTATTAATTATTTAGAAATTAGAATAATTAGGTTAATTAGAATAATTTACCAGAGAGACATCGTCGCCGGTTTTTATTTCGTGTTTATTGCTCCAGCCGGAGTTGACTTCTAAAACCTGAGTTATAGGAGCGGGAGGGGAGTATAATGGAAAATTTCCAATTTCCAATTTCCAATTTCCAATTGGCGCATGCACATTCGGTGTAATGCCAATTATTTTTTTGTCCGCAATCCAAATTAAATCCAAGTCAAACTTCATATCTTTCATCCAAAAAGTCGGCGCGGTTTTTTCTTTGCCGAAGTCAAAAAGCATTCCGTTGTTTTCCGCCAAGGATTCCCGGTTAGACAATCCGTCCTGCATTTTTTTTGAGTCGCTAACTACTTCTACAAATAAAATTTCTTTGCCAACTTGCAGCTTGTGCGAATAATCGTAAGCCGGCTTGATGTTATTTGCAGGGGACAGGTTGCCGCTGGAACAGGAAACAGCAAAAAATACTAAACAGAAAAAAATACCAATTTTTTTAATTATTAACTCCATAATTCTTGATTTAAAATTCTTTATTCTAAATTTATAATACATTATTCCGGTTGGGCTTGCAAAATTAGTTTAGATGTGCTATAATAAGTATAGTTAAGTGAGAAAACAGCGAGAAACCAAAAGAAAAATACAATTTAATCAAAGGGTTTTAAACGCAGCTAATTCCGTTTTGGAATTTTTTGTCATGTCTAAAACAGAGCGTTTGGAAAATAAAATCCTTGAAAAAAATTTAGGAAAATGAATCAAAATAAATTCAAAATTTCTGTATTTAGTTTAGCAGCTACTTTAGTTGTAGCGGTTTCATTGTTTTCGCCAATGCCGGCAAGGGCTGCCGCGGTAGGCGGTAGATTTATGCCAGGCTTATTTGATATTTTTACTCCTAACATTCTGCTCCCAAGTTGCGGTTTAACTGTCGGTGTTATTGGCACAAACGGAATTCCAAAACTATATTCTTGGATTCCAACAATGATTTACGATTTTTTTCCATACACCATAAGCCATATTGGCAATAGCATGCTGGGTTTGGCAACAGATTTCCCGGTTGCCGGATGTCCCTACCCAACCTTATATTTAACCGGCTCTAGCATCGCACCATAAATAACTTACAAAATTGTAAACAAAAATAAAATGGAAAACATAAATTCAAATTATCAAGAAGCAATTCCAAACCAAGGTTTAACCCTTGGCCATTTGGGAATAGTTTTTGCCACCATACTTTTGTTGCTGGGAATTTCCTGGATGAAAAATCCGGCGTTGTTTGCTTTTCATAAAAATCAACAGCCGCAAAATTTTGCGGACGTTCCCCGCTACTATGCTTATGTCTCGCCAGCCGAAGATGCGCAGCCTCTTGTAGCCGGAGCTAACACTAACGACGTCGCCAGTTTAATAAATGAAGACGGCAGTGTTTCGCCGGTTGATATGGGACAGGTTTTAGGAGCGAGTACCGAAGATGTTGTGTTGTCGCTTGATGATGTTAAAGTAAAAACTTTTAAAGATTCGCCGGAGGCTATTCAAAAATATTTTGCCGACACGCAGAGCATTGAAAATGGTCCCATTGACGGAACAGAATTTGAAGCTGCTTTGTCTTCCGGAAACCAATCAAGAATAGACAGCCAGGTTAAAACTATGGAAGCAATAAAAAATAATTTGCAGAGCTTAAGCGTCCCGGAGAGTTTGGCCAAGCTGCACAAATTAAAAATAATTCAATTTGCTTCGGCAATAGGCGTGCTGCAGAATTTTACCAAAGCAGATGAGAGCCCGGAATTGGTAGGGAAGTACTTGCAGGAGTTTTTAAAAAGCCAACAAGATTTGGATACCGAAAGCGCGGCGGTCCAACAAAAATATAATTTAACCGACGCCCAACTTTTCAATGCACAACAATAAAACAAAAATCTTTGTAGCCGCTGTTTTACTTTTTGTCGAACTGGCAGTTTTTCCATTGTCGGCTCTGGCGCAAATTCCTTCTATAAATCCGGTGCCGACTTCAGACTCGGCTTTGGGAAGCGGGGGAATTACCGGTACTGCTGCTAACACCGCGGCAGCTTCGGCTTTATCCGGTGTTGATGTGGCCAACAAAAGCTGTGCAACGGCTGAGGCTGCGTACGAAACAACAGACAACGCGGCGCAGTTAGGTTTTTCCGGTTTGAGTATAATTGGCGGCGACTCAGTTTTGCTCGGACAGCTTACCGCTAAAATAAATGCTTACAAAGGATTTATAACTTGCAGGCAGGGCGTTTTGGATTCGGTTAGAGCCGTTGTATCGCCAAATATTTATACCAGCAATTTAAAACAAAGAATGGAAGATCAGCAAATCGCTGCAATTGCGGCGTGGCGCGTGAAAATGGAAAATGCGCAGGCGCGTTACAACAATGCCAAGCAGGGTTTTTGGAAAACTTTGGTTTTTAATATTTTAATTAAAACTAGCAAAGCGGTTGCCACATCTTTAGTGCAAAAGTTGGTTAGCAATTACAAAGTGCGCAACATAATGCAATACACGGATTCGGTTGCCACGTTAATGTACGACAACCAGTTTATCCGCCAGAATTTTCCGAATGCCGAAGGCCAGTTTATGGCCAGAGCAATTTTGGAGAATCCGCTTGTTAGAAATAAAGTGCCGTCCGCGGTATTTATAGCGGCCGACAACGCTTTAGGCTTTGATCCAAGCACTGTAAACGTGAACGATCCAAATTTTTATACTAAAATGTCGGCAGTGGGCAGCACGGTTGCTAATCCATATTTTCAGCATACTACTAATATTGGCGGCGTAGACCAGGCCAGAGCCGCTTCTTTGGCTTATGCTCAGCAACAGGTAGCCCAAAGCAGTGGGCTTAAGACGCCGGTGACTTGCGCCGGCAGCATGGCTAATCAACAGTCAGTTGATGCCAGATACAAAGCAGCCAGCAATAAATTTGATGACCGCTGGGCGCTGCTAAGGAATTTACAGCAGGCAAAAGAACTTGGGCAGCCGGTTTCCGATTCCGACTTAGCTAAAGCTCAGGCGGATTTTGACCAAGCCAGAACAGCATTACAAGTTTTGCCGCAGGCCGTTAACACTCCCGCTACAACAATTTGTGAAGCGATAGTTTCTCCGCCAAGCTTAATTAATAAAGGCATAGACCAGGCGTTTGAAGCTATTGGCATAAATATGAAGCAGTATAATGACAATAATTTACCGGGCTTTATGAGCATGATTGGCGACGTAGCTTCACAAATTGGTTCCAGCTTAATATTTGGCGGAGTTGATGGAGCCAAGAGCGCGGCGTTAATTAATGAAGAAAGAGTTGCCAAAGGAGCGGTACAGGCAGGGACAGAAGCGCTGTACAGCAACGCTTCGGAAAATTTGGCTAAAGGAATTGAACTTTCCGCTTACTCCAACGATGCCGGAACTTGGTATGATTTGTATTGGGATATTGTTCCTCTTTCGGTTTTAGATGGAAAAGTGAGCTTTGTTACCATTGCTGGCGAGGGTGTGTCTGCTACAAAAATTGATCCAACTACCAAAGCATCAGTGCCAAATAAGCAACCGCCTTCGGGTTCGGTTAGAGTTTATCCAACCAAGAGTGGTCCTTACATTATTACAGTTTTTGACGCCAACGGCAGAGCTATAACCTCAGCGACAATGAATTTAACAGTAACTGGAACGCAGCCTCAGGCATATAACAACAATTCGCAAACAGCGGTACTCGGAGCTTTTACCGACAAGCCAAGCTTAAATATTCGCGGCGGCAATGAGTCCATACACCCAAGAGGCCTAATGCCGTAGTCTATAATCAATTTAAAAACCCATCCCGATAAACCGGGATGGGTTTTTAAATTTGGGCCTGTGGAAGAGCGGAAAAAGTTGCGTTAAATGTCCCAAAATCGGCATAGTTGCAAAATTTTGTGTTTTAAAAAAGTTTATGGTATAATTTTAAGGTAATTTGGAAGCAAAAAGCAACAATCTTTAAGCTTTTTTAATACCTTGTTAAAGAAATTAAAAATAAACAATAAATTTTACGGCAAAGATATTCAAGGCAACATTCGCGCATTAAAGGCCTGGCTTTCTAAGCTTGCTTTTACTGGACTGGTTGCTTTGTTTATAATTGGTCCGGTTTTGTATTTTACAAAACCGGCTCTTGCCGCTAATTGTACGACTTCTACTATTGGAACTGATCAGCACACTATTTGCGATGGATTAAGTGTTTCTTTTACAGATTCCGTAGGCGGTTCGATAACCGAGGCTCATCTTGGAGATACAATTTATGTTAAACTGACAAGCCCTTCTTCAGTTGCTGGACAGCCTCAATTTTATGTAGGATTATGTTCCGGCCTTAATGATTTTACTAATTGCGCAACAGCTTCGGGCAAAATAGCATCAGTAAATGGTTCAGTAAATCAAAGCTCGGCTACTATAGCTGTAAGCCTTGGTTCAGGGGGCAAATTAAACTCGGCACAAAAGTATTCAATTGGCGGATTAATGCAGTTGGCAACTATTAACAGCGGAGGCACATTCTCAACCGTTACCTATAAAGATACTGTTGGGGTAGCAACGTTAACGGTATTGCCGGCGCAAAACACAGGAGTTGCAACTCTTAAGGCAGTTGAATCTTCCCGCACTTATGATTCCACAATAACATCTGCTTATACATCCGGTTCAGTAAACTTAAATATGGCGGCTACGTATTCAAATGGCGGCACCACCAAAACCCTTTCCTCGTATACATATGATTGTGGAAATAATTCCGGTGTTCAGACTTCCAGTGCAGGTAGTACAATGAGCTTTAAGTGTACATACCCATCTACGTCGACCAGTAGTCCAAAAACTTATCAAGTTACTGTGGTTGGAAGCTTGAGTGATGGCACTAAAACTCAGCCCGGGGTAACGTCAATTACCATTACAGGAAATGAAGCTGGTCAGAGCCCCGGCCAAGCGGCGGCGCAAAATACAAATAAATCGACTCCTGGAATCGCGGCGATTATAAATGAGATTTTAGGAACATTAATTGGTCTGGTACAAGAATTTGTATACGCGGTGTTCTTTTACTTAATTGCACCGCTTATCCAGGCGATGCTGTCTATTCATGTTTATACTGATACATTTGCAGCTGTAATTTATCCGGGCTGGGAAGTTGTTAGAAATATTTGCAACATATTTTTCGTTATTGCGCTTATTATAATTGCAATGGCAACCTTGTTTAGAGTGGACAGCTATCAGTTTAGGTCTTTGCTGGTTCAGTTAATTTTGGCGGCTTTAATGGTTAATTTTAGCTTGGTAATTGCCCAGGCGATTTTAGGTTTGGCAGACACTATCCAAGCACAATTTTTACCAAGCAATGTGGAGGTTATTAGGTCGCTCGCTAAAGATTTAATGGTAAATACTTATAGAGATATCTATTATCAAAATCCATTTGGTGATTCATCTTTTTCAGGTATTGTTAAGCCGTTGTTCTTTTTAGCATTGGCCCTAGGCAGTTTTACAGTATTTGCAGCTATTGCCGCGTTTTTGGTTATTAGAATTGTGGCTTTGTGGGTTTTGCTTTTAATTTCTCCAATAGCATATGCGGCAGGCGCTTTGCCGGCAACCGCTTCTTACAGGAAGACCTGGTGGGATTATTTTATTAAGTACGCTTTCTTTACTCCTATAATGGCATTCTTTTTAAACCTTACCGCGGTAATTGCAAATACATATAAAACTAATCCGGTACTGCAGAGTATTAACGACGGCACTTTAACGCAAAATTTGGGCGGGTCTGATATTGCCGGTTTTGTTTTTAAAGTCGCAAGTAATATATTGTTATTAATATTTTTATTTGCTTCATTAATGGTTGCCGAAAAGTTTGGTGTTATGGGCGCAGGCGCAGTAACAGGAATAGCGAAGAAAGGAATTTTTGCTCCGTTTGGCGCTATTGATGCTGGTGCAAAAACTGGGGCAAGTATGTTTGGCAGGGCTTACGCCAGATACACAACTGGGAAAGCAAAAGAGGCTGAGGCGGGAGACAGAAATAAAACTGCGTTTATGTGGAAAGCTGCTGGATTATTAAACCCCAAAGTAGCAAAAAAAGCTTGGGAAGAGCGACAGCATGATAAGGAATTGGAATCTTATAGTGAAGCGATGGGCTTGGCCAGGGATACCTTGAATAGATACATGCCAACAGAATGGAATAATTCTCACGGTAAATTTAACCTTGGTCAAAAAACCTATTACGGCAAGATTGGCCATGAAAATATGATTGCTCATAAGAGATCGGAATGGGAGAAGGCAAATTTGACTATGCCAGAAAAAGTTGCTGCTTTTGAAGGGGCCCACCATAAGGAGGAGGTTGAGGCTTTGATGTATATTATGACAGATGGAAGGCACGAGGACGACTGGATGATGGAAGTGAAGAAGGCAGAACTACCGGAAATCAAAGCGCAGATTAAAAAGAATTTAATGGCACAAGGAAAATCAGAGGCAGAAGCAGAAAAACTCGCTCAAGACAGAGCGGATGTTTATTTTGATAAGGTTGAGTATGGTGATTTGTTGTACGAAAAATTGGTTCATGGCGGTGCTTCCCACGAAGATGCTGTCAGAGCAATTTCTCACTTACAGGAGTATGCGGAAGGCCAAAGTAAAGGTAGAAACTATGGTATGACAGTAGAAGATCCTGATGGGGCTGTTCGCTTGGCGTCCGACCAGTCTATGTATAAACAAATGGACAATAAACAAATGTTGAACAGTTTAAATGATTTGGGCATTTTTGAATCTACCAAGGACGCAGATGGAAATGTAACAGAGTTAAAATTTGTAATGAAAGACAAGGAGACTGGAAGTGTTCTTGGAACCGAAACAATAAAAAATTATTCTGATTTTGAGAGCGCAAAAGCCAGAACTAAAGAAAAGTATGGCAACTACTATGACCATGCTTACAAAATTGCGGACTTAGAGTATGCCGTTACCGGAGCAAGGTCCTGGAGATATGATGGAAGAACTAGACAAAATAGAGGGACAGTGGAAAATCATATGAAAGGCAGAGAAAGAGGAGAGGTTGCGGTGCTTACAGGAAAAAGAGGCGCAATAGGTTCAACATCCTATGGTAACAGAGCTACTGTAGAATTGACTGACTTGTCCACAACGGTTATTGGTAAATTGCGCAATTTACAGCCGCGTGCTTTGGAGGAAATTGGTGTTAAAAAGGATGCCCAAGGCAATTCATATATAGATTATAAACAATTTGCCATAAAATGGGCTGAAAATTCTAAGTTAGTTAGGCAATATATTACACAAGCCGGTTTAGGCGATGAAGAGAAACAAAAAATCTGCGACGAAATCAACTCGAAGTATAAAGGTACTGCTGGTATCACATTGGATATGAAGAAAGAGGATTTAGCAGTTCCAAAAGTTTAATTATTTTTTATGAAAATAATAAGCATAACTGAAGAAAACTTTAGCCAAATAGATTCGCAGGAGTTGCTTAACCCGGCGAGGTATGTTGAAGTTGAAAATTTGGTTTTAGCCGTAGGCTGGGAAGGTTATCCGCAAGCTGTTAATCTTGCTTCAATTCTGGTTGACCGGTTGTCAGTGGTTGCGGAAAAAATGCCAAAAGAATTATTTGCTAAATATCTTTTTTTGCTAAGGGTTTTAAAGCTCTTTGGTCTTCGGGCGCTTACAGACAAGGAAAAACAGAAATTTTTTAGCGAGGGTATTTTAGACGTATTTAAATCAGACCTTGTTAATGTTCATGAACAAGTCGATTACACCCTCAAAGCCTATGCATACGCGCCTGACATATTAAAGAGCCTGCGTGACTCCTTAATTACAGGGTTGGAAAAAAATAGCGAAATTTTAGGTAAAAAAAATATTAAAGTTACATTTAATGGTGAGGATAGGCTAGTAAACCCAATGGTTCAAAATTGGTTAGCGGACTATAATTCTTTATTTCACACTTCTTCCCAAATAAAAAAAAGAGGGGGCTACGAACAAATTAATTATATTACTGGTTCTTCAAATGCGAGGTTGTTAGAGAAACAAGATTCTGCTGTTTTGTTAAAGTTAATTCAATTTTATGATTGGCTTAAATTTGACCCACTGTTGTATAACTTTAGAGAGCAAGGGTCGCCTTTGTGGGAAGAAGAAATAATAAATGTAGAAAAACCGGAAAAATTTATTCCAGATGATTTAGCTTCCATTATTGAAAATATAAGATCTTCAGATTCTTCAAATGGTAATGGTCCGGAAAAAAGTTATATCAGCACAGAAAAGTTAGAATTGCCGGAGGAGTTCCAGAAACAAGACAGTGTTGTTAAAACGCCGCCAGTTACGCCAACTCCGCCGAATGTGCCAAAGTTAAAGCCGATGGAGGAAATAAGCAATTTGGCATCCAAGCCTTTGACTACTTCCAGGCCGCTTGTCGGCGGGTATAAGGCCGCTGCAGCAAAAGGGGTAAGCGCCCGCGGAATTTTAAGCCAGTCAGATGACGGCGACAAGGGCTTAAAGATGAGTTGGCAAAATCCGGAACCGGATATTCAAGCCAAGCAGCAGGAAATAGACAAAAAGTTAGAAGATTTGGAAAAAAGAACCAAGGGCAGCAAATAAAATTTGTAGTTTCGCATTATACATATAATTATGCAGGCTGAAAAACTTGAAAATTTGAAAAGTCTAATATCGTCGTCGCCAATATTGCTGCCTCAGGAGCGGACAGAGTGGCTGACGCTTTTGGGTTTGATGAACGACAAACAGTTAAATGAGCTGGAAAAGATTCTCCAGTCTGGAATTAAGAATCAAGAATTAAGAATTAAGGAAGAAACACAAACCACCTCAAGCCAAAAATCTGCAAGTCAGGTTGCGTCTTTTCAACCGGCGATTTTAAAATCCGAAGCTCCCAAGCAGGTTCCGAATTTGAGCCATATAATGAACTTGCCAAAAACTTTTGACGGCAAGCCCGCGGCTTTAAAAATTCCCCAAAACCAGACAAGTGGCTTTAATTTTAAACCATATGGCGTAAGCTTAGACAAACCGGCAATAAAAGCAGCCCCGGCGGTCTCTTCAGTCGACCAGAAAGCAAAATCCGGATTTGCGTCGAAGTTAAAATCTATTTTTACAGAAAAAGAATTAACCACCAGTCAGCCCAAGTATGAGTTAAAGCTTCCGCCTCCGGAGGTGCCAAAACCAAAGCCGAAAGTTGTAGCGCAACCGACTGCGGAAGCAAAGCCGGTGGTTCAGCCAAAACCTTCAGCAATTCCTGCAGTTCAACAAAAATCTGTTGTAACGCCTTTGGCTCAGCCAAAGCCGATTACCGAAAAAAAGACGGAGATGGCGCCGGTTCAAACCCCTCAGGTAAAGCCGGAATTAAAGAAAGAGCTGGAAAAAATTGTCCCAACTGTCCCGCAGTCAGTGGAATCTATTTTAGCCAGCTTAAAAAAGCCGGCCGAGACCCCAATTTTCAATAAAGCGGAACACCAGGCTCCGGTCCAACAACAGCCACGCCCTGCACGCCAGACCTCGGGTTTAAATTTTGGCCACGCTTCGGAAAAAATCAGGCAGGATACCCTGGCTTCGGTTAAACAGCATTTGGAAGAAACCGGCAGATCACAAAACGTTCCTATATTCCAAAAAGTATTGCCTAAAAATTGGGATATAAAATCTCTGGAAGACTTAAAAGCTATGGACGCGCTTATTCTTACCGCTGATTTGTCGACAGTTGCAAAAAAAATTAAAAAACTTTATAGCAGCCACGATTTTCATGATGTAATATTTAGCCTGGAAAATAGCGAACTCTATAAGAATTATTTAAAAACCGGCACAGAAATACTCACTAAACAAACCGACTTTGAAAATTTAAACCCCGCATCGGGTTTTTTGGACAGAAGCCAATTTGAGAAATTTACCGATCTGCTTAGGGAAATTCAAGGAGAATAGGGACAAGTATATAGCATTTAGCATATAGAATTTAGAACAGTGGAAAACCATACTAAAATCCAAAATTTTACAGATCTTATAGTTTGGCAGAAGTCACATGCTTTAGTTTTGGATGTTTATAAGCTGACTAAAAAATTTCCAAAAGATGAGTTATTTGGTTTGGTTTCTCAATTACGTAGAGCTGCTGTGTCAATAACCTCAAATATTGCTGAAGGTTTTGGGAGGTTTTCCGAGAAGGAGAAGCTTCATTTTTATTCTTTCTCATATGGGTCACTTTTAGAAGTTAATAATCAAATATTAGTTGCAAAAGATCTTGGTTATATGAGTGAAGAAGAAAAACAAAAAGTAGTTATGCTGTCCATAGAAGTTGGCAAAATGCTCCAAACGTTAATGGCAAGAATTAAATGCTAAGTATTTATAGAGCTAAATGCTAAATTCTATCTACTATATGCTATAATTTAGATATGCAATTCCCAGTACCACAATTTACCGACGTTGAAGATAAAATTATTGGACCGCTTACAATAAAGCAGTTTGGAATTTTGTTTGGCTTAGGAGTGGTTTTGTTTTTGGGATATTCAGCCACTAAAAGCATAATAGTTCTGATATTTCTGTTTTTAATTCTAGGAATTCCCGGACTATCCCTTGCTTTTGCGAAAATTAATGGGCGCCCTGTTTACAATAGCATTGGATATTTTGTTAAATTTTTCTTGAGTCCTAAAGTGATGGTCTTTCATAAAGAAGCTGTTTCTTTAAGGTCAGACGCAGAAGTAAAAGACGCAAATTTGAAATCCGACACGGTAACTAAGCAGTCGGACAAAGAAGATACTCAAGACAATCTCCGCAAGGTGCAGCAATTGTTAAGGCAGACCCAGGACCAGGAAGAAGAAATGGTTAGGGCAAGAAGCAAGAGTCAGGAATAATGAATCAAGGCACATGCAGAGATAGCTTAACAAGTTCTTATAAAGATTTATTTAGAAAGTGGTTACCCGAATTAATAAAAAGTTTCAAAACATAATTCTTAATTCTTGATTCGTAATTCTAATGCGTTTAGAAATGCAAAACAAAAAAGGGGCGGTTGGCAAGCCGACACAAAGTTTTTTAAAGATATCGGAAATAAAAAACGATACTGTTGTTTTAGAGGACGGCAGCATGCGAGCTATTGTTGCGGTTTCCAGCACGAACTTTGATTTAAAAAGCCAGGACGAACAAAATTCTATTATTTTTAACTTTCAGAGATTTTTAAATTCCCTGGATTTTTCCATTCAGATTTTAATGCAGAGCAGGAAAATGGAAATTGGCGATTATTTGGAAAAGCTTAAGCGTCTGGCGGAAAAACAGACAAACGAGCTGCTAAGAGTGCAGACTGCGGAATACACAGAGTTTATTAGCCGTCTTATTGAAAATGCCAGCATTATGAATAAGAATTTTTATATTATAGTTCCTTTGGGGGACAGCATTCTTCCTTCGCCCGCCGGATTTTTTAGCAAGCTTTTGGGCAATGGTAAGACCAGGGAAATTGAGGAAAAGATTCAAAATTTTGAAAGGGCCAAAGAAAAACTGGACGGGCGCGTTACCTCGCTTATGGCAAATCTTTCCGGAATTGGGATTAGGGGTGTTAAGCTTAAAACAGAGGAAATAATTCAGCTTTACTATAATTCGTACAATTTTGGCGCCGGCCCGCTAATAGATCCTACTCAACTGGAAGAAATTAAAATCACCAAGAGTTAGAATCAAGAATTTTGAATTATGAATCAAGCAGAAAACAAAGGCAAAATAAAGTCTTTTATGGACCTGATTGCTTGGAAAGAAGCCCATCAATTAGTATTGATAATATATGATGTTACAAAAGGTTTTCCCAAAGAAGAAATATTCGGTTTAGTTATGCAATTAAGAAGAGCTGTAGTTTCAATAACATCCAATATAGCAGAAGGTTTTAGTAGGCAGTCGTATAAAGATAAGATTCATTTTTATAGTATGGCTTTAGGCTCTCTTACAGAAGTTCAAAATCAAATTTTAGTTTCAAAAGATATTAAATATTTAGCTATAGAAGAGTTTAACAAATTAGTGGACCGGACCGTAATTGTTAGTAAGTTATTAAATGGCTTAATAAAAAGCTCTAAAACCCTAATTCTTAATTCTTGATTCGTAATTCAAATATGAGCATTTTTGGAAAAATTTCAGAGATAGAGCTTCAAGAAAAAAAGCAGTTGCTTGAAGAAAAGGAAGCTGAAAGCAGCACTCGCGCCAGCTTGCGGGATTTAGACGTGACTTACCGGGAAGGCCTTACCACATTAAGGGACCTTATTGCCCCTTCGTCTCTAAAGTTTGAAAGTTCTTATTTTGAGCTAAACGGCAAATTAGGCCGAAGCTTTTTTGTGCTGGCATACCCAAGGTTCCTTTCTACCAACTGGCTGTCATTTATTATTCAGGCTGAAGGCGCGCTGGATTTGTCTATGTTTATTTATCCGATTGACTCCGCGGAAATATTAAAGAAGCTTAAGTCAAAGGTGGGGGAAATTGGCTCGCAAATGTCCATTAACCAGGAAAAAGGCATGGTGCGCGACCCAATGCTTGAAACTGCTTATAAAGATGTGGAAAGTTTGCGCGACAATTTAATGCAGGGAACGGAAAAATATTTTCGATTTGCTTTGTACTTTACCATCTATGCTGATGACCTAAAAGAACTGGAAAAGTTTTCAACTACTTTAGAAAGCTCGCTTGGCTCAAAACTTATTGTTACCAAGCGCGCGCTGCTGCAAACCCAAAATGGTTTAAATTCAACTTTACCTTTGGGAACCGACGAGTTGGATGTGGCTAATAATATGAACACCAGCCCGTTGTCGTCCTGTTTTCCTTTTGTTTCGTCTGATTTAACCAGTAATGACGGAATTTTATATGGGATTAACCGCCACAATAACAGTTTAATTTTATTTGACCGGTTTGCCATGGAAAATGCTAACGCCGTGGTATTTGCCAAGTCCGGCGCGGGAAAATCTTATGCGGTAAAACTTGAAGTTTTGCGCAGTTTGATGGTCGGCACGGAAGTTATTATTGTTGACCCGGAAAACGAATATCAACATTTGGCTGCGGCGGTTGGCGGCACTTATTTGAGCGTCTCCTTAAACTCAGCTTCCAGAATTAATCCGTTTGATTTGCCGGCTGCTATTGAGGGAGAAGACAACGGCGACGTGCTAAGAAGCGCGGTTATTAATTTGCTGGGTCTTTTCAGTTTAATGATAGGAAAACTTAATCCGACCGAAGAAGCTTTAATGGACAAGGCTATTTGGCAAACTTATGCCAAAAAAGATATTACCCCGAATTTAACCGATTTTCACGGCGTGGAATATCCGACTATGAACGATTTGGTGGAAATTTTAAACAGCATGGTTGGCGCCGAAAGCTTGGCGCAGCGTTTAGAAAAGTATACCCAGGGAACTTTTGGAGGGCTTTTAAACCAGCAAACCAATGTTGTGTTAAATAACCAACTGGTTGTTTTTTCCATTCGTGATTTGGAAGAAGAGCTCAGGCCAATTGCAATGTACATAATTTTGAACTTTATTTGGAATATTGTGCGTTCGGAATTAAAAAAGAGAATTCTTGCGGTAGACGAGGCTTGGATTTTAATGCAGCACGAAGATAGCGCCAGGTTTTTGTTCGGCATTGCCAAACGCGCCCGCAAGTACTATTTAGGCCTTACCACAATTACCCAGGACGTGGCCGACTTTTTAGCCAGCCCTTATGGCAAGCCAATTGTGACTAACTCATCTATCCAGCTGTTGCTTAAACAAAGCCCGGCAGCTATAAATATTATTGCCGAAACTTTCTTTTTAACCGAAGGGGAGAAGTATTTATTGCTGGAAAGCGAAGTTGGAGAAGGAATTTTCTTTGCCGGGTTAAAGCACGCGGCAATAAAAATTTATGCTTCTTACGTGGAAGACCAAATTATTACTACAGACCCGAAGCAGCTTTTGGAAATTCAAGAGAGCCAGGACAAACTTAGTTAAATTTCCAATTTCCAATATCCAATTTCCAAATTTCAAACAGAATTCTTTTGGAAATTAGTCATTAGGAATTGGAAATTTTTAATAATATGGCCGATACGTCCACTCAAAATGATACTCAGGAGGAAGAACTAAGCCCGCAAGCGGGTAAGCGGGAAGATTCCGATACCATAGCAATTCGGGAGCCTTTTAATTTGGGCGGCCAGGACAGAATAGTTTATGATATCTCGGTAGATAAGGGTCCCAAATTAACTTTTGGCTGGAAAATAAAGCCCGGGTCTGTTGTGGAAATTTCCGGCAGCGGGCTGGATATTTATGACCAGATAATTTTGTGGATCGCCGGGAGCCGGGAAGAATACAGAGAGATTGACCGCAGCAAAGACGGAAGAACTATAAGTTTTAAAGTTCGCGATAATATAAGCGAGCTTTATGCCGAGGGGGCTGCGGCTGAGTTAGAATTTGTAAATTCAGGAAACGCGCAACAGAACCGTTATTTAAAACAACAATTTAGAATTGCCCAAGAAACGGAAGAGCAAAAAAAACAACGGAAAGTGCAGGAAGAATCTGACCGCATAAAAAACGCCGCAGGGATTGCAGCCGAGCAAGCTTTAAATTCAACTCTTGCCGCCGCAGGCTCAGTTCCTGTTTCCGCTGGTGCCAATGCCGTTGCCTCGTCAGCAGCGCCAGAGCGGGCCCGGCAAATTAATGAAGAGTTAGACGATGACGGCGAAAATACTTCAGACGTTGTCACTGATGGGTCAGAACAGGAAGTTTCCGGAACAGGTGTTGCAGGCATAAAAACCCAGGAAACAATTACTCAAACCGCTACAGGAGAAACAGATAATGTTGTTTCCGGTTCAATAAATCAAACAGTAAATACTGAAGTGCGATCGGCCGGTCAAACAGAAACAAATGTTTCGGGTTCTGTTGAAAGCCAAAGCCAAAGCCAAAACACTTCCAGGGCACAAATTAATTCTAATGTTTCTTCTTCAACCACAACTCAAACTCAAGCCTCTGCTAACGTTTCTTCTTCGGGTAAGGTAGAAAGCCAAACCAGTTCAGGCGGCTCAAGGGAAACCAAAATTTCCGGCAATGTCTCAGGCGGTGTAAGCGGGAGCGGAAAACAAACAGTTTCGGCAAAAGCTTCGACAAACAGGCAGGTTAATGCCCAAACCAGCGCAACAGTAAGCGGCCAAGGAGGTAGTAAGGGTCAGGCCGGTTTACAAACTGAGTCTGAGGTTAGCAATGAAGTTAATGCTAAGGCAACTCAAAATCAGTCAGTCCAAAATCAAGAGCAGATTCAAGAAAAAACAAAAACAGAAGCAGAAACATCAGCTAAGTCAGAAGCCAGTTCCGGACAGAACCAGTCTCAACCAGAAACCCCACAAGCTCAAAAACCAGAAACTGGTCAGGAAAAAACAGCCAAAGATACTCAACCCGAACAACCACAACAGGCAGCCCCAGCCCAGGCCAAGCCAACAAAAACCCAGGCACCTGGAAAGGGTAATATTGACGGAGCTTCCCCAAAACCTCTTGATAAAACTGCAAAAAAATCTGTTGAGCCAAAGACAGGTACAGAACAACAAGAGCAAGCTCCTGTTAAGCCGCCAAAAGGCTTAGAGGGTGTTTTAAGTAAGTTTGGGGCAAACAGCGCAGCCCTGGATTCTAAAATTGGCTTTAGGCCTACGTCTTTAGATTTAAAAAATAATGAAAAGCAAAATAGTTCGGCCAAGCTAGGAGGAGGCAGGACAGGCGGCAGGGCGGAAGATCAGGATACAAAAGAAAAGGATGATAATCAAAAAGAACCTGAAGTCCAGCAGGGTGCCGGAGCAGCTCCGTTAAAACAGCCGCTTGGGGATATGCCGCAGGGCGATCAGAAATCGGAGGTCGGGGATCAGGCGGGTGTGCCGCCAGCAAGACAGCCCAATCAGGTGCCGGAGGAAGAACAGCCAAAGCAAGATAAAGATTCCGAAAAAGAGCCTCAAGAGGAAGTTGAGCAGCCAAAGCAAGCAGATGATAACCTGCCAAATGCGGATCAAGGCGTTAGAAGTTTTAGCATTGCCGAAGCGGAAAAGTGGTTAAACACAACAGTTAATGTTTACTTACAAACTTTGGCCACAATGGTGTGGGCAGGGGCATTGCCTACTTTAGGTTTAATGATTTTAATTGGCGCTATTGGCGGCGATTTAATTTGGCTGTTGAAAGATCGGGTTGTAAAAGAAGCATTAAAGAGAACTCCGTTGCCAAAAAGATTTGGCAATATTAAGCCTGAAGATTTAAAAATAAATATTAATTTTGCAATTAAGGCGCAAATTGTTCTTTGGAATTTAATTGTTGCTTTGATTTTGTGTTTTATTTTTGTTTTTGTGTTTACAATATTTTGGTCAATTTGTAATTCGCCGATTTATTACCCAATCAGGCAGACATCTTTAAAATCCGCCTGCGAGTATCTGGACAGCACCAAATTAAGCTCGTCTTTAAGTAATTTTCAAAGCACCGGCAGTTTTGTTGCGAGCAATAATACCCCGGGTAGTTTAATTAGCACCGCCAGTTGGACTGACCAAATAAATAGCACGGCGCAAAAATGGAATATTGACGCCTGTATTTTGCGCGTGGTAATACAAAAAGAATCAACCGGAAAAGCAGATGTAATTGGCTGCGACTGTGCTGCTGACAAACACCCGGAATATTGCCCGGATAAAAGGAAAACATACAGTTCAGACTACCAATTTAACTGGGCGCAATGTTCTTATGGTATTGGGCTCACCCAATGGACTATTTATCCCAAAGGCGGCAGCGGATACAAGGCTTGGCAGGATGCCAGCACCCCTTCCAGGCAATTATACTCTTCCTGGTACGGCATTTCCGACTTTTTAAACCCAACCACCAGCTTGGATTTAACAGCTAAAGCTTTTAGCGCTAATTTAGCCAGGGCTAATGGGGACGTGGCCTCGGCTTTTGCGGCGTATGTAGGAGCCAGCAACGTACAGGCTCAGCTGGTAGCCGACAGAATGGCTTTATATAATTTGTGTAAAAGTTCAGCCACTCCTTAAACTAAAATTTTATGCCAAAAAATTACAAACTTTTTCTATATTTAGGCTTATTCTTGATATTTTTACTGGGGATATTTTTAATTGTGACCAGTCTGTCCGGAAAGCCGGCTACCAGCCCTGGCAACACCTCAACCAGCACGCCGCAAAATACGTCTAATTTGCCGGACTATATTTTGAGTTCGGACGAAGAAGCAAGTTTGAAGGAATTTGTAAAAAACTTCGTAAATTTGTATAATACTTATAGCTACGAAGATTACAGCAATCTTACGGCTTTAGGCGATTATCAAACCCAGGGTATGCAGGAAAAGACATTGGCTGTTATTGAAAATCTGAAACAAACATTGCCGATTGGCTACAGCTTGCAAACTCAAGCAGACGAAAATACATTCAGTTACAAGTACCCGTCCGCTAATGAGATTATTGTGCAAGTCACCGCGCAGGCCAGGGAAGTCTTAAGCGAAGGAAAATTGGCGCAAAAGTACAAAATCAACGCAACTTTACAAATTAGCCGCCAGCAAAAAAGTTGGCTGGTAGATGATATAAAAATTAATCAGTAAATTGAGTAAAAAATAAAAAACAAATAATTATGAACAAAAAAGCTATCGCTATTTTAGGAGCAATTTTTTTGCTGATTGTGGGAACTTTAGGATTTTTAATCTATTCCAAATATTCATCCAGCAAAACGCCGGCTACTAACGGCATAAATAATACCGCGACCACAACCCCGTCGGACAACACTCAGGGTACCGGCAATGACGTCGCAACAACAACTACCCAAGTCCCCGTTTCTAATATTGTTAAATTGAGTGAAGACCAGGTTGTTTCTCCGGCCTTGTTTTATAGCGGCAAGGGCATAACTTATTTTGACAAGCAGGGCGGTTTGTATCAAAGCACTCTTCAGGATGATTCCGGACAAACAATTTTAACCCAAAAGAAACAAATAGACATTCCGGTTAAAAGCGGCATAACCAAAATCCTTTGGCCGGCTAAGGGCGATGATTTTATTGCGGAAATGCAGGACTCTGCGGGAAACAAAACCTGGAGTTATTTTAACAGCAAGACTCAAGTTTACAGCGATTATCCGGCTCAGGTGGAAAGCGTAGACTGGATGCCTACCGGGGATAAAATTATGTATGTTTGGTTAGAAAATGGCAAGGCGACTTTAAACATTAGCGACCCGGACACAAAGAACTGGAATCAATTGGCGGATATGTGGGAGTTGGACGATAAAATTAGCGTTTCTCCCAACGGCAACCAAGTGTTATATTATGAAACCTCCAGCACTTCTTCCAATATAGCAATAAACTCTGTAAGCTCCGACGGCAAGGTTTGGAAAACTTTGGTTAAGACCGGTATGAACATGGGAGTTTTGTGGAGCCCGGATGGACAAAAGTTTTTATTTGCGAAAAAAGACGCAGACAGCCAAAAATATCAAATTTGGGTTTACAATTTGGTTTCGGACGAGGTAAAAAATTTAGGTTTGTTTACCACCACAGACAAAGCCGTTTGGGATAAAGACAGCAATGTAATTTATTTGTCAGTGCCCACAACCGGCACAGCAGGCTCCGCTGCTTTGACCGAAGACACATTTTATAGAATGGATACTACAACTATGGAGAAGAAACAATATCCGTCTTCATCCGACTCGCCAATTGACGGCCGTGATTTGTTTTTAAATGGCATTGGTGATAAATTGTTCTTTAGAAATGCGCAAGACGGCAGCCTGTATTATTTAGATTTGACGAAATAAAGCAAGTTCGAACATATTTGACACTCTTTATTTTAGTGAACCTATAAATTTCTAATTTACCTAATTGACCTAATTTCTAAACAAATCCCAATGAAGGAATTTGGGCATTAGACATTGTTTAGGTCAATTAGTACAATTAGAATAATTAGAATTTTTTATGGTTAAGTCTCAAACAATTTTTGTCTGTTCCAACTGTCAGCATAAAACCCCGCGTTGGCAGGGAAAGTGCCCAAACTGCGGACAATGGAATACCCTGGAAGAACAGGTACAGTTGTCTTCAAAGACGGCATATTCCGGCGTGGCCGTAAAACCTGTAGATTTGTCTGGCGTGGAAATATCTATGCACGAACGAATAAAAACCGGCATTGGTGAATTTGATGAAGTAGTCGGCGGCGGCGTAGTGCCCGGGAGCTTAGTTCTATTGGGCGGCGACCCCGGAATCGGAAAATCCACTTTAGCGCTCCAGTTGTCTATGAATGTGGATGCAGAGGTATTGTACGTTTCCGGCGAGGAATCGGTAAGCCAAATTAAATTGCGGGCAGACAGGATAAATAAAAACCACAGGCTAAATGTGTTGGCGGAAACTTCGCTGGACGCAATTTTAAGCGCTATAGAGGCGCAAAAACCGGAACTGGTGATTATAGACTCAATCCAGACAATGTACTTAGAGCAGGCCAGCGGCGTTGCCGGAGGCGTGGCTCAGGTAACTTCCGCAGTGCAGCAAATAATGCGCGCTGCCAAGCAGAATCATATTTCCTTTATTATTATTGGCCATGTGACCAAGGAAGGTTACTTAGCAGGACCAAAAACTTTGGAGCATATGGTGGACACGGTTTTATATTTGGAAGGGGAGCGGTTTGCCGCCTTCCGTATTTTGCGTTGCGTAAAAAACCGTTTTGGCACCACAAACGAAGTTGGGGTGTTTGAAATGGCCGGCGGCGGTTTAGTGGAAGTAAAAAATCCTTCCCAATTATTTTTGGGCGAGGACAGCATTGAAGCCTCGGGAAATGTAATTACCGGAATAATGGAAGGCAGCCGCGCGCTGCTTTTGGAAATTCAGGCATTAACATCTTCTTCCAGCTTTGGTTATCCTAAGCGCACTACCGCGGGGTTTGACAATAACCGCCTGCAATTATTAGCCGCCATACTTTCCAAGCGGGCAGGTTTAAATTTATCAAACCACGATATATACGTAAATGTTGTAGGTGGAATAAAAATAGACGAACCAGCCGCAGATTTAGCCGTGGCTTTGGCAATTGTTTCCAGCATAAAAGATAGCGTAATAAAAAATACAGTGGTAATAGGGGAGCTTGGGCTTTCCGGCGAGGTAAGGTTTGTGCCGAATTTGGAAAAAAGAATTAAGGAAGCTGAAAAATTAGGTTTTACTGAAATAATTTGCCCAAGAAATAAAATTTCTTATAAGGGTAAAATAAAAATCCACCAGGTAAAGACTTTGGCGGAGGCCTTAAAATATATTTAATTTATGATTAAAAATTACAGAGAATTTTATAAAGATTTAGAAACTATTGCAGCCATTGTTGCTAATCAGGCTTACGTTGAAGTCGCTAGAGATTATCAGGAAGACTTACAAGATCCAAGAGCGGAGGCTGTATATATGGAAGGCGATAAATGCCAGCAGGTTTCCGAGCGCGCATATCAGCAGTTTAAAAAACATGGCGTTCCTGTTGAATATGTTGATGTCGATCCCGGTAAAATTATTGGAGGGAATCAGGCAAGACACCATGTATATCTATTTGTAGATGGAAATTATTTATTTGATGGTACTTGGCAAAGTTTTCTTGAGAAATATAAAAAAGATATGCCATATATTTTTGTTTCCATAAAAAATTTAGAACAGGAGCTGGATAGAATCGGAGTTCCAAAACAAGTACAGGGGGTGTGGTTAAATTACCAAAAAGGTATAAAGACGCGAAAAGCGGCTTAGTTAGAAAGTTTTTATAGAATTTTCGATTTGCCCTAGAGTAAATTTTATTCAAAATGAATAACCCGGTCTTTGATTTTTTCTTTTAACGCCGGGTATTTTTTTAATTCTAAATCGGTTTCTAAAATCGCCCTGGCTTCTTGGCGGGCGGGTTCTATGAGCGAGGTGTACGATAGGTCAAAATATTTAAAGTCCCAGCCGGCTTGTTCTGTCCCATAAAGCTGCCCGAAACCGCGCTGTTTTAAATCCAATTCCGCCAAAGCAAAACCGTCTTGCGTTTTGGCAAACTGCTGTAAGCGCGTAATTGCATCTTGGTTCTGATTCCCGCAAAAAAGGTAGCAATAAGACTGATGCTCGGCACGGCCAACGCGCCCGCGGAATTGGTGTAATTGGGAAAGGCCGAATCTTTCCGCTCCTTCAATTACAATAACCGAAGCATTTGGAACATCTACCCCAACTTCAACCACCGAAGTGGCAACCAAAATTTGCGTTTTATTGGCCAGGAAGTCAGCCATTGCCGCCTCTTTCTCAACTCCTTTTAAACGACCGTGCAGAAGGCCGATTTTGAAGCCAGGGAAGATTTTTTGTAAGGCTTCGGCTTCATTGACCGCGGATTTAACCCCTAAGCGGTCCGATTCTTCCACCAGCGGGGTAATAACAAAAGCTTGTCTTCCGGAAGTTATTTCTTTGGCAATAAATTGGTACGCTCCGGCGCGTCCGGCTTGGTCAACAACTTTGCTTAGAATGTTTTTTCTGTTAGCGGGTTTGGATTTTATTTGTGACAGGCTAAGCTCGCCAAAGAATGCCAATTTTAAGGTGCGGGGGATTGGAGTGGCCGAGAGCGATAGCAAGTGCGGCACTCTCGCAGGCGCAGACTTACGCGGATCTAACGCCGACTTACTCGGACCAGAACGGGCCGTGTCGTAGATAATTCTTTCTATATGCACATCATCGCTGGCAAAGTTTACTAAGAGTGCAAGTTTATAGTTGGAACTTTTTAGATATGTCCAGGCTTGCCGTTTTTCAATATTTCCAATAAATGGCAATGCTTTAAGCTCAATTATAATAGTTTTGTCAATAATAAAATCCGGTTGATATGAACCAATGTTTTTACTTTTGTAGATAATTGGCAGATTTTTTTCTCTTTCAAACGCAATGCCTTTTTCTTTAAATTTTATTTCTAATGCATTTTGATAAATTTTTTCTTTATGTCCTAATCCGAGCTCTTTTTTTACTTCAAAAACACAACTTCTAATTTTATAAGTCAAATCTTCAAAAAGCAGAGCTGCCGGTTCTGCGTCGGTCTGCGGCTCAGTCGGCGTTTGTCCGTGTATCAGTTGCGCGCGTTGCTCTACGCCCCAGCGGTGCTGCTCGTCTATAATTACCAAAGCTAATTTTTTAAACTTGACGTTTTTTTGCAGCAAGGCATGCGTGCCAAAATAAACCCCGGGCATACCCTCAGAAATTAGTTTTTTAAACTTGTCTTTTGCAACGGTTTCCCCATTTATAATTGAATGGGTATTGGTGAGAAGGCAAATTTTTAATTTTAAATTTTTAATTTTAAAATTCTTTAGCGCTGTTTCAAAATGCTGTTTAGCCAGAATTTCCGTGGGAGCCAAAAATACCGCTTGATACCCTTTGTTTATTGTTTGCAGGGCAGCCATTAAGGCAACCAAAGTTTTGCCGCTGCCGACATCGCCTTCCAGCAGCCTGTTCATTGGCTCCTTTTTTTCTAAGTCCTGCATAATTTCCCAGGCTGATTTTTTTTGTTCGGGAGTAAGTTCAAACGGCAATCCGGCCAAAAAAGTTTTAGTTAAATCCTGATCAAACTCAGAAGGGTAGCTTTGCTTTTGCGCCATTTCCATTTTAGTTTTTTGCGCAGCTAGCTGGCTAAAAAAGATTTCTTCAAAGGCCAGGCGTTTTTTTGCCATGTCCAAACGTTCAACTGAGTCCGGAAAGTGGGACTGGGTAATTGTCTCGCTTATGTTTAAAAGTTTTTGGTTGGAAATAATTTTGTTTGGCAGCTCATCGGTAATCTTTTCAGCCAATGGTAAAACTTCTTTTATAAAATTGCGTAAAGTTTTAGGGTATAGCCCGGCTTTGAGGTGGTAGACGGGAACCAGGCGGGAAGTGTGAACAGGGAAGTCGGAAACCTTTTCATAAATTGGGTTGGTGAGCTGGAGCTTGTCTTTATAATAATTTGCGGCTCCGGCTAAAAATATTTCTTCTCCGGCGCTCAAAGTTTTTGCCAGGTAGGGCTGGTTAAACCAGGTTACCTTTAAAGAACCGGTATCATCAGAAACCAGAGCTTCGGCTAAAGACATCCTTCCCCTAAAGGAAAAGCGAGAAGAAATGCTTTTTATTTTTACTTTTAAGCTAACATTTTCTTCAGGAACAAGTTCTTTTATAGTTTTGGTTTGGCTAAAGTCTAAATAACGGAACGGCAGGTGTAAAAGCAAATCTCGCACGTTGAAAATCTCGAGTTTTTTTAAAGCCGCAATTTGCGGCTTGGTAATTTTTGGAAGATTTTCAATTGGAGAATCTAAGCCGTCCATATTATAGAAGTAGAGAAATAAAATAAATTAAAAAGATTATCGGCCAGAAAAATGTGTAGTATAACAGAGTAATTATATTTTCCGGGAATGGCAAACTGCCCAAGCGGGCGCTAAAAAATCCGGAGATTCCAATTAACAGGTAGCAGACAATAAAAGTAATAATTTTCTTTTTCATTTGTGTTTTGGTTGTATTTGGGCCGGCGTGGTGACTTCGGCTGCCTGCCTGCCGGCAGGCAGGGAATCGAACCAGCTTGCCCGCCGTAGCTTTAGCGAAGGTGGGCGACCTTTCCCTGATAATGGGGAACGCCCCGCCTGCCGCGTCCTTGTATAAAATTTCTGGTGCTTCCAGCAGGAATCGAACCTGCATCCCAGCCTTCGGAGGGCTATACTCTATCCATTGAGCTATAGAAGCTTAATTATATGGCATGGCGGGCAGGTCTAATCCACTGAGCTACGAAGCCTCTAATTTGTTTTATAATCTATATCTCAGTCCGCCTCCGGCGGAAGAGCCGCGCTCTATCCATTGAACTATAAGGACCAATAATGGATTAGAACTTTAGTTTGTGCATTAGCCTTTGTATAGGAGTTTCGTCCGTTTCGTGGTGTTCGGGTAAATATTTTAGCAAGAGGTTTCTAACCTGATCGCCATCTTGATTTTCCAATTCCAATATTACGGTATTATTAATAAGCGCTGTTGTATGGAAATTTACGGTTCTGTGGCGGTCATTGTTCACAACCCAAAAATACTTCATTTGTTTGTAAGGGAAAAACAAGTTATCAAACTTTACCCCCTTGTCATTAAGTTCAATGTTAACAATCTTTGGGGTTTGCAGGGAAAAGAATATTACCAAAACGGCAATTATTCCAAGAGTTATAGCGGCAAAAATGTCGCTTTCCACAATTATAAAAAAAGCAATGACTAATATGGCAACAGAAATTAAGGTTACGTACCAGCCGGCGCTTTTTGGATAATGCCGGAATTCGGCAGCCGTCCAGGAAATTGTTTGATTTTTGTCTGACATAGTATTAATTAGTTGGTTTTATTTTAAATTTTATAAAAATATTTGGTTAATTTTGGCAGGTCTTCCTTGGCTTTGTCACCTTGAGCGATTTTCTCAAAAAGTGCTTTTGGCGATAGCCAGAAATATTCAGTAAAGTCATCTTTGTTATAATTTGGGGCTTCCTCCATTTTAATTTGATATACCTTCATAAATGCAGAGACTTTATTTTCTTTGGGTGTTAGATGTCCTAATAAAAGTAGTTGGATTTTATCAGTATCAATATTTAATTCTTCCCATGTTTCCCGTTTAAGGGCTTGTTCGTAGGTTTCCCCGCTTTTTACATGACCACCCATACTCATATCTAAACAAAGTGGAAAAATTTTTTTGTTTGAAGCTCTTCTTGGAATCCAAATTTCACCTTTTGAATTCACAACAAACGCATTTACAACTCTAAAATTTGACAGGTTTTGCGCATATATTTCTGATCTTTTTTTCTTGCCAATAACATTGTCATCCACGTCTACCAAATCAAGATATTCATCTGTTTCGTAAATTGCATTCATAAGACTTAAATTTTATAGGAAAAACGGCTATTTCCTTAACAAAATTTATGGCGGAGAGGGAGGGATTCGAACCCTCGGTGCCGATAAAGGCACTCCGGTTTTCAAGACCGGTGCACTAAACCACTATGCGACCTCTCCAAAAAATAAGTGGTTTTGCCGGTTTATTATACCATTATATTAAGAAAAAAACAAAAACGACGCCTGCTCTAGAAAGGCGTCGTTTTTATATTTTACCCGCATTCTCTTTTTGGGAGAATTGTGGATGTTTGTTTCAAAGCTTCCATACTCTGTCGTCCTGAAGTGGAAGAAAGAAGAAATTGTGTTGAGTTGTGGATCCCGGTTCAAGTCTGCCTACCGGTAGGCAGGCCCAGGATGACACATGCAATCTTCTTTTCCGCCTCTTCAGAGCAACAGCTTAGCGGGTGTATTGTGGAAGTGGGTCTTCAAAAATAAATGAACCAGTGGCTTTGCTTGGATCGGTAGAAGTGCTGGAAGGCTTTTGTTCATCAACAGTCGCTGTAGAAGTAGAGGCATTTTTGCCGACAGTTGTTGTTGAAGTTATGGTGGTGCTGGCAGATTTTACTTCAGGTTCATTTGCCTCATCTTTATTTATAATAATTTCTTTGGCTACCAACTTGGTTTCGCTCTTTATTCCGCTAACGCTTACATTCATGGCGGTTAGGAGCTGGCTGGCCGGCAGAACTTTTCCTTCAGAATCTTTAACTATAGTTTTATCGGATAATTCAAAAGTTGTTTTATCTATGGTTATTTTGTCCTTGGAAATATTGTTTATAAGGCCGGAGACAGATACGCTGTTGGGGTCTTGCGCAAGGGCAGCCAGAGTTTGTTCGTTGGCAGCCACGGCAATGGATTCTTTAATCTCAGAAATTTTTGCGGTGCTTTGGTTAAGCGCGGTTAATGCGCCGCTGGCGGCCTCTTGAATTTCGCTGTTGGGCTTAATGGCGCTAATTAAGTTTTGCTGTTTTTTAGTTAAGTCTTCCAGGGAAGCTATTAATGGATGGTTGCTTTGGGCTTTTGGCGATGTTTGGGTTACCGTGTTTACTACGGCAATAGCGGTGGAAGTTTGGTTGGCTAATTCGCTAAGGGCTGCTTTTTCCTGCTCAATATTGCTGGTCGGATCTTGAAATATTTTTTGCGCTTCGTCCAAGCGTTTTTTGGTAATTTCAATTTGCAGGTTAGCTTTTTCATCCTGGCTATATGTTAAAACCAATTGAACTTGTTCCGCAGACTTTTTTACGGCAAACAAGGTTTGTCCGGGGCCGCTGTTGTAAGCCGCGTAGCCGGTTACGGCTAAGGTGCTAACAAGCAGCATTACGCTCATGCTGACAGTGGCAAGTTTGGAAATATGAATCCAGGCAAACCAAAGTTTCTTTTCCGGAGTTAAAATGTATTTCCTTTGCATTAGGGGAGTGGGGACCGGGTTTTTTGGCAGGTTCATTAAGCTGGCGCTTAAATCGAGCAGGGAAGAGAGTTCGTCTTTTTCTTTCGGCATATCCAAAAGCGCCTGCTCTTTACTAACTCCGTTTTTGAGCAGTTCTATGGCGTTATTGAATTTGTCTTCTAATTTATTCATTTTTCCCTTGTTGCTTAATTAATTCTTGCAATCTGGCTAAAGCCCGATGTTGAATTACCCTAATTGCTCCTTCATTTTTGTGCAGGAGTTCGGCTATTTCCCCGTTGCTTAAATCTTCAAAGAATTTTAATTTAATTACTACCTGCTGTTCCGCGCCTAATTCTTTCATCAAGTTAAGCAAAACTTTTTGTTGTTGGCTTAAATTTACCGTATCAATTATGTTCGATTCATATTCCAAAATATTTTCCACGTCTTCCAGGGCAACTGTTTGCTTTTTTTGGCGATAGTAATCTATTACTAAGTTGCGGGCAATTTGGTAAAGCCAAGCTTTAAAAGAACTGTGTCCGCTAAGCGACCCTAGCTTGGAAAAAGCTTTAATAAAAACTTCTTCGGTTAAGTCCTCGGCGGTTTCTTTATGGCTTACGCGATAAAAAATAAACCGGTATATGCTTTTAAAATACAGCTCGTAAATTTCGGCCAAAGCCGCTTCTTCTCCTTTTCTTGCTTTTTCAAGCAGGGAAGAGCTTACTTCGTTCATACTTTCGGAATTTAGGGAGCTAATGTTATAGACGGAATTGATGTCCATTTGTTACAAGGTTAGGGAATATTTTGGCTGTTTTGGCAAAATATAGGACTTACGCATTTGGCCAAGAACGAGGCATTTTCCCAAGAGATTTGGAGACGTAGTATGCCTACGGCGAGAAATACCGAGGGAAAATAACGAAGTTATTGGCCAAAAGCCGTGCCGTTAATTTGGCTAAAAGAGCGGCGGTGTGTAAGTCCTATTTGGCCCAATTTAAAACACCCAAAACATTTTGAATGTCTGTATTTTAACACATTTTGATGATTTATAGGGTGGTTATAGGGCGGCTTTGGGTAATATAGAATTGGCCTTTTTGGTAGGCCCATTCAATATCCTGGGGGTGTTTGTAGTGCTTTTCTATGTTTTTGCAGATTTTTGCCAGTTCAACTATTTGCTTTCCGGTAAGTTTTTGTTTGCCGCCGGCAGCTTTAGAAAGTTTTTTGTTAATGTTTTTTCCGCTCGCGGTTTTAACTATGGCAAAAGACTGTTCGGAAACGTTAATGTCCAAAATAGAAAAGTCATTCTTATGAATAATATAGGTATCCGGGGTAATCATGCCGCCGACAATGGCTTCGCCCAGACCAAGGCCGGCTTCAATTACCATTTGGCCATAATCTTTGGTTACCGGGTGCACGGTAAAGCTAATGCCGGAAATTTCGCTTTGCACCATTTTTTGCACAACTACAGCCACTGAAACTTTATTCTTATGTAATTTTTTCTCAAACCGGTAAAAAATTGCCCTGGGAGTGAATAGGGAAGACCAGCATTTTTTTACGCTGGTTAGAATATTTTTTTCCGTGACGTTAAGATAGGTTTCCAGTTCTCCGGCCCAGGAGGCGGTTTTACTGTCTTCGGCCGTGGCGGAAGAACGCACAGCAAAGAATTGGTCGGTGTGTCCTCCTCGCCCCTTGCGGGAGAGGGTGGGGTGAGGGGTTGTAAGCAATGTTAAAGACTCCATTATCTCACTTTGAATATCAACAGGAATTTTCTCGTCCAAAATAATCCTTCTAATTTCAGCGCTGGCTTTATCCACCGAGTTAACGTCTTTATGGTTAACTTTTTTTAATATTGCCTCAATGTCTGCCGCAATATTTGTCTCTTCTAAAAATCTTTCAAAAGCCCCGGCCAAAACCACAAAACCCGGCGGAACAGGCATTCCCGCGCGCGTAATTTCGCCCAAAGAAGCCCCCTTGCCCCCGGCAATCGAAACATCTTTTTTTGAAAGTTGTTTGAAATTTTTAGTTAAATTCATAAGGATTTAATATATTGACAAAATTATAATTTTATGGTATCATATTTAGTTCTTGTGTGCAAATTTTGGAAGGAGGAATGGCAAGATGAAAAACATCTATGTCGTTACCCATGGAAAAAAATTCCCGGGTGCAAACCCGGGGATGACCGAAGAAGGATTTGCGGAAGTCGCACAACTCCGCAACCTTCTTCCGGCTAAGGTTCGCGATGTCGTCTGTGGTACAGGCAAGCGCCACCTGGACACGGTCAAGGCTCTTGGCCTTAAACCAACGCGCTACACCAGCGCGGTTGGTGGCCCGGACTCCGGCGAAGCCACCGTCAAAGGTGGGCCGGTAGACGTGGTGCGGTTGCCGTGCGGAACATTGGTTCCGTATTACAGATACACGACTCTTGTCGATGGCCAGGACGGGATGAAGTCGGTCATTGCACAGCTGCGAAACAACAGCGTGGTCTGTGCCGGCCGTCCCAGCATGATCATGCTGGGCATGATGGAGGAGGACTCTAAGTCCGCTGCAGTATATAAGGTATCGGTGGCCATGGTCGTCGTATGCGTGAAGGTTGGCGACGAGCCCACGCTCCGCATAAGAATCGGGAGGGTGCTTAACATTCAGGAAGTCAAAGCGGTCGGCACCTCGGAGATTCACACGGTCTAAGCCCGCCAAATCGGCGACTACGTCCAAGCATTGATGCCCCGGCACTCCAAAAGAGTGTGCGGGGCATCTTTATATCTTTCTAACAGTTCCTTTATTTGCATCTACCCCAGTAGAATATGCTTCGTATCTCTACGGGGCAAGCTTCAACCACATTATTTTCGTTTTATAAGTTTAACTATTCCCGTGTTAGCGTTAACCTCGACAATATCACCATCTTTAAAGACTTTGGTGGCGATTTTGGTACCAATAATACAGGGTTTTTTCATTTCTCTGGCAACTATTGCCGCGTGGCAGGTGAGCCCGCCTTCGTCCGTGATTATGGCTTTGGCAATTCTCATAATTGGCATAAATTCCGGATGGGTCATTGCCGTAATTAAAATGTCACCTTTTTTAAATTTTTGAAACTCGTCTTTGTGATAAATAATTTTTGCGGTTCCGGTTACAACACCTTTAAATCCAATAGTACCTGAGACAAGTTCGTTATTGTGACTTCTTGCTGTCTGTTCAGCAAGTTTTATACTTTCTTTTGCCCCCGAATGTATTTTGAATTTACCATTTTTTAACTCTAAGGCATAGCCATTCATTCTTGAGTGGGCCAAGTTTTTTAGCTGGGGTGGAAGATGCCTTAATCCCGATTTAATTTCTTCAGGCAATAAGTAATTCACTTCTTTTAAGTCCAGGTTCAAACGTTTACCCACCTCAATAAAAAACGATTGCAATATTAAATAACAGGGTCTCCGGTAGTCGTCACGCATTTCTTTAAGGTAAGAAAAAACATGGGCAATTTTCATTAGTCGTTTTAATTTAGAATCCCGGGTATCTTTTATAATTTTTTTGTAGTTATTTAAACCTGTTTTTTTGTGAAAGTTGTACTCGTAAATTTCTTTTTGTGCTTTTATTGGTGAGATAACTTGTTTTTTTAACGAGCTTACGTCAAGCGGTTTGTCTATAAAATCATAAATAGGAAGCCAACTGTATTTATAAGCATATTTTTGCAAAGCTTCATTTGTTGGGTTTCCTTTTAAACACAGTTTTAAAAACTCCAACCTGGCTAAATTAACTTTAGTTTCTTTATATGGAGTAGAAATGGCTTCTAGCGTTTCTTTGTTTTTAATTTTACTCTCAACTTCTTGTATTGGTCCTTCAAGAGCAATAAATGACAACAATTGCCACTCGCCAAATCTTCTTAATCGTTTGTCCAGAAGGCCTACGTCCGCTATTAATTCGCGGGCGCTTTTAACGGAAAAATTTTGCATTGAAAACTTTTTACAGAAGTTCAGCTCTTGAATAAATACATTTTCATAAGCCTTGGCAAAAATTTGAATGTCTTGCTTTAGCAAGAAGCTCTGAAATTTTTTAATTACCGCTTGCAGTTCTTTTTCGTCAAAAAAATAGCCGTTTAAATTGCCTTTTGGTACAAAAAGTTTATTTTTGCAGGCAGCCCATTTGGGGTCCGATTTTAGGAAGGTCAAAAAATAAGATGTTGCAATAAAAGGGGAGTATTTTCTAGCCCAAATTTCCTGCCATTTAGTGCTCATTTTAGATCCCCTCGCTAATTAATTTGTTTAGTATTTCTTCATTGATTACAATATCCCATTGTTTACCGCCGGTTTTAGCGTGAATTATCGCAGACTGTTTTTGACCTTCATTTGTAATCTCAACCTGGAAACCTTGAAGCTCGGCAACGCCTGAGCCACCCACTTCTTTTAAATATTGATCTCTAGTTTCTGGGCCTTGGGTATCCTCTAAAAGTTTGGCAATAAAACTTTCTCCCACTGTTTGGTGGGTGCCGAAATAGCGCTCTAATTGATTATTGTAGTCTTGGTATTTTTCTGGGCTTCTTTCAACTATTTTTTCAAAACTGTTTCCTACTTTCAAGTATTTTTTTAAAATTTTAGCTATGTTGGCTGCGATGCGTGAATAGCTAAAAGCTTCGGGGTCTTGCAGCTGTTCGGCAAGGCTGTCGCTTTCGTTAACCATAAAATCCATGATTCTTCCGGCCTTAAATGCTGCTAGGTGCTTTTGTCCAAATTCTGATTGGCGGTCTTGTTGAAAATCAAGCCTAGGATCGCTAATTATTTTTTTTCCATTTTTTATTTCGCTCTCAATAAAAGTCTCTATATCTTCAAGGCTGGCATTGCTTGGTATTTTTTCGGAGGACGCAAGCAAAACCCTACCAGCTGTTTCCTGGGCTCGCTGGCGGGGACTGCCAAAGGCAATTGATACTTCTGGCTGCGGGTTTATTTCATTGCTTCTGTTTGTTGCCATATCTCTACCTTTTTCAGTAAGGCGAATTTCGTTTTCGGGTTTATCAACTTTTTCTTTTTCGCCGTGCCTAAAGAATTCCAATATGACTTTGGTTTTTGCAACTTCTTTTGGTTCAATATCTTGCCTAGATTTTTCGAACATATTTTTTATTTAAGTTATTTAATTTTTTAATGATTCCTTTATTAGCATCTACCCCAGTAGAATATGCTTCGTATCTCTACGGGGCAAGCTTCAATCACATTACTTTCGTTTTATAAGTTTTACTATTCCCGTGTTAGCGTTCACTTCAACTAAATCACCGTCTTTGAAGACTTTAGTCGCGATTTTAGTGCCAATGATGCAGGGTTTTTTCATTTCCCTGGCAACTATTGCCGCGTGGCAGGTGAGCCCGCCTTCGTCGGTAACAAATCCGGCTGCCAATTTCATTGCCGGTAAAAAGTTTGGAGATGTCATATAGGTAATCAAAATGTCTCCTTTTTTAATTTTGCTCAATTCTTTTACGGTCATTAAAATTTTCGCTTTGCCCGTAATTATGCCGTTTTGAGCAACCCTCCCTTTTATTTCATTTATTTTTGAGTTATCCTTTTCTAAAAATATCGGCTCATTTAAATAATAGAATTTCTCATTTATGGAAACGCAGGAAAATTCCGGAGGATAATATTTTGGCTTTCCCTTTATTAAGCTAGATAGCGTATAATATTTTAAATCTTGATAGGGGATGCCAAATTTTTTTGCAGGAATTTGCAGTAGCGGTTTAGCCAAGTTCATTATTTCATAATAAACATCCATCCTAAGCATTCTTAAATACACCAGTTCTCTGGCCTCTTTTATTATTTTTTCAAGTGGCTCGGGGATGGCTGGGTGTTTGTGTTTCTCTTGGGCCAGCGCATGCTTTGCAATATCAATTAGTTCAGAAGCTGAATAAGCCGGCGAAAAACCATCTCTTGCCCTCATCCAACCGTATTTTTTTGCCAATACCCCCTTTGATATTCCTCTTTTATAATCCTCAATCATTTGTTCAAGAGAATTATGCTTAACCGGAAAAGAGGCGTCGCCAATAAATTTTTCCAGGTCTCCTTTAACAATTTTTGAAACCCGGTTTTTTAAAAGTGGGGTAAAAAAATGTTCCGCTGTGTGAACAGCCCAAACGTAAGTTGTGATTTCCCTAAGAATGTTATCTAGAAATTTTAATTTATTAACGTTATCTTTAGAAGCGTTTTTCGCAAGCTCGGTAACTTTGGTTACCCATAATTTATGGGAAGTTTCCAGCCTCTCGGAAATTTCTTTTACTGAATGTGTTTTGAACCATTTCAAGACAATTGGTTTCGCTTTGGCATATGATTTATCAGATTTAAACCATTCTCCATTGCTAAATAAAAAGTCGCATTGCCAGCCAGGCAAGCCGATTTTGTTAAAAGCTTTTTTGGTGTTACCGTCTTTGAAGGTGGACATAATAAAACCAAAAAATGGGCGCTTTAACCAAGGCTCCCAGCGGTAGGACGAAGTTGCTTTTTTAATTTGTTCAGAAGTCATATATTAATTAATTTTTTTAACAGTCCCTTTATTGGCATCTACTTCAATTATATCACCATCTTTAAAGACTTTGGTGGCGATTTTGGTGCCAATAATACAGGGCTTTTTCATCTCTCTGGCAACTATTGCCGCGTGGCAGGTGATACCTCCAGAATCAGTTACAAAAGCACCGGCCAAGTTCATCAAAGGCATAAATTCCGGACGTGTCATTGAGGTAACTAATATTTCTCCTTTTTTTATCCTTTGAGTTATGGGGTTGTGTATAATTTTTGCTTTGCCAATATATATGCCCGGGTTTGCTGGTAGTCCTTTTATTATACTGGGATTTTTTTTATTCTGCGCTGTCAAAATTTTATTCCATTCCTTTTTTGTGATGTCTAAGTAACCGGTTGGCGTCATTATACCTATTCGATTTTTTAGCTTGCTATAGATTTTGGCCTTTTTGACTAGAGAGATATCTTTAGTCTTCCCTGCTTTAAAAACCTCATCCATGCTTAACCAGCGCATATCATGAAAATTCCAATTTTTCTTTTCGCACTCAAACCTAAGCCATTTATCCATTAGATCAATTGCAATAAGCTGCAATTTCTTTTTATCGTCCCTAAACGTAACGGCGGTTTTTGCGAGTTTAGCAAAGAGTTGATATTTTTTGGGAATTTTATCAAGCTTTATAATTTTTTTTATTGCCGATACTTCAAAAGATGTTTTTTTAATGTACGCATCAAGCCATTTAGGGCTAAGTTTGAAAACGCCAGCGTACGAATTTAGAAACCAGCCGAATTCCAAGTTAAAAGCCGGGTAGATTTTATTTAAATCTCCTTTGTATTTTTTTTCTAGCTCAACAAGCTTGAATTGAGCTTGGCTCATAAAAGAAGGGGAGCCTTGGAAAATATAATTTTGAAGTAACTCAAAAAGTTTTGAATCCGTGAGTTGTATTTTTTTTAGTTCTTCGTCCAGTGCAAAGTCAAAATGAAAATAAATATTAGCGATTTCCGAGTATGATTTTTGAATTTTCGGCCAAAGTTTAATAAATTGGTCAATATCCGAAGTCGATTGGGCCTTTAGACAAGCTGTTGTTGCCCAATTTATTTCTTTGTAAATTTTATTTATTATATTTGAATATTCTTTTTTACCAGATTTAGTATCAGTAATAATTTTGTTTCCAACAACACTCATTTTTTTGGTTGGCAGAAATGCTATTAAAAATCCATTTTCAAAATTACAAAGAAATTTATCCCAAACTACATGGTAGGGCCGTGTTTGTTTCTTTGCAGCCAAGTTGTATAAGGAGGAAAAAAAAGGGTAAGCAAGATATTCCCAGCGAATACTTGTTTCCCAATTTTTAGGATTTGTTAGTGAATTATTCATATCTTTCTAACAATACCTTTATTTGCGTCTACTTCCACCATATCCCCATCTTTAAAAACTTTGGTGGCGATTTTGGTATTAACAATGCAGGGAATGCCGAGTTCCCTGGAAACTACGGCCGCATGAGACATTAATCCACCAACATCTGTAATAATTGCAGCGGCTTTGCGCATTGCGTGAATGTAGTCAGGCGAGGTCATAGCTGTGATTAAAATTTCTCCAGCTTTCATTTTATTGCTTTCAAGAGCTGAATGCAAAACTCTGGCCCTGCCTTTTACTATATCAGCCTTGCGGCTAACCACTGTGCCATTTAAGTTTGCAGTGTTTGATTTTGAATAAAGTTCAGAAAAATATTTTGCCAGTCTCGTTGCTTTTTTTCCGGTATAAAAAGTATAGAAACCTAACTTTGAATAAAAAACATAAAACTTTTTTCTTTGAGCGATAGTTTTTTCTGCAACTTTTTTGTCAGTGTCAAATGCCTTCGCCCATTCATCTGCTGAATAATGCAGAATATCTGGCAAAGGGACTTCTAGTCTGTTTGCTAAATGCTTGCTAAGTATGGTGATTACGCTGGAAGACCGCCAGGCCATACCTTTCCTGTGGTCCTGCAGCCAGATTGATGACGAAAGCGCATGGGCAAGTTTTCGAGTTTGAGAGGGGATTTTATATTCTTTACTAATCTTCGATTTTTGTTTTTTTATTTTTGATGGGTAGGAAACAATTTCTTTATATTCGTCTTTAATTTTTTTAAGTGAAAGTTTTCTTATTCTGTTATAAAAGTATTTCTTATTTAGATCTTTTGAACCAAAATAGCTGTTGTTTAGCCAAAACCATTTTTTGGCATAATCTTCTAATAGCTTATCTAGATGAGCAGATGTCTTAGCTTTTAATTTGCATTCCAAAAGTTCTTTTTGGCTGAGTTGGTTGAAGCTTAATTTTTCCGGCGCTAATAAAATTTCAAGCAGGGTCTCAACTTTGTCAGCAGGAACCAGCTTGGCTAATGCGCTTTTTAATAACACGGGCGCTCCGTAATTAGCAACCTCAAAAACATCAGTTAAGCACCAGAATTGATAATATAGTCTATGCCACTCTAAGGCCAAGTTTTTTATTTCATTATTTTTTGAGGCAGAAAAAGAAACTGCGTTAATTTTTTTTACTATCCCATTTAATTGTTTTACGTAGGAATAATAAATTTTTTCTATTTTTTTTCTTTTTTCTCCAGGTAAAACCCATTTTTTTATGGAGGCGATGCCATTTTTTTCAAGGCCGGCCTTTCTCCAATAAAAAGTACCCTTGTCATTTTTAATAATGCCAACCATGCTTTCCCAATAAATACCCCAAGGGCTTTTTATTGTTCCCGACATTGGGGCAAACCAAAAAGAGGGGTAAATTAGTTTCATATCTATTGGCCCCCATTGTTCAACTTCGTCTTTTGTCGGAAGAATGATTCTCATATTTTCCTAACGATTCCTTTATTTGCGTCTACTTCCACCATGTCGCCATCTTTTAATACTCGGGTAGCGATTTTGGTGCCAATAATGCACGGCTTATTCATTTCTCGGGATACAATGCCTGCGTGTGAAGTTACTCCGCCTTCGTCTGTAACAAAACCAGCTGCCTTTTGCATTGCTGGTAAAAACTCAGGCCTTGTCATCGAGGTTACAAGTATCTCGCCTTTTTTTACTTTTGCAATATCATGATAGCTGGCACATATTTTCACCCGGCCTTTTACAAATCCTTTACAGGCAACCATCCCTTTTAGTTCCATCAGTCTTTGGTTATTTGGTTTGTTAAGACACTTTTCAATATATGCCGAGTCTTTTTCTGTAAATATAAAGATTTTATTTTTTATAGCGTAGCTATCGCTTTTAGGGTAACGATTTAGTAGTAGTTTAACAAACTTGGGGCTTGTAAGATTTGGGTATGTTAGCTCCCGTGAGTGAATAAATTTAAAATTTTCTGTAGGGATATTTACTCTTAAGGCCAACTCTTCTACGACAGGTTCCAGCCAGCTCAGTGTTTCCAATAAGTATTTTTTTCTGTCATCTTGCCAGCTTGTACATACTTCAACTGTATTTATTACAAATTTTTCTTTTTCTGACAGCCCCAATTCTTTTATTAGCCTAGCTTTACTGCTTTTATTATTTTTTAATTTTTCAAATGTTGGTAAATATTTTTGTGCTTTAGATTTTTTTACGACATCCTCGTGAGACAAAACTATTGCTTTGACATAACTATTATCTATCCATCCAAATTTTTTCAAAAATCTTTTTACTAGAATTTTTTGTTTTTCTTTTTTTGCATTTTTTATTTGCCAAAGCATCATCTGTGCCTGGGAAAGGAAGGAGGGCTTAATTGCTGCGGAAAGAATTTGAAAATTTTCATGGTTGTTTAAACCACGCTTGTCTAGCATCTCTTTAATTTTAAGTTCGCTTACAAATGATATGCCCTCAATACAATGAGCGGTTCCCACAGCCATCGATAGTTCCTTGGTAGTTTTTTGGGCCACTCTTACCAGTTCTTTTAATGAAAGTGTTTGCAGATGTTTCGGGTTTTTTTTGGCCAGCCTTTTCGCTTTTAAATAATCTTGTTTGTGCAAACGTATAAAATATTTTAGCTGTTTTACAGTTTTGTTTTTTTTGTAGTAGCCAAAGCCTATGGATGCCAAGTCAGCCTCGTCGTAATAGTATTTTGCTCTCGTCCCATCCATGCGTAAAAAGAAATGAGAGTAGTTAACTCCTGTTATTGGTTTTATCATCCAGCCGGTGTTGCTTGCAACAGTATGAAGATATAGAGGTAAACCATTAAAACCCTGAACCATCCACGCCTTATTTTTTAGTATTTCTACAAGCCTCTCTTTGGTCATATTTGTGGAGTAAATCTTAAGCTTTGATTTTGGCTGTATTTAAAAATTTTCCATCTGTATTAAATTGGTAAATTTGGCAAAATTCAGGTTCGTCACCGAGCTTGGCGTCTTCGTTCATATTTTCTCTTTGGAAATATCCAAGAGTGCCGCTGTGTCCGATACCTAAAAAAGTTATGCTACTATTTTCGCTTGTAATATTGTTAAAAATATTTTTTATTAGTTTTTGGTGTCTTTCAATAGCTTCGGTTGGGTGAATTTTATCATCAACTTCAGGTTTGCTATTATACATATCATTCATCCAGCGAACAAGGGCCTCATTTTCAGAAATGCCTTCATTTTTCATCATGTCAGCATAAGGGGCCCACGTGGCTTCGTCAGCATCCGATAAAAGTTTTCTTAAATTTAAATCCTCAATTCTTATAATATCAACATCCTTGCCGTTTTTGTTAGAAGTTTTTTTATTTTTATTTGAAAGTTGGTCGATGCGGGCGCACACTAAGTCATTTGTCAGTTTGGCTCGGTCTTTGGCGCTATCTATGCTAATTACAATATTTCTTCCTTGGGGTAAACTTTCAAAAACCTTATCCCCAAGTCTCAGGCTTCTTATTAGGCCTTCCATTTTTAAAGTAGTTTCCGTTTTTTCAGGCAATTCTTCGCTTAGTACACCTAAGACTAAATTTGCCTCATCTTCCGGAAGATTTTGTTTTAATTCGTCTTTATTTATTTGCCACGTTCCTTTGTCTGCATGACGAGTTATAAAAGCTTTATTTTCTTGCATATTTTTATGATTAGAATTAGTTATTTTTATTCTACATTAAACATAAAAATCAGCCAAGTTGTCAATTTTGGATGTGCCAAATTAAAACAAAAAACACCATCTAAAATGATGGTGTTTTTTGGCGGAGAGGGAGGGATTCGAACCCTCGAAAGGATTTGACTCCTTTACCGGTTTAGCAAACCAGCGCACTAGGCCTCTATGCGACCTCTCCATATTTATTATATTTTGTCGTGATTTGGAAGGTAATAAACCCTCGTCCGCCTGAGGCGAATGACTCCTTTACCGGTTTAGCAAACCAAGGCTACTTAGGCCTCCATGAGACCTCTCCATATTTATAACCTTGAAACTAAAACCTCTCTGTCGCTCAAAAGCATTCGCGACATCTCCCCTCACCAGGGGAGAAGGGAGCATCTAATAAAAATGCGCCAGGCACTGAAGCTGAACAACGGCATTGATATAGATTACGAAGTTTATTTTATCATATTGTTTAATCTCTGGCAACGGTCAGGCAAATGACTTTGGCGGCGCCTGCCCTTTTAAGGATTTTAGCTGCTTCCTGCAAGGTAGCGCCAGTGGTTGTGACATCGTCGACCAATAGGCATATATGATTTAAGATAGAAGATTTATGATTTTCAGGAACTTCAAAAGCATCGCGGACGTTTTTAAGGCGGGCTTCGCGTTTCAGGTCTTTTTGGGTTTTAGTGTGCTTTTTTCTAATTAGCGCGTCAATAACCGGCAGGTTCGTTTCTTTCGCAATTGCCTCGCAGAGAATTTTTGACTGATTAAAACCCCTCCAGCGCAGGCGCCATTTATTTAAGGGGGTGGGGACGAGGATGGGATTTAAGATATATGATTTAAGATTTAAGAATTGGGAATCAGACGTAAGCTTGTTTGCCAGCATGCCGCCGAGGATTTGGTAGGCCTCAGGCAAAAAAGAATATTTTCCTTTAATTAAAATTTTTGCCAGGTTAGCATCGTGATAATCATAAAAACTAATTAGCGCGTCCGCTCCGTAAGGGGTTTGGCAGCTTAAGTGGGTGAGTCCGAAGGGGGAGGGTTTTTGGCACATAATACAGCGCTGGTGTTCGAGCGGTTTTAGCCGGACTTTGCAATCCAGGCAAATAAACGAGCCTTCTTGTTCGCAGCAGAGGCAGGAAATGGGGAAAAGAGTGTCTAAAACAAACGCTTTAATATCTGCAAATAGCGGGCGAAAGAAATTAGAATAAAGCATATAGAATTTAGGCAAACAAAAAGCCCCGCAATTTTAAGGGGCTTTTTGTTTAGGCTGGGACTGCAACTTTTTCCATTTTTTGGAGGGAAAAAATTACCTTCTCATTTTTTAATTCCGCGGAGATTTTTGCTCCGTTAATTGCTCTGCCGGCAATTATTTTTTCCGCCAGCGGATCTTCTATTAACGTTTGAATATTTTTGCGGACAAAGCGCGCGCCTTGCGCCGGGTCAAAACTTTTCTCGGCCACAAACTTAATTACCGCCGGAGAAATTTTCAGTTGCAGATTTTGCTCGAGCAGCCTGGCTTGGAGAATAGAAATTTGCAGTTGGGAAATTTTCTTTAATTCTTCAAAGCCCAGAGGCTTAAAGACAATAATTTTGTCTATGCGGTTTAAGAACTCGGGGCGGAATTCTTTTTTCAAATTATCCAACACCCCGGTTTTAATGTTCTCGTATTCTTTTTCCAGGCGGTCTTTCTGATTCTTTGATTCATCGCTCTTATCCGCAAAACCAATTTTTGCTGCCTGCTGGTTTAATTCCTGCATGCCCAGGTTGGAAGTCATAATAATTACCGTATTGCGGAAAGAAACTTTTTTTCCCTCGGCATCGGTAAGCTGTCCGTCTTCCAAAATTTGCAGGAAGATGTTAAAGACTTCCGGATTGGCTTTTTCTATTTCATCGAACAAGACAACCGCGTACGGTTTGCGCCTTACGGCTTCGGTTAGCCTGCCGCCTTCGCCATAGCCGACATAGCCGGCCGGGGCGCCAATGAGGCGGGAGACATTGTGGCGTTCCATAAATTCTGACATATCCACGCGGATGAGTGCATCCTCGTCTTCAAATATTTCGGAGGCTAAAGCCTTGGCGGTTTCGGTTTTGCCGACTCCGGTCGGCCCAAGGAAAATAAAGCTTCCCAAAGGGCGCTTAGGGTCGGAAAGTCCGGCCCGGCTTCTGCGGACGGCTTTGGAAATTTCTTCCACGGCTTCATCCTGCCCGACAATTTTAGCCTTTAAAACTTTTTCCAAGGAGGAAAGTTTGCCTATTTCCGTCTTCGCCAACTTATTAAGCGGAATTTTAGTCATCATTGAAACAGTGTGGGCAATGTCTTCCGCGGTTATGGTATGGGTGGGGACTTTTTCTTCCGCAGCCAGGCTTTTAGAGAGTTGTTCTTTTTGTTTGAATAACTTTTCTTCCTGGGTGCGCAAATGCAAAGCGGTGGTAAAATCCTGGGCCAATACTGCCTTGGTTTTTTCTTCTTCCAAAGCCGCCAGGTCGCTTTCTATTTTTTTTGTAGCTCTGAGCAATTTGCTGTTTGAATTAATGGAGCGCAAGAAAGCAGCTGTTTCATCTATTAAATCCACGGCTTTGTCCGGCAAATAGCGGTCTTGAATGTAGCGGGAAGAAAGTTCAACCGCGGATTTTATGGCTTCGTCGGTAATGGTAACATTATGATGTTTTTCGTAAGACGGTTTTAGTCCCTGTAAAATCTCCACGGTTTCTAAGGCGCTTGGCTCTTCCACCAGAATCGGCTGGAAGCGGCGCTCTAAGGCCGCGTCTTTTTCTATGTGCTGTTTGTATTCGGTTAAAGTAGTTGCGCCAATTGCCCTAAGCTCGCCGCGCGCAAGAGCCGGCTTTAAAATGTTGGCCGCGTCTAAACTGCCGGTGGTCGCGCCTGCGCCAACCATAGTATGTAGCTCGTCTATAAATAGAATAACGTCTTTGTCGTTTTTAACTTCGTCAATAATTTGCTTTAAACGATTTTCAAATTCTCCGCGGAACATGCTGCCGGCAACAATTAACGCCAAATCTAAGGACAGAATTTTTTTGTCCAAGAGGGAATCGGGGACTTCCCGTTTAGTTATAGCTAAAGCCAAACCCTCTACAATGGCGGTTTTGCCAACGCCGGCTTCGCCAATTAGGATTGGATTGTTTTTTGTGCGGCGGTTAAGAATGGAAATCATTCTTTCGATTTCATGGCGGCGGCCAATTACCGGATCAATTAAACCTTGCCCGGCTTTTTTTGTTAAGTCGGTAGTAAAGTATTCAAGCAGGTTTCCTTTTTTTGGATCCATCATTTTTGGCTGAGGGCCGGCTGGGCCTTCAAACGGAGGCTGCTGCATATTCTCGGCGCCGGAAGGCATTTCCGGAAATTTAGAAATATTTTCAAAGACGTTAACTAAATTCTGCTCCAGCTCGGAAATATCTATTCCCAGCTTAGACAAAATTACTTTAGCCTTGTTGTGGGGGACATTAAGCAATCCATACAAAAAATGTTCGGTGCCAATAAACTGGTAGCCATACTGGCTGGCAATAATTGCCGCTTTTTCTATTACAGATTTTAAATTTTCACTCAAAACCGGTTTCCAGGAAGCAACCGAATTGTTGCTGTTTACAAAAATCAGCTCCTGTTTTACAACTTCCGGAGTGAGTTTGGTTTTTGTTAAAATTTCCGCGGCAAAAGAACTTTTTTCGGAAACGACTCCGTACAAAAGATGCTCAGTGCCAATATGGTCGTGTTTTAATTCCTCGCTAACCAACTGCGCCATAATAAGCGCGTTCTTAGCGCGGGAGGAAAGACGTTCTAAAATGTAGGTGAAATTAGTCATAGAATCGCAGATACACGGATTAATTACAGATTACGCTGATAAATATGATACACTTAAATTATCTCATATAAGGTGATTATAACAAAATTATCACTCTAGTCAATAGTTTGATAATAGAATTTTAAAAGTTTTTATGTTTAAGCCAAAAATAAAAGCCCGACAGCCGGAAAGTTTTGAAAAGGCTTATGATTACGCGATGTATTTATTGAATCTGCAGCTTAGAACTTCGGGAGAGTTGGAGAGTAAAATGAAAGATAAAGGTTATCAGCAGGAAACTATCCACAAAGTTTTGGTTGAATTAGCCGCCAATAAATATATAGACGACCAGCGCTACGCTGAAGTTTATTTGGAAAATTTAAAAAAATATAAAACTTTCGGCTTTTACGGAATTAAGAAAAAGCTGATGGAAAAAAGGCTGTCTAATTCTTTAATTGAAAAAGTTTTGGGCGGAGGTTTGGGCGTTGAAGAAGAAATGAAGATTGCAAAGAAATTTGCCTTGAAGCAAAAATCAAGAATTAAGAGTCAAGAAGCAGGCCGTACGCATCAAGAAATAAATATTGAGAAACAAAAGCTCGCCCAAAAACTTCGGGCGAGGGGGTTTAGGTCTGAAATAATTATGAAAGTTTGTGCTTATTAGCATCCCAATAAGCGTATAAAGTTTTGGTTAATTCCGAAAAATTTTTTTCTTTGAAAGCAGTTATTATTTCCTTTTCTGATGGCAGTTCATTGTTTTGAATTTTTTCTCTTAATAGTGCAGTAACATCGCGACGGCTTTGTCCCTGAGCAAGCCACATAAAAACCAGCTTCTCAGTTTCCAGTTTAATTTCTCCATTTGTTTGCTGTGTCTCTTCTTTAGGAGTTTTATTTGGGCTTTCTTCTCCGCCGGATCGTTTTTCAGTTTTTTGATTAGTTTGTATTGCTTTTGCAATGTTCAGCAGGTTTGCGTCTAAGAAGTGGACGTTCAAAAATTTTGCTAGGGCATTTGGAGAAAGAAGACCCTCTGCATTTCCTAATAAGTTATTTGTATCCGACCAAAGATTTTCCAGTTTGTATGACCCAGAAATAATTGCTTCTATGTTTTGGTGGATTAGCTGGCTAATAGTAGTCCTTCTTTTTTTAGAGATAATTTTTCGTTCCCAATCATCTCTAGCCATAAATTCTCCCACCTTATACTTGCCTTCAGTCATATTTTTTCTTTATAAATTCATTTCTCTTAATCTTTTTACTCTGTCTTCAATTGGCGGGTGGGTGTTAAACAGCCCGGCGAGCCAAGGCTTTTTGCCGTTTTCATCGGCCTTAAGCGGGCTGACAATGTATAAATGCGCAGTGGCTTTATTGGCGGCTTCAAGCGGTTCGCGATCAGAAGAAATCTTTTCTAATGCCCGAGCCAAGCCTTCCGGGTAGCGGGTTAGCAGCGCGCCCGAAGCGTCGGCTAAATATTCGCGTTGGCGGGAAATGGCCAGCTTAATTAATGTTGCAATAATAGGAGAAAGAATAGCTAATATTATCCCGGCAATCATTAAAATGAGTTGGATTTGGCTGCCGCCCTCGCTGTTATTTGATTTCTTGCGGCCTCCCCAAAAGCCGGCGCGCAAAAACCAATCCGCTAAAAGCGTAATGGTGCCAACCAACACAACCACCAATGTCATAACGCGAATGTCGTAATTGCCAATATGGGAAAGTTCGTGGGCAATAACCCCTTCCAGTTCCGGTTTTTCCAGTTTGGCTAAAATTCCGGTGGTCACGCAAACTACCGCGTGTTTTGGGTCGCGGCCCGTGGCAAAAGCATTCGGGGCGGTGTCATCTATAATATAAATTTTTGGCGTTGGCAGCCCCGCGGCAATGCATAAGTTTTCTACTATATTATAGAGTTGGGGATTGGCTGCTCTGTCTACTTCCTGGGCGCGGGAAAGCGCCAGAGTTATGGAATCGGAAAAGTAATAGGAGATGAAGCTAGAAAATACGGAAAAGCCTACGGCAAAAAATAGAATTGCCGGGTCGTCATAGACTCTCGCAAAAATAAATCCAAGCAAAGAAATAATGAGCAAAAAGCTGAATATTAAAATCCAGCTTTCGCGTTTGTTCTTGTTAATTAGATCGTAGGTTAACATAAAAATTATAAAGTTTTCAAGTTCATAAAGTTTATCAAGTGCACCGACTTGATAGCTTGATGAACTTTGTAACTTGATGGACTAAAATTTTACGTTTACCGGCTGGCCTTCTGGGCCTTTTTCGTCGATGTCAAAAAATTCACGTTTGCCAAAACCAAACATCCCTGCAAAAAGGTTGGTGGGGAATTGCTGAATTTTGGTATTGTAGTCGCGGACATTGCCGTTGTAAAAACGTCTGGCTGCCTGGATTTTGTCTTCCGTGTCGGTAAGGTCGGCCTGCAGCTTCATAAAATTTTGGTTGGACTTTAAGTCCGGATAGGCTTCGCTCACGGCGAACAAGCTTTTTAACGCGCCGGAAAGCATATTTTCATCCTTTAATTTTTCCGCCATTGATCCGGCGCCCATAGCCATAGTGCGGGCTTTGGTTACATTTTCCAAAACAGAAGATTCCTGCTTGGCATAACCTTTAACGGTTTCAACCAAGTTGGGTATAAGGTCATACCTTCTTTTTAACTGAACTTCAATGTCGCTCCAGGCTTCGTCTACCTGGTTCTTGGAACGGACAAGCCCGTTAAACAAGATTACGGCAATTACGACTATTGCCAAAATTATCCATACAAATATCATATTTTTGATTTAGTTGCTTAATTTTTCTACGCCATAATTATAGCACAAAAGGGGGGATTTGTGTGAGTTTAACTAGATTATCCACAAGTTGCCCGGCCCGCTTGACAGAGTTTTATTTACTGCTATACTTAGATATATCGCTATACTTAAGTATAGCAGTAAATTTTAAGAGAAATATAATAATTTTATGCCGGTTTCTTGGGAGAATAAAAAAACAGACAGTCTTGTTAATGCGTTTTTGGCTTTGCGAAATAGCGCCGAAGCCAAGATTTTTTTGCGTGATTTAATGACGGTTTCGGAAATTAACGAATTTGGCAACCGCTGGCAAGCGGCGCAGATGCTAAGCCAAAATGAATCTTATTCAACTATCCGCGGAAAAACCGGCTTGAGCCCCCGCACTATTGCCCGCATTTCCAAATGGCTCAAAAGCGGCATGAGCGGCTACAGCCTTATTATCAATCGTTTGCAGAAGCATCACACAAGCTCTTCTTCTAAGAAAGGGCTGGCTTGATAATGCTTTAAGTAAAATTGTCACTCAACCCCTTCTTGGAAGAGAAGGGGTTTTTAATATTAATTATAAATTTATGAGGAAAATTCAAATTGGAGTTATTGGCTCAATGGCTGATTTAAAATACCCAAAAAAAATTGAAAAAGTTGCTGAGAGGGTTGGTTTTTGGATTGCTAAAAATCAAGCAGTTTTAATATTCGGTGCCGAAAAGGACTCCGATTCCCTTTCTGGTGCTGCTTGTCGGGGGGCTAAAAAAGCAGGGGGTTTGGCAATTGGCGTTACTTACGGAAAAGGTTTAAAGATTTTTGAGCAGCAAGCGGATGTGGTGATTGCAAGTGGTTTAGAGAGAGGTGGGGGGCGAGAGTTTCCTTTGGTGCTGAGCTGTGATGTTGTTATAGCTATTAGCGGAGGGTCAGGAACTTTAAATGAAATTTGTGTTGCTTATCAGGCGGGTATTCCGGTGGTAGCAATTAAAAATAGTGGCGGTTGGAGCGAAAAGTTAATTGGTACTTTTTTGGACAACAGAAAACGCGAAAAAATTTATGAAGCAACTAATTCTTTATCTGCTGTGAAAAAAGCGCTTGAATTAGCTAATGGAGCGGTAAATAAATTAGTTCTCCCAGTTTTTTTAACTGGTGTACATGGAGATGAAAAAGTTGGGCAGAAAGTTTTAAATTCTTTGCAAAAAGAAGGTAAAAATTTCTCATGGCTTTTGGGAAATAAAAAGGCTTTTATTAAAAATCAGAGGTTTGTAGAAGGGGATTTAAATCGTTTGGCTCCTGGAAATATAAAAAGCAAAGTTTATGAAGAAAGGTTGGCGGCTCGACTTTTAAAAAAGTTGATTTTGTATGATTATGTAATTGATATTCACGAAACTGTTTCGGCAAGCGGAATTTTTACTATAGTTACAAATCCAACAAGGGAAAATTTGTTGCTCGCTGGTTGCCTACCAATACAAAATATTGTTATTTGGCAGTCTGGATTAAATAGTGGAACAGGTCCATTAATGAATTTTGTAAAGTGCGGAGTTGAAATAGAGTGTGGTCCTAAAGGCTTGAACCAAATGGAGATAAATTTAAAAAAGGTTATAGAAAAAATATTAGAAGATGGAATAAATTTTGAAAATTCTGGTTTTGGCAATAAACAGATATTCAAAGTATATGGGAAGTTACAAAATAACCAAGCTATTAAGCCCATCGATTTCAAACTTACAAAAATTTGTGGGGAAGAATTTTATCCTTTATTAGTCGGACAGTACCCTAACATTATCTGTTATAAAATGAAAAAAATTAATAAAAATTTATGGAAGTTTTAAAATCTAAAAAAATTTATCATATGGCCAATCCTCGTGCGCGGGGATTGATTGTGTATTTTTTTAGCACGCTCAATCCCTTCGCAAGAAGGAAACTCTAAGGAGGTAAAATGAATATTACAATAGAAGAGTACGATTCTTCGGGCGCTTCGGCACATCTAATTGATGCAGCAATTACCGCTAGTTACCAGGCAGCCTTTAGTGGTTTTCCATGGAATAGCCAGGTAACCGCTGAAGAAGCAAAAATTCAATTTGAAAAGCATAAGCGGAAAAATGGTTTTAAATGTCTTTATGCCATGACCATTATTCCAACGGCTTCAAATAATATTTTTTCAGTTAGTGAGCATGAACTTCTTGGAGCTCTGTGGTGGGATTGCCCTACTGAAAACCAACTACTTGAAGAACGGGGAGAAAAGTTGGTCAAATTTGCTCGCCAAAAAGCAAACACCCTTTTAATCTGGGAAAGAGAAATCTTTGTTCGCCCCGAGTATCATGGTAATGGTATAGGCAAGATGCTGCGGAAGTCTTTTTTGGAAAAATTGCCAATCATTTATGGGTCATTCTTAGTTCTTACTCGAATGCGTGATGATAACATACCTGTTATCAAAATTGCTGAGGAATTTGGGTATGAAAGAACTGGAATTAAAATTTCTTCTAGCAAGCCGGGGATAGATCATGAATATTGGTTTTACAAAGCGAAAGAATAGGAGATGCTGGAAACATGAAGGATAAGCCGTTTGTACTTTCCGAAGATGTCGAGGTGTTAATGGGTGGTTGGTCTATGCAGCGGGGCTTTAAGCTTCCGCCACCCGCTTTCTATGGCGATTTACTGAATGCTATGAATAAATTGCTGGAAAATTTTTTTGGCACTGTTGTTATTGCCGAGGAAAAAATTATAAGCGGGCAAATAAATTCATGGGTTCAATCTTGTGGTTTGCCAGCTATATCTATGGATGGGGTATATTTCAAGTCGCCTCTTACAATCCAAGTCACAAGGTCGGTTGATGCTAAGGGTAAAGACGTTGGGTTGTTGCCTAGGTACGGAGCATTGCCGCTCCCAGAACAAGTTAGACAAATTAGCGAAAGTGGGATTAAAGAGGCCGTGCTGGTAGATGATGTGGTGTTTAGTGGCGAACAAGCCATCTTCATTATTCAAAAGCTTTTATCTGCCGGAGTGAGGGTAAGAAAAGTTTTGACTGGCGTATCAGTAGGCGCAGGCCAAAAAATGCTTGAAGAATTCAAAGTAGAAAATCTGGCTGTGTACCAAGTGCCTGAAGTCATTGATGAAGTTTGCCAGCGGGATTTTTTACCTGGCGTGCCGCGATCTGGGCGTACGGTAGTGAACGCTGGTAATATGGGCATGCCCTACATACTTCCCTTTGGCAACCCACATAAGTGGGCTTCGATTCCAATAGCTAGTCAGTATAAATTTTCTAAGGAATGCATAGCAATAACAATGACACTGTTTGAGGCTGTAGAAAAGGCTTCCGGAGGCAAAACTGTTTTATGCTCAGACTTGGGCCGTATGGTTTTTTCTTTGCCTCATGACAAAACTAGATTTGTTGATGCCTTGCGCAGATTATTGTAATTCATCCGGCAGGATTAATATTCTGCCGGTTTTGTTTTAATTACTTTTTATGGTATAATTTATAAGTAAAAACAAATTTTCGAAACAAAATGTCTTGGGTAGAAAAAATAAAAACCAGTGTTGATAAATACATTGATGACTTGGCTTTGCGCGAACTTCAGTATCGCGTAAAGTTGGTTTTGCGCGAACGGGCGGAACTGCAAACCTGGACAGATAGGGAAATAAAGCTTGCGGCCCTAGCCTTTAAGGATGATTTGAAAAAAGGTAAAAGCTTGGACACTTTGGTGGTTCAGGCCTTTGCTGTTGTAAACGAGGCCGCAAGGCGCGTTTTGGGTCAGTCCGCTTATGAAGTGCAAATTTTAGCAGGCATGGTTATTCATTCCGGCCGCGTGGCGGAAATGAATGCGGGAGAAGGAAAAACTTTAACCGAAACTATGCCCGTGTATTTAAATGCGCTTACCGGAAAAGGCGTTCACATAATAACCACCAACGATTATTTAGCCGAACGCGACGCTAAATGGATGGGCAAGCTGTATGAATTTCTAGGTTTGAGCGTGGGATATGTAACATCTACAATGGAAAATGACGAACGGCGGAAGGCTTACGCTTGCGACATAACTTATGTCACAAACCAAGAAATTGGTTTTGATTATTTGCGCGATAATTTAGTTTTTAGCAAAAAAGACAGAGTGTTGCGCGCGAACCACCCGTTATATTTTGGCATTGTGGATGAAATTGACAGTATTTTGGTGGATGAATCGCGCACGCCGTTAATTATAGCGGAACCGGTTAAAGAGGAGCGCCAGGAATATGACAAGTTCGCTAAAATCGCGCAAAAATTAAAAGAGGAAGAGGACTATAAAGTAGATTACGCAAACAAACAGGTAAAAATGACAGATGCCGGTTTGGATAAAGCGGAGAAACTTTTAGGGAGCCCGGTTTTCTCGCGCGACAACCCAATGTATGTTTTTTATTTGGACGTAAGCTTAAAAGCCAAAGTTATTTTTGAAAAAGACCGGGATTATATTATTAGCGACGAAGGCGTGGAAATCGTGGACGAATTTACGGGACGCGTTTTGCCCGGGCGCAGGTTTACCGACGGCGTGCATCAGGCCATTGAAGCTAAAGAAAATGTTAAAGTCAAAGATGCCGACCGCACCCAGGCAGCTATTACATTTCAGAATTTTTTTCCGATGTATGAAAAACTTTCCGGCATGAGCGGAACGGTTATGCGCGCGCGTTCGGAATTTAATAAAGTTTATAAATTAGACGTAATTAAAATTCCTACTAACCGCCCGCTGGCGCGCATTGAACATAATGATTTGTTCTTTAAAACGGAAAAAGGCAAATTTTTGGGAATGATGAAACGGGTAATGCAAATTCACCGAAAAAACCAACCGCTGCTAATTGGCGCGCGCAATGTGGAAACAGCGCACAAGGTTGCCGGGCTGCTGGAAGAAGTAAATTTGCCGTTCCAATTGCTTACCGCCAAGGATCATAAGGCGGAAGCGGAAAAAATTGCCAAGGCCGGGCAGCCGGGAATGATTACAGTGGCGACCAATATGGCCGGGCGCGGTACCGACATTTTGCTCGGGCCCGGAGTTAAAGAGGCTGGCGGATTATTTGTTCTGGGAACAGAGCGCCATGAATCGCGCCGCATTGACGACCAGTTAGTCGGCCGCGCCGGCAGGCAGGGGGAGCCGGGCGAGTCGCTGTTTGTAATTTCTATGGAAGATGAAATTATGCAGCTATTCGGCAGTGAAAAAATTATTAATGTCATGGAGCAATATGACATTCCGGAAGACGAATATATTTCCGGGCAAACTTTAAGCGAGGCATTTAAAAAAGCTCAGGATTTTGTGGAGAGTAAAAATTTGGACAGCCGGTTGTATTTATACAAATACGATAACATTGCCAACCATCAGAGAAAAGTAATTTGCCAGTTGCGTGATTCGTTATTGGAAAATGAGCCAAATTTTTGGGAATTTGCCAAAACATCGGTGGCGGAAATTTTGCAGGACACGCTTAAATTGGGCGACGCTTCCTTAATTGCCAAAGAAATGCTCGCGGTTTTTCATATTGCCGCGGATACTGAAGAGGTAATAAAGGCTTTTGGCGCCTCGCATACGGGACAGGGGAGTTTTGCAAATGAATGGTTAAATCCATTTTATACAGAACCGCAAAACAGCAAGCAGGCGGAAGAACTTTTTTCAAAATTGTTAAAGTTTTTAATCGACACAATGGAAAAAATTAAACAGGAAGAAGTAGTTTACGCCGCCAGCCAGAATTTAATTTTAGAAACAATCGACAATCAGTGGAGCAACCATTTGGAATTAATGGATTTGCTTAAGCAGGAAGCCAACCTTTTTTCTTACGCTTCGGAAGACCCGCTAATTGACTATATATTAGAGAGCGCCAAGCTGTTTGAAAACATGCAAAAGCAAATAAAGAGGCAATTTTTGACGAATATTTTTTTGCATTTGCAGCAACAGGGCTTAATCGGGTAATTTTGTTTTTTTGTAGGGGCTGGCCTTGGCCGCCCAAAATCTCAGTAATTTAAAACGGGCGGCTGAAGCCGGCCCCTACAAAAGCAATTCTTTTGTATGAGTGTTTTGCCGGAAAGAAAACTAAATCGTTAAAAAAATTTTGACTACGCGTCAGCGGGATATTATTTTATTACCTTATGTACAAAAAATAAGAAGCATTATTTTGGCAAAATTGAGAATGGCTTACCAGTCTTAAATAAAGTTGGAAAACTGGTTTGCGAAACATGGCTCACTTTACCGGAAATATTTTCAGGCATAGAATTAGACTTAAGTGTGGTTATGCCAAACCATTTTCATGGGGTTATAATTTTTAAACGAAACCCTCATTATGCAAAAGCCTGTAAGCAGGCAAGTCTCGGACAAATTATTGGAGCTTTGAAATCAAAGACAAATGTTTTGACAAGAAAAAATATTTTTCCTGACATGAAAAGTGTTGAATTATGGCAAAAAAGTTTCTATGACAGAGTTATAAGAAGCGAAGTTGAATTGTTAAAAATTAGAGAGTATATTCAGAATAATCCATTAAAGTGGAGTTTGGATGAATATTATGTGTAGGGGCGAGCTTTATCTGCCCGAAAATTAAAAGCCCAGTTAAATATAAATCAACCGCGGGCGCCTAAAGGCTGCCCCTACAAACCATTAATAAAATCAGATGGTTACGAAACCAGCGAGCATTTACGCCCAAGTGTATTGCCATAAAGGCTTTTTTTTTATATAATAATCCCATGTTAAGCCGTGAAGAAGTATTAAAATTAGCCAAAATGGCTCGCATTGCTTTAAGCGATGCGGAAGTCGAAAAGTTCCAAAAGAATTTGGATGCTGTTTTAGGCTATGTGGATGACTTAAAACAGGTAGATACTTCCGGTTTGGAAGAGGTTTCCCAGGTTACTGGTTTAATAAACGTTCAGCGTGACGATAAGGTTGTAGTTGAAGAAAACCGGGAAGATATTTTTTCCCAAGCCCCGGAAATGAAAGACGGATATTTTAAAGTAAAAGCAATATTATAGCGAGAAGAATTAAGAATCAAGAATCATGGAGTTGGAATTTTTAGAACTTACTGAGCTTAGAAAAAAATTAGACAACAAAGAACTGTCTTCGGTTGAGCTAACGAAGCATTTTTTGTCGCGCATAAAAAATTTGGACAAAGATTATAATTCTTTTGTTACGGTAACCGAAGAAGAGGCTTTAAAAAATGCCAAAGAAGCGGACGATTTTATAAATTCCCCCGGTGAAAATCCTTTTTTGTGCGGCATACCTTATGCTTCCAAAGATTTATTTTCAACCAAAGGAATACGAACTACGGCTTCTTCAAAAATTTTGGATCAGTTTAAACCGGCTTTTGATGCCACGGTAACCAAGAAATTAAAAGAACAAAAATCTGTTTTACTGGGAAAAACTAATTTAGATGAATTTGCGCATGGTTCGTCCACGGAAACTTCCGCTTACGGCCCGTCAAAGAATCCCTGGGACACTTCCCGTATTCCGGGCGGCTCTTCCGGCGGCTCAACCGCTGCGGTTGCGGCCGGCTTAACCCCTTGGGCTACAGCAACGGAAACAGGGGGAAGCATTCGCCAGCCGGCATCTTTGTGCGGCCTTTCCGGATGGAAACCAACCTACGGGCGCGTGAGCCGCTACGGCGTTATTGCCATGGCCTCATCTTTAGACAGCCCGGGAGCGGTTGCAAATAGCGTGGTAGACTTAGCCCATTTGGCGGAGATTATGTCCGGGCAAGACGAAAAAGATTCCACCACCAGCCCGGTTCCGGTACCGGCTTACGCAAAAAATTTGTCCGCCGATATGTCGGGCATAAAAATTGGCGTACCCAAAGAATATTTTGTTGATGGAATGGAAGATGGCGTAAAGCAGCGAGTTATGGAAGCCGTAAAGCATTACGAAAAAATGGGCGCAAAAATTCAGGAAGTAAGTTTGCCAAATACCAAATTTGGTTCTTTGGTATATGCTATTGTTTGCCCTTCGGAAGTTTCTTCCAACTTAATGCGCTTTGACGGTATTCGTTACGGCCATACCACTAAAGATGCCAAAGACTTAATGGAAGTTTATGAAAAATCCCGCGCCGAGGGTTTTGGCGATGAGGCCAAGAGAAGAATTTTAACCGGAACTTACGTACTTTCCGCCGGCTATTACGATGCCTACTATAAAAAAGCGCAGAAGGTCCGTAGTTTAATTATCAATGAATTTAAAGATGTGTTTAAACAGGTAGATGTACTGGCTTGTCCCTCTAGTCCTAATGTTGCGGTAAAAATTGGCGGGGCAAAAGATAACCCGTTATTTGGGTACATTGCCGACCAGTTAAATATTCCCGGCAGTTTGGCCGGACTTCCGGCATTGTCTATTCCTTGCGGTTTTGGCCGTCCTTCTGACGGGGAAACTCCAAGCTTGGATGGTCTACCGGTTGGCTTGCAGATAATCGGTCCGCAGTGGGGCGAGCAAATTGTATTTAACGCAGGGTTTGCGTACCAGCAGGAAACAGATTGGCACTTAAAGCATCCTGGCCTTGCCTAAAGTCAAGGAATTTCTAATACCTAATTACTAATTTCTAAACAGTTTTCAATTTAAAATTTATATGGACAGTTTGAATCAAGAGAATAAAAAATATTTAGAAATTTACAAACAAGAAAAACTCTTGTCTATTATTTGGTTTGGTGTTGGAATAGCGTTTCTGTTGTTATATTTTTTTCTGCAAGCACCTTTTGTTTTCATTATTTTGGCTTATTGGACACTTGCCTTTAGTCTTTATATTTTGTGCATTGCATTAGCAAGAAAGAGCAAAAAATCAGATTTGCCTGCTTTTTTTCAAATAGGAAGAGGTATTCAGTTGGATAGCATGATAATTTTTAATTTACTATTTTTGCCCCATTGGTTGATAAGCGTTTTTTTAAAAAAGGTATTATTTTAGTTTTATGAAAGAATATCCCAAGTCAACTGAATACAAACCGGTAATTGGGTTTGAAATACATATTGAACTTAAAACTAAGTCCAAGATGTTTGGTACGGCGGCTAATAATCCGGATGAAAAACAGCCAAACACTAATATCGATGAAATTGATACCGGGCAGCCCGGAACTTTGCCTGTGGCAAACAAAGAAGCTATCCGTTTGTCAGCTCTGGTTGGCTTGGCTTTAAATTGCCAAATTGATGAATTTTCCAAGTTTGACCGCAAACATTATTTTTATCCGGATTTGCCCAAAGGGTATCAGATTTCCCAGTACGACCAGCCTATTTCAAAAAATGGTTATTTGGATATTGAAGTTAACGGCAAAACTAAGCGCATAGGCATTACTCGCGCCCACTTGGAGGAAGATGCCGGAAAAAATGTGCACCCAGATGGCTTGCCTTATTCTTTGGTAGATTATAATCGCGCCGGCGCGCCGCTTTTGGAAATTGTTACTGAGCCGGATATTGAAAGCGGAGAAGAAGCGCGAATTTTTTTGCAGGAGCTGCGCAACATTGTTCGCTATTTGGGAGCTAGTGATGCCAATATGGAAAAGGGGACAATGCGCTGCGAACCGAATATTTCCGTGCGCCAGCCGGGCGAAACAAACTTGCCAAAATATAAAGTGGAAGTAAAAAATATTAACAGCTTTAAATTTGCCGAGAGCGCAATTAATTATGAAATCCCGCGCCATATTGAAATGCTTAAAGAGGGGAAGACCCCAAAGCAGGTCACTATGGGCTGGAATGAAAAAGATTCCTGCACGGTTGAGCAGCGCAGCAAAGAAGAGGCTGACGGTTACCGTTATATGCCGGAACCGGACTTGCCGATTTTACAGTTTACCAAAGAATATTTGGACAACCTGCGCAATATAATGCCGGAATTGCCGACGCAAAAACGCGCGCGATTTTTGGAAGAATACAAACTTCCTGCGGCAGACGTGGAAAACTTAATTAACTGGAAAGAACTGGCGTTTTATTTTGAAGATGTTGTCTCGGAAATAGATGAATGGATGACGCAAGAAGCGGGACTGGACAGGAACCAAATGATTAAGCTGGCGGCTAACTGGTGTCTGCAGGATTTTAGCGCATTGTTAAATCAACAGTTAATTAATCCTTCGGATTCCGTTGTAACGGCCGAAAATTTTTCGGAGTTAATTAAGTTAATAGTTAGCGGGAAAATTTCTTCCAGCGCGGCCAAACAAGTTTTTAAAGTAATGTATGAAAAAGGGGGCGATCCAAGCAATATTGTGGAAGACTTAGGATTAACTCAGGTATCCGACGAGGGCGCCATTGCCGAAGCCTTAGACAAAGTAATTGCCGCTAATGAAAAGGCTGTGGCAGATTATAAAGCGGGAATGCAAAAAAGTTTTGGTTTTCTTGTCGGTATGGCAATGAAAGAGCTAAAAGGCAAAGGCAACCCGCAAATTATAAACGAACTGCTAAAAAAGAAACTGAATAACACGGATTAGTAAACATAAATACACAGATATAAACAGAGAACGCCGCCCTTTGTACTATGGGGCGGCGTTTTAGTTTGTTCGCGGCATGATGGTTATTTATTGCTGTGTGCCTTGATCAGGCGAGCGTGGTAGCGAAGCGCGAACGCCCCGTTAATCCACTCGCCTATAGGCCTAGGCAGAAAGCTGGTCAGCTTTTCCAGCTGTGTTAGGGCTTCCCTTGTTTTCTCCAGGTTGGTCATGCTCATTCTATTGAGCCTCCTTATTAGAGAGTATAAGAAAATAAGTACCAAGAGTCAATAAAAAAGCTGGCCAAATAAAAATTGTGCAGTTTTGGACGATCGTCCAAAACTGCACAATTTGTTTAATATATTTTTGCGGTATAAATGTGTTATATAAATGATTCACGGGCAGCGGTTTTAAGGCCGCTGCCCGCGTTGGTTGCTTGAGACGCCGATTAGCGCCGTCCGGCCGTGGTCCGCCGCGCAAGTCGTTCTTTGGCAGAAGGGGCTGGCCTTGTTGGTCGGTGGTGGATTGTCACTGAGGATGTATCCGATTTCTCTTCCTTGAACCTTGCCTCTACGAGTGTCCTGACAGTCTTTTTGTCTGTTGTTTCGACATGCCACTTGAGAATGAGGACGTCATCCTTTTTAGGTTTAGGCTTGTTATCCTCCTTCCAAGGACTGCCTTCACCGCTTGTCGTGAATGTTTCGTAGCCGTCCTGGCCGTCAACGGATACGGTAACCCGCAGTTTGTTGTCAATGACTGTAGTATACAGCACATACGCTTCAGCAGTAGTTATTTGAATGTCTGACATTCATCCTCCTGTGTTGTTTATTTTTTGTCCAGACTTTCGTCTGGAAAATCCAGAGACAATAGTGTAATAAATTTTTGCAGATAATGCAATAGAAAAAAGCAAAAACAAAAGCGCCGACGGTCCATAAAGGAGCCGTCGGCGCTAAGTGTGTTCATCTCCCGCCACAGTTGGCGAGAGGGAGAGGGGAGATTACTGCTTGGCGGGGACCACCGCGAGTCCTGCGAGCATGGTTTGCTCGCCGGCCTCGTAGTAGACCTTCACCTTCCCGCGGGTGCTGGGGTTGTACCGGACAATTGTGTGTTGTCCGGCGACCCAGTAAATGTCGTCTTTACCCGCGGCGACCCTGTTGAGGTTGGTGACCGGGTCTACATTGATCCCATCGAGCACAACCTTCTGGCTGACCTCGCTTTGACCGTAGTCAAAGCTCACTTCGACTAGCTTTCCAGGAACGACGGAGGTTGGCGCCACAGGGGAGCAGACGGGGTCGTTGCAGGGAGGGTAGGTGAACTCGTTGGCGAGCAGTAGGTAGAGCTTCCCGCCAATCGCCGCAGTGCCAACTGGGTACTGATCCAGGTTCACACTGAGTTCTTCCCGGTGCCCGGCGAAGTCCGATGGTCGGGACATGGTGAACCGTTTGTTGTTAGAGTCGGCACATACGATGATGTCCTGCGGATTGGCGGACGACATCGTGCAGTAGTCTAGGTTAGTCATGGGCATTGAATCAGCGGTGTAGAATCCGCCAGCCCAAAGGCCAAGTCCGAGCTTTTCACGCTCCCAGCGATCGGTGAGAGTGAAGCCAAACCTATTTTCGTTGCGCAACCGGCCGTTGGCGGGCAGCAACCACTGCCAGGTTTGTTCCGGTGTGTGCCAGCGCACCCTGCCTGACGTTGAGTATGTCAGGAAGTTGTAGGCGCCATCGAGCGGTAGAATCTGTTGAGCCGATGGTGCCCAAACACGGTTCACTACCTCAATGTTGCCTGCGTAGCTGTGGCAAATGGACCGGGCTTCCCCGGAGTTCCACTCGCCGACCAGAACAACGTCCTTTGTTGGGTCGCAAATCATAGAAGTCTGCGCGACCGGCACAGGAGCGGTGTTGTTCTGCGCATTGGCTGAAAAGGCCGCGAGGGCGGCCAGGACGAAAATCGAGAAAAACTTTTTCATGGTAATCATCTTCCTTGCCGGGGTTGCCGGCGTTTGCCCAATGAGAAACCCTGCAGAAGTTCCCTTGGACAAGCTGAATACCAGGCTTATGGATTCCGGGTAGCCCGATGTGGCTCCCGGAATGACAAGCTGATATACAATTTGTCCAAGGGAATAATAATCTCCTCTTAAATATCCTCCATAGATATTATTAAGAACAAAAAATAGGTCTTAAATTTTGCACGATGAGTGCATTATTAAGACCCAATATTATACACCTTTTTGGCTATTTTGTCAAGAGAATAATAAAAAAACACGCTTGTTTAAGCGTGTTGAAAATAGGGCAAAATTAGCTATTTAGGAATTTTTGCGTGAGTTTTTCGGCCTTTTTTATGTCCGGTTTTATCCAAATAATATTCTTATTTCTTTTCCACCAAGTCATTTGCCGTTTGGCATAGTGTTTAATGGCAAATGAAAGTTGGATAAAAAGTTCATCTTTGGATATTTTCTTTTGCAAGAATAACGAAACAAATTTATACTCCAAACCGAAACTAATTAATTTTTTCCAGCTTAACGCGGACTGACGCGGAAATTTGCGCGGACTGACCCGGAAGCCATCATGAAGATTTTGGACTTCTTTTATCATCCCGTGTTTTAATCTTTCTTTGAGGCGCCTGTCAATTTTTTCATAAAGTGTTTTTTGCGGAAGATTGGTGCCGAGAATCAGAGTAACATAGAGAGGCGAGGGTTCAGGGTTCAGCGGCGGAACAGGGCGGCCCGTGGAGATTACAATTTCTAAAGCTCTTATAAGCCGCCTTCGGTTAAACTTATCTATAGTTTTTGCCCGTTGTGGATCCAAACGGCTAATTCGTGCGAATAAGCCGGTGGTGGAAAGCTTTTCCAAGCGCGCGCGAAGTTTTAAGTTAGGTTTAATTTCCGGGATTTTTTGGTCATAAATAACCGCGTCAATCCAGTGCATGGTGCCGCCGCAAAGAATAGGCAAGCGCCCGCGCTTTAAAATTTCAGCAATAATTTTTTTTGCTTCTTTTTGAAAACGAGCTGCGGAATATTGGCGGGCCGGATTTTGAAAATCTATCAGGTGGTGGGGAATAGATTTGTAAACATAAGTCAAATAGGACTTATTAGACTTATTTGTCTGATTAACTTTTTGCCAAGAGCCAGCCACTTTTCCCGTGCCAATGTCCATGCCTTTATAGACTTGCCGGCTGTCGCAAGAGATAATTTCACCATTAAATTTTTTTGCTAAGGCAACCGCCAGTTCCGATTTGCCCGAGGCGGTGGGGCCGACTACGGCGAGTAGTTTAGAATTATGATTCATGAATTAAGAATTTAGGAAAGCAGAAAATTTGCTAAATTAACTTTTCACGGTTAATTTTTTACCGGCATGGGATTTTTGAACGAGCAATGAGCGGCCGTGAACGCGCATGCGCGGCCGTTTTTTTATTTCCCGTTTTTTTGCCTTGGTAGGCGGCTCCCCAATAATTATTTTTCGCATATCGCTTAGGCTTTTTCAAATAGAAAAGAATTTCTTAAATCTACATGGTATAATTATAGTATAACATTAACAATATTATTATGAAAAAAACAATTATTATAATAGTGGTCCTGGCTGTTTTAGCCGGAGCCGGCTACTATTTGTATGGCAGAAATCAGGCTAAGGCCCCGGCCGAACAATTTAATCAAACGTCGGATTCAAACCAAACTCAGCAATCGCAATCTGAACAGTTAGAATCATCTTCAACGCCGGAGATGGGTAAATTAAATACAAAAAATAATTCTTCCAGTCCGGATTACACACCCGGAAAATTTAGCAACGGGGAAGACGAGGCCGCTGCTCCCGATATTCAGGTTTGGGAGGTGGACTTTGACGGCGCGCAGTTTAGCCCCAGCACTATAACTATAAAAGCCGGGGATTACATTATGTTTAAAAATAAAAGCACTCAGGATTTTTGGCCGGCATCCGACCCGCATCCAACCCATACCGGTTATCCGGGTTTTGATTCCGGCAAGGCTGTTGCCGCCGGCGCAAAATTTAATTTTCAGTTTGATAAGGTTGGGAGTTGGGGCTATCACGACCACTTAAACCCAATCATAAAAGGAACGGTTATAGTTAAATAGCAGAAATTTCAAACAGCCCGGCTTTTAATAAACAAAAGCCGGGCTGTTTTTTGCTAAATAAAGGCTTAAATGTTATAATTTTTAAGTTATGACATGGGAAACATTTGGCCACGACAACGTGAAAGCAATTTTGGAAAAACAGCTTAAGCATAAGGTTTTTCCCCATGCGTATCTTTTCCATGGACCTTCCGGGGTAGGTAAAAAAAAATTGGCTCTTGAATTTGCCAAAAAAGTTTTGGAAACGGAAAATTTAAGCAGCCACCCGGATTTTTTAAGCTTAGACAGCAGCGGTCAAATAACTATGGAGGCGACGCGGGAATTTATTTCCAGGCTTGGCTTAAAACCTTTTGCGGGAAAGTACAAGGTTGCCATTTTGAATGATGCGGAAAATTTAAGCTCCCAGAGCGCCAATGCCTTGCTAAAGACTTTAGAAGAGCCGGCGGAAAATACAATTATAATTTTAATTTCCTCTTCCTCTAGGCTATTGTCTACCATTTTGTCCCGCTGCCAGGCATTTAGTTTTAATGCTTTTAGCAAAGCCAGGTTAAGTGAGTTTGCCAAGAGAGAAAAGTTAGAAATTAGCGAAGAAATTTTGGAGCTTAGCTACGGCAGCATTTCGATTTTAAATAAAATTGTGGCGGATAAAGATTTTTTTTCCTTGAGGAAAGAAGCGGTTGAAGAATATAAAAGTTTAATTAAGGCAAAAAGCGGGGAGCGGCTGGCGCGTTTGAGTGAGATCGCGGAAAATGAGAATGAGGAGCTGGAAGAAAAGTTTAAGGACTGGCTATCCTGGCAGTTGGCGGCCTTGCATAAAAACCCCGGCGATTATTTAAAAGTTCAGGCTTTAAGCGAAGCTTTGTCCGGATTGAAGAAGAATTTAAATAAAAAGCTGGTGCTGCAAAGTTTGCTGTTAAAAATATAAATCGCAGATGTACAGATAAAAACCAGATGGCGCGGATACTTAATTACATTATTTAATAGTTAATTGTTTGCATTAAAAAATAAGCTATGCAAAAAAACAAAAAATTTATTCTCGGGATTGCTTTAATATTTTTAGCGGCAGGTTGCAACTTTTTTTCCTCCAGCCTGCCGGCAGGAGTAATGAAGAGCACGAATGGCGGAGCGGATTGGCAATTTTCTAACGCTATAAAAGGCAATTCCGCGCAGAGCCTGGTGTCGCTAAGTATTTCCAAAATGGCTTTCGCTCCCAGCAACCGGGAAACGGTTTACGCAGGCAGTTATACTTCGGGATTATTTAAATCGGAAGATTCAGGAGCCAACTGGAGCAAAATTCTTTCTAACGTATTTGTTTATGACTTTGCCATTAGCCCGGGAGACCCAAAAATTATTTATGCCGCCGGTTATTTTGCGGATCACGGACGGGTGGTAAAAACCACGGACGGGGGCGCGAGTTGGAATCAGGTTTACAATGAAGAAAGCACATTAAACGCGGTAAGGGCTATTGCTATTAATCCAAATAACCCAAATCAAATAATTATTGGCACGACATCCGGCAGTATAATCAAAAGCGCGGACGGCGGAATTAGCTGGCAATTAGCAAGGAACTTCAGCGACCGGGTAAACAGAATGCTGTGGCAGAATGGAAATATTTATGTGCTGCTTAAAGCCAAGGGCCTGTTTAAGTCCACCGGATTTGCGGAAAATTTTGACGAAGTAAGCTCAACTTTAAGTAAAACCTATAATTTAGGTTCATTGTCCTATACCAGTTCGACCATAGATTCTTTTAGCCAGCTGTATGTAGATTACACCACGCCAGGATTAATTTATGTTACAACCAACAAAGGCTTGTTTAAAACGGTGGATGATGGGAAGAATTGGCAGCAGTTGCAGCTGCCGGTAAAGGCGGAAGACGCCGACGCCAGAGCAGTGGCAATTGCCCCAAGCAGCAGCAATATAGTTTTTACCAGCGTTGGTTCAACAATATATAAATCTACCGATGGCGGGCAGACTTTCCAAACGCAAAGCAAGCAGACGGCCGGGTTTATAAATTATATTTTAATCGACCCGCAGCTGCCGCAAATCGTTTACGCCGGAGTATACTCGTCTCAGTAAGCATTTAGTAGATAGCATATAGAATATAGAAAAATAATTATTATCCACGAATTCACTAATCTGCGCGAATCATACTAAAGAGCATTTGTGAAATTAGTGAAAATTCGCGAATTAGCGGAAAATTAAAAATATGATAGACCAAATTTTAAATTCACATAAAGAAAATTTTGAAAAAGCGTTGGAACATTTTGTCCACGAACTTTCCGGCGTCCGCACCGGGCGCGCTAATCCGGCTCTGCTTAACACCGTTACCGTAGAATCTTACGGCTCTAAAATGCCGCTCGAACACGTAGCCTCGGTTACGGTTGCTGACGCAAAAACATTAGTTATTTCTCCCTGGGACAAAGGCACTATGCAGGCCATTGAAAAAGGAATTCAAATGGCTAACTTAGGTTTTAATCCTAGTAACGACGGTGTAGTTATTCGCATTACTTTGCCCGCGTTAAATGAAGACCGCAGAAAAGAAATGGTTAAATTAGTCGGCCAGTTGGCGGAAAAAGGAAAGATTGGAATTCGCAATGCCCGTGAAGGCGTGCAAAAAGAAATGAAAAAAGCGGAAAGCGACGGCAAAATCAGCAAGGATGATTTGCAGGTTGGGCAGAAAAAATTGCAGGAAGTGGTGGACAAATATAACGATGAAATTAAAAAACACGCCGAGGCAAAAGAAAAAGAAATAATGACAGTTTAACAGAATTATGAAGTATGAGTTAAGAATTATGTGGTAAACATCCTAATTCATAATTCCAGATTCTTGATTCATATTTAAACAGAATAATTTATGATTATAACAATTTTAATTTTTGTAGCGATTCTCGCGGTTTTAATTTTCGTCCACGAATTCGGGCACTTTATTGTGGCAAAAAAAAGCGGAATGCAGGTGGAAGAGTTTGGTTTTGGTTTCCCGCCGCGATTAGCCGGAATTCAAAAAACAGGCGGCAAGTGGAAGTGGGTTTGGGGCCATAAAGAAGTGGCGGACAAAGACCAGACGGTTTATTCCATAAACTGGATTCCTTTGGGCGGCTTTGTCAGAATTTTAGGCGAGAACAACGAGCACCAGGACAACCCCGGAAGTTTTATTAACAAAGGTTTTTGGCCGCGGTTTTTAACTTTAGTTGCCGGCGTAATTATGAATGTGCTTTTGGCCTGGGTACTTTTATCTATAGGTTTTAGCGTGGGTTTGCCGGTTGCGGTAAATAATTTAAACGATGTGCCAAAATCCGCGCATTTTGTTGCCGGTAACATTGCCATACTGGAAGTGGTAAAAGATTTGCCGGCAGATAAAGCGGGCTTAAAGCCAAACGATATAATTTTAGGAATTGACGGACAAAAATTTAGCGCGGTGGAAGAAGTCCAAAAATATGTTAAGGACCACGCCGGACAAAGCATTTCCTTTAATATAAAAAGAGGGCAGCAGCAGGAAAATATAAACGTAGTTCCAACCGCTAATCCGCCTGCCGGCGAAGGTCCGACGGGTATTGCCTTGGCTTTAATTGGAAAATTAAAATATCCGGTATATTCCGCATTTTGGGAAGGCGCTAAAACCACGTGGTCAGCTTTAACCGGAATTGTTAGCGGGTTATATAATTTAATTGCTTCCCACTCTGGTTTTTCAAATCTTGGCGGTCCGGTAAAAATTGCCAAACTCACCGGCGAAGTTGCGGGCATGGGTTTTATTTATTTATTGCAATTTACCGCTTTTCTTTCCTTGAACCTGGCGGTTTTAAATATTTTGCCGTTCCCGGCATTAGACGGCGGCCGCGTTTTGTTTTTGCTGATTGAAGTTGTCCGCCGAAAAAAGAATAATCAAAAAGTTGAGCAAATTGTAAACGGCGTTGGTTTTGCTTTGCTTTTATTACTGATGGTAGTTGTAACAATTCATGATTTAATTAAGAAATAGTATGTGGGAAAAACACAGGCCAGGGTTGGATCAAGAAAAGCAGAATAGATCTTTATTCGAAGCTGCTAATCCTGATGTAGTAAGACTTGAACGTTTAAAACCTCACTATGACGCCAGTTTAGAGTTTGATGCCGAGCGTCCGCCTAAGATTTATCCGCAAGAAGTACAATCCGAGCCTGCTGAGCTTGCCTTGGCGGAAAGTAAATTTTCTGGAAAAGAAAATCTTGAAAAAATTACCAATGCATTATATTCCGAAATTGCAGAGTCGCCTTATACAATAGAAAAAATGCAGAAAACTTCTGTTTCAGACATCCGCTCATTTCTCGTTGAGGAACTAGCAAAGTTGGGGCCAAAGCACATAAAACTTTTAATTGATGTGATAGTAAAAAATATTCCATTTACGGAAATTCTTAAAGAACAAAAAGGCGGAGAGGTGCAGTACCAGGGCAGTAATAGCGGAGACTATAAAATGCTTCGTTACAAATACGCTAGCTTAATAGAAAGGCTAACTAAAGTTAATTTATTAAAGAAATTTAAAAAATGAGACAATCTAAATATTTTTTAAAAACCTCCAAAACTACTCCTGCAGACGACGTTTCTGTAAACGCAAAATTGTTGGAGCAGGGAGGATTTGTTCAAAAAGCTTTGGCCGGGGTGTATTCATATTTGCCTTTGGGCTGGCGTGTGCTAAAAAAAATTGAAGCCATTGTTCGCGAGGAGATGGACGCCGCCGGCGGTCAGGAAGTTTTTATGCCGTCATTGCATCCAAAAGCCAATTGGGAAGCAACCGGCAGATGGCAGGGCTTGGATGTGTTGTTTAAAGTTAAATCGCAGCACGGCAATGAATATGCTTTAGGCCCGACGCACGAAGAAATAGTTACCCCAATGGCCATACCGGTTATCAATTCTTATAAAGACTTGCCTTTGGCGGTTTATCAAATTCAAACCAAATTCCGCGATGAACCAAGAGCTAAAAGCGGGTTGTTGCGCGGCCGTGAATTTAGAATGAAAGATTTGTACAGCTTTCACGCATCCTCTGAAGATTTAGAAAAATATTATAATGAAGTGGCAATTCCCGCTTATGAAAAGATTTTTCAGCGCCTTGGGTTAAATGCGTTATTTACAGAGGCCTCCGGCGGGACATTTTCCAAATTTTCTCACGAGTATCAGGTGGAGATTGAAAGCGGGGAAGATGTAATTTATATTTGTGAGAAGTGCGGAATGGCAAAGAACAAGGAAGTTTTTGAAGATGGGGCAGAATGCACTAAGTGCGGTAAAACCTCCTGGAGGGAAGCCAAGGCTTCCGAAGTCGGAAATATTTTTATGCTTCAGGAAAAATATTCCAAGCCGTTTAACTTACAATTTACAGACAGCGACGGCTCCAAGAAAACAGTAATAATGGGCTGTTATGGCATTGGAACTTCCCGTTTAATGGGCGTGATTGTAGAAAAATTCCACGACGATAAGGGGATTATTTGGCCAGCCGCGGTTGCTCCTTTTAAAGTCCACTTAATTTCGCTTAAAGGCGGGGAAGAAACAGCGGAAAACCTCTATCAGGATTTACTAAACTCAGGCGTTGAGGTATTATATGATGACAGGGATTTGTCCGCCGGTTCAAAATTTGCAGATGCGGATTTAATCGGATTGCCATACCGCGTGGTCGTGTCGGCTAAAACCGTGGCCCAGGAAAGCGTTGAATTAAAGGAACGCGCAGGGCAAGAATCGCAACTTGTTAAAATCAACGAGTTGGCAGATAAATTAAAAAACTAAAATTAAAACAAAATTAAAATGCAAACAGTATGGGCATTTTAATTTTGTTTTGTCTACGTTTAACTGATTAATAAAAATTTTGATGTTTGATCGATTTTATCAGAAATTTTCTAAAGATATTGGCATAGACCTGGGTACGGCAAATACCCTGGTTTATGTTAAAGGCAAGGGGATTGTTATTAACGAGCCTTCTGTTGTGGCGGTAAACCAGCGCACCAAGCAAATTTTAGCCATTGGTTCCGAAGCAAGATTAATGGTTGGGCGAACTCCTCAGCACATTGTGGCAACCAGGCCGCTGGTAGACGGGGTTATTTCCGATTTTGAAGTTACCGAAGCAATGCTTAGATATTTTATCGACAAGGTCCATTCCCAAACTTATACTTTTTTGCGCCGTCCGCGCGTGGTAATTGGCATTCCCTCCGGCGTTACCGAAGTAGAGAAGCGCGCGGTGCAAGACGCGGCTATTAATGCCGGCGCGGCTTCCGCTTATTTAATAGAGGAACCAATGGCCGCAGCTATTGGCAGCCGTCTTAATGTGCAGGATGCTTCCGGAAGCATGATTGTTGATATTGGGGGCGGTACAGCGGAAATAGCGGTAATTTCTTTGGGCGGGATTGTTATTTCAAAGAGCATCCGCATTGCCGGCGACGAAATGAACGAGAATATAATTCAGTATGCCAGAGAAAATTTTAATTTATTGCTTGGCGAGCGAACCGCTGAAGACGTAAAAATAAAAATAGGCAGCGCTTACCCGCTTGAACAGCCGCTTTATGCCCAAATGCGCGGAAGGGATTTGGTTTCCGGCTTGCCAAAAGAAGTAACCATTTCCGATACCCAGGTGCGGGAAGCTTTAATGCATAGCCTGAGAATCATCGTAAACAGCATTAAGAGCGTGATTGAAGAAGTTCCTCCGGAATTAATTTCGGATATTATGAACAAAGGCATTGTTATGGCCGGAGGCGGGGCGCTGCTCCGCGGTTTAGACAAGTTGGTTAGGGACGCCACCGCAATGCCAATTTCTATTGCAGAAGATCCGCTCACATGCGTTGCTCGTGGCGCCGGAGTGGTGGTAGAAGATTTGGAACTTCTTAAAGATGTTTTAGTGCCGACTGAATTTGCTAAAATCCCAAGATAATAAATCGATCCGAATACAACGAATTGGTATCCGAATCTGTCCACTGTTAGGAAGGTTGGATTCATTCGGATAATTCGGATGCTATTCGGAGATTAGGATCGCTAATGCGTTTTATATATACAAAAGCTTTTGCTATTTTTTTTGCTTGCCTGGTCCTCCTGGTTTTTTTGGTTTTTTTTCAAACAAAAGGCTGGCTTGATCCGGTCCGCAATGCCGTGCTTCAGTCGCCAAGGCCGGTGATTTACTTGGTTAAAGGAGTGGTAAGCCCGGTAAAAACTTTTTTCTCCACGGTTTATAGATTAAAAGATATTTCCAGTGAAAACACCCGCTTAAATTCCCGAGTCTTAGAATTGCAACAGAACTTGGTTCAGTATGAGGAAGTGTTAAGGGAAAATGAAACTTTAACTAAGGAGTTGGGTTTTGTTAAAAATAGTAAACAATCTTTGGTGGCTTGTACCGTGCTTTCTCATAACCCGTTTGGCCTTACCGACTCGTTGGTTTTAAATTGCGGGACAGAGTCCGGGGTTATAGAAGGGCAGGCCGCAATTTCTCAAGGCTATATGGTGGGCAAAGTAATATATTCCGGAAAAAATTCCAGCACCATCCTGCTTTCAACCAGCTCGAAATTTTCTACCGACGCCAAAGTAAGCCAAACCAATGCCAGCGCAATTGTAAAGGGATCTTTTGGTTCCGGATTAATTTTAGACCAGGTTCCCCAATCCACAGATTTACAAAAAGGGTTTTTGGCCGTCACCGCAGGAATTAACGATAAAATCCCAAAAGATATTTTAATTGGCGAGGTTGGTGATATTGTTTCCACCAGCAACGACTTGTTTAAAAGAGCGTCTCTGGTAAGCCCGGCGGATTTTGAAAACCTGCAGTTTGTTTTTATTGTTAAGCAATAAATTAAAGATGCAAATTTGCAGATGCACTAATGAAACTAATATCTACAGATGCTAAAAAAACAGAATTAACGGTTATTTGCCTGCCTACCGGCAGGCAGGTATTATTAGTGCATTAGTATATTAGTATCGCGTATTAGTACACTATGAAATATATAATTTATTTATTTTTAATAGTCTTGCTTCTTGGAATTAATTTGGGGCTGTTTGGCCAGATGCCGATTGCCAAACAGGTTCCTAATTTGCTTTTTTTATTCACGATTTTTTTTGCCCTGGAGAAAAAAGGATACGACTTTTACTTTATTGCTTTTATTTCCGGCTTGCTGTTAGATTTTTTTTATACCGGTTTTTTTGGCTCCTTTACCCTGGCGTTCTTAATTTCTTCATCTTGCCTGCACCTGTTAAGTGACACTTTTATAGTTTTTGAATTAAACTGGAAATCTTTAAGCGGGTTGCTATTCGGGGCTTTGGCCGTTGCTTATCTGGTTGTCTGGCTGTATGGGCTTATGGTTTATAAATTTAATTGGACTCATGATTTTGAAAGTTTTTCTTTGTTTTCCCGTTACTTCTTAATAAATTTTTTGTACAATTGGGCTTTGCTTTATCCAATGTATATTGTCTATACCCTGTTAAAGCAAGGGGTGGACAGTTTAACTATTCGCCGTCGTGGCATAGTGAGGTGAGCTTATGAGAAATCCATTTGAAATAAAAACCAGTTTTAGAAAACCGGACAGTTTAAAACCTTTAGACTGGGAAGAATCTGCCGTTGACTCAAATAGTTCGGTAGACGAGCTGCACGATGCCGAAAGAGTCGGCCCTAAGCAGAGCTGGCTATGGATGGTTTTGGTTTTGACGTTTGGAATTTTTGGCGCGAGAATATTTTTTTTGCAGATTGTCCGCGGTTCGGATTTTAGAACAATGTCGGACAATAATCGCGTGCGCAGCCAAAGCCTGCTTGCTCCCCGCGGTTTAATTTTGGACAATTACGGACAAATTCTTGCGCAAAATACCGCCAGTTTTAACCTGGTGGCAATTCCTTTTGATTTGCCTAAAAACGCGCAGGATCTGGAAACGGAAGTAAATACAATTTCCTCAACTTTTATTTTTGATAAAGATGAAGTTTTAAAAAAATTGCGCGCAGCTTCGCCGGCACAGCTTACTCCCATTGTAATTTTGCAGGACATAAGCCAGGATCAGGCGATTTTATTTGAAACCAGAGCCAGCGAATTTATTGGTTTTTCGGTTCAGCAGATTCCCGTGCGCGATTACGTGGAGGCTCCGGTTTTTTCCCATATTCTTGGCTATACGGGATTGGTAAGCGAAGATGATTTAAAACATTTAAACAAAGACATATACGATTCAGTTGATTTTACCGGAAAGTCCGGAATTGAGTCGGTTTATGAAAATTATCTGCACGGAGAAAATGGCAGGGATTTAGTGGAGGTAGACGCGACCGGAAAGCTGCTTAATATTTTGGGGCAAAATAGTCCGCTTCCGGGCAACACGCTGCAGTTAAATATAGACAAAGGGCTTCAGGAAAAACTTTATAATGATTTAAAAGCCGGCAATAATCCCAAAGCGGCCGCGGTTGCTATTAATCCAAAGACCGGGCAAGTTTTGGCGCTGGTGAGTTTGCCGGGTTTTGATAATAATTTATTTGCCCATGGCATAAAAAAACAAGACTACAGCCTGTTAATAAACGACAAAAATTTACCATTATTTAACCGCGCCATTGCCGGGACTTATCCGCCGGGATCAACAGTAAAGCCAATGGTGGCGTTAGCGGCGCTGCAGGAGGGAACAATAAGCCCGAATACCGTAATTAATGACCGCGGAGTTTTAGTAATTCCAAATCAGTTCAATCCCGCTATTAGCTATAATTTTTACGGCTGGGACAGGGGAGGCTTAGGCCCGATGAATGTTTATTCCGCGATTGCCGAAAGTAGCGACATTTATTTTTATACCGTTGCCGGCGGGCATCCGAGCAGCCAGGTAAAAGGCTTGGGCGCGGAAAAATTGGCGGAGTATTATAAAAAATTTAATTTGGGCAGCCCGGTTGGAATTGATTTGCCAGGAGAGAAGCCCGGGGTTGTGGCGGATCCAACCTGGAAGGCAAATTATTTTAAAAATGACCCAATTTTAAGCAAGTGGTATTTGGGCGACACCTACCATATTGGCATTGGCCAGGGAGATATGCTGGTAACACCTCTGCAGGTGGCCGAATGGACCGCAACAATTGCCAATGGCGGAACCGGCATGAAGCCGCAGCTTTTAAACAAAGTTATGGACACTAATGGAAAAACAATCTTTCAAAACCAGCCCCAGGTTTTAGTCCAGAAATTTGTTGATGATGCAAATATTAAAGCAGTGCAGCAAGGCATGCGGGAAACAGTTATTTCCGGCAGCGGACACCAGCTTGCTTCTTTGCCGATTACATCCGCCGGAAAAACCGGTACTTCTCAGTTCGACGGAGCCGACCCAAAGCGAACCCACGCCTGGTTTACGGCTTATGCGCCTTATGAAGATCCGCAAATTGTAATTACTGTTTTGGTGGAAGCCGGCGGTGAAGGGCACATTGCTTCCGTGCCGGTTGTAAAAGACGCGTTATTGTGGTGGGCGCAGAATAGATATGGAAAATAGCATATAGGATTTAGGACGGGGGATGTGTTATGTAGGCTGCTTGATACTAAGCGTTAATTCCCTTATACTTGAACTAATATGATAATTGACGGGAAAAAAATTGCCGCAGAAATTTTAAGTTCGGTAAAAGAACAGGTTAAGGCTTTGCCTTTTGTGCCGATTTTTTGCGATGTGCTGGTTGGCGAAGATCCTTCTTCCACCCAGTATGTTCGAATGAAGGCAAAAACCGCCGACGACATTGGAATTAAATTTTTACAGGCAAATTTTCCCGAATCAATTTCTACTGAGGAATTAGTTAATGAAATTCAAGCGCTAAACAAAACCCCGGGGCTTTGCGGGCTAATTGTTCAGTTGCCATTGCCAAAACACATTGCCACCCAGCAAATTTTGGATGCGATTGACCCTAGTATAGACGTGGACTGTACTGGAACTGCTAATTCAGGGCTTTTTTACAACAATCAGTCAAAATTAGAATTTCCTACGGCTAAAGCGGTAATGGCCGTTTTAAATAGCACAGGCCTGGATTTTTCCGGCAAGCAATTTTTGGTTATTGGCCAGGGAAAATTAGTTGGCTTGCCGGTAACGAAACTGTTAAAAAACAGAGGCTGGGAAGTATTGGTAGCCGACAGTAAAACGGAAAATCTTGCCAGTGCTATTAAAGAAGTGGACGTAATTATTTCCGCGGCCGGGCAACCGGGGTTAATAAAAGGCAGCGCAATTAAGCCGGGAGCAATTATTATTGACGCAGGTACATCGGAACAAGACGGCGGCATTGTGGGTGATGTTGATTCACAGTCTGTTGAGCCGATAGCCGGAATGCTGGCTCCGGTGCCTGGCGGGGTTGGCCCTGTTACCGTCGCTTGTTTATTGGAAAATGTTTTTCAAGTTGCGCGTTTGAAAAAGTAAAAAATAAATATGCCATCCGAAGATAAAAATAAAAAAAATCCGGCTAAGTACTCGGCAAGAACAAGTCTCTTCTCTTTTTTGTGGCTGTATACTTTATGGCAGATAGACAGCCTTCTGGTTTTTTTCAGCTTGCGGAAAAAAAGGCAGTTTTGGGGAATTGTTTATGACAGCGTAACAAAGCAGCCGCTTGATCCGGTAATCGTAAAGTTGTTGTATGTTGACGGAAGCGAAGTGGAAACCGGAGTAACAGACCTGGCCGGCCGCTATGGCTTTTTAGCTAAACCGGGAAAATTTAAAATTTTTGTAAAAAAGACAAATTATCTTTTTCCCTCCAAATATGCCGCCGGGGACAGCGATGGCATTTATGATAATCTTTATCACGGGGAATTTTTTGAATTGTATGGCGACTACGACGTGGTGGCGCCAAACGTCCCAATGGATCCGGAAAACTTTGACTGGAACCAGCAGGCCAAAAAAGAATTGGTAAACAACCATCCGTATTTAAAAAAGTTTTTTAAAAAATTAGTTGCCGTGATGTTTTGGTTTGGTTTGATTTTTTTAATTTTGGGATTTTGGCTTGTGCAAAAACATCTTTACCCATGGTATGGTTATTTATTGTTATGCGGCTATGGGGGGCTGTTAATTTTAGCTTTGTTCACCCCGACGCCGAGGCTTTGGGGGAAAATAAAGTCTAATAACAAAAATCTGCTATACGAAAATTTATTTCTCGAATTGCATAATGAAAAGTTTACGCAAATAAGCTTTGGCAAGGCCTGGGTAACGGTAACCGGAAAATTTTTGCTAAGAGCAAACCCAGGAAGATACATTTTAAGCGTTAGCAAAGTTGACTCCCAAAATCAAAAAGTGCTTTTGGCCGAAACAAAGATAAGCATAGGCAAGGCCGGGGTTTTCAACCCCACCCTGTATTTAAAAGAAAAATAGTGCTATTATAAAAGCAATATGAGCAACTCGGAAAAGAAAATTTTAGTGGTAGAAGACGACAATGACCTTAGGCGCATTTTAGTTGACGGTTTGCAGCTGTCTAACTATCAAATTTTACAAGCTGCCGACGGTGAAGAGGCTATTAATGTGGTTATGGACCATAGGCCTCATTTAATCCTGCTGGATTTATTGCTCCCTAAAGTTGACGGTTTTCAGGTGCTGGAAAGGGTTAGGACTTATCCTGACAGGTCATTGGCAGAGACTAAAGTTATTATTTTAAGCAATCTGTGGAGCAATAAGGACATTTTGCGCGCCCAGGCTTTAAAAGTTGATGAATATTTTGTTAAAGCCAATACCAAAGTGGAAGATGTATTTAAAAGGGTTGCGGAAATTATTAATATTTTAGACACCCAGCTGTCCCGGCCAAAAGAATAGGGCTCTACCCGCCAGAGCTTAAGGCTGTAAACCTTAGGGTTTGACAAATTTTCACTATTTATGGTATTATGCTCTATATAAAGGCCTGCAAGGCCTTTTAAAAAAGACCAAATTTTATGAAAATATTTGAATTTTTAGGCGAAGTCAAAAGCGAATTGGCAAAAGTTGTCTGGCCAACCAAGTCGGAAACTTTTAAATACAGCCTCACAGTCATTATTTTTAGCTTGGCTGTAGCCTTTATTTTAGGAGCTTTTGATTTTGGCTTGCTCCGCGTTTTTGAAGCCGCATTAAAGTAAACCTCTAATGCTTCCTCCCGGACACGTTGCCGCTGGTTATTTAACCGCTCAGGCCCTTTTAAAAATAGTTAAACCCGAACTGCCTCAAGCTGAAATTAATCAGCTGCTGTGGTGGGGATTTTTTTGGGGGTTTGCTCCGGACCTTGATAACTTTGCTGCCTTTTTAAAAGTAAAATCTTTTTACTACAATAAAAAGGACAACAGCATTCATCGGCAGTTTTATACCCACATTCCGGTGCTTTGGCTGCTTGCCGGCTTAGCCGTTTATTTTCTAGCCGCAAATGCTTACTGGCAAATGTTCGGCTTACTGATTTGGCTGGGAAGCTGGAGCCACTTTTTACTGGACAGCATTGAGTACGGGGTAATGTGGCTGTGGCCGTTTAATAAAGAATTATGGGCTTTTAAAAACCGCGGAGTAAAAAAGCAGATAGACGGAGAAAGTTTTTTCCGGTATTGGACTTCGTTTTTAAAGCTTTACGTTACCAGATTAACTTTTTATATTGAAATAATTATTTTAGTTTGTGCGCTAGTTGTGTTTTTTAAATCTTAATCTTAAATTTTCAATTTTTTATGTCCAGACAACAAGTTACCGGCGAACGCCATTGGTATGTGCTTCACACTTATAGCGGATATGAAGATAGCGTTGCTTTCAACCTGAGGCAGCGTATTGAATCTATGGGTATGCAGGATAAGATTTTTGATGCAATGGTGCCGAAAGAAAAGAAGATTAAAATCCGCGAAGGCCGCCGCACAACTGTGGAAGAGAAAATTTTCCCCGGTTATGTTTTGGTAGATATGATAGTGACTGACGACTCCTGGTATGTGGTCCGCAATACCCCTAACGTTACCGGATTCGTAGGCAGCGGCACTATTCCTTCCCCAATTGATCCGGAAGAGCTGGCTTATTTGAAAAAGCGCATGGGCGCCGACGAGCCAAAATATAAAGTGGAATTTGCCATCGGCGACTTGGTTAAAATTAGCGACGGGCCGTTTAAAGATTACGAAGGCAAGGTAGGGGAGTTGGACGAAGCTAAAGGCAAAGTTAAAGTTATGGTAACTATTTTCGGCCGCGAAACCCCGGTGGAATTGGACTTCTTGCAGGTTAAAAAAATGTAACTACGGAAACTACTGTGGGGACACTACAGAAAACTACAGAACCAAAATTTGTTAATTCTAACTTCAAATAAGCTTTGTATAAAATATATGAGCGAAACAAGAGAAAGACAGAGTGAATCATTTGACTCATACGGTGGTTTTAAGCAGCACGATGTAGTAACCGGCACTTTTGAAGGTAGAAATTTTGAGGGTGAAATTAAATCTTTTACAAAATTTTTAGATACTCAAGAGGTTGTCGCCAATATTACCCCTCATGGTAATAACTCTGGAATTTACAATGATATTCATATTAATCCAAGCCAAATAAATTTAAAATTCAGTCCTGGTAAAATTCAGAGCCCTCGTTTTAAACCCGGTAAAATAACTAGAGAATAATTTTATCCCTAATTCATAACTCGCGCTTCTCGAATTATGAGTTTAGAATAAAATCTAATCACCATTAATATTAAAATACGGATTCTGTAGGTTTCTGTAGAATTCGTAGAAATTTCTGTAGATTTATGGCTAAGAAAGTAAAGACAACTATAAAGTTGCAGCTTCCGGCCGGCAAGGCAACTCCTGCCCCGCCAGTTGGAACCGCACTTGGACCCCACGGTATTAACATTGCCGCTTTCGTTAAAGAATTTAACGACCGCACAGCGGGCGGGGATATGACTATCCCGGTGTTAATGACAGTATACGAAGACCGTTCCTTCTCTTTTATTTTAAAGACTCCGCCGGCTTCTAACCTGATTATGAAAGCTATTGGTTTGGCCAAAGGCTCCGCCAACCCGCTTACCACCAAAGTCGGCAAAATTACCGCAAAACAGATTAAGGAAATTGCCGAGAAAAAGATGGTAGACTTAAACGCCACCACTCTGGAAGCCGCCGAGAAAATTATTCGCGGCACTTGCAGAAGCATGGGCGTGGAAGTAATTGACTAAATTTACCTAATTTCTAATTAACCTAATTATTCTAAACAATGTCTAATGCTTAAATGTCGAAATTGGCAATTAGAGATTGTGAATTATTTAGGTTAATTAGAACAATTAGAAATTAGTAATTAATCAAAACTATATGCCATTTGTCGTAGTGCTTATCTTGCTTTTGGTTTTTTTCTTTCTCCTGCCCGGTCTTCGGGTGGTGCAGCAATATGAAAAAGGCGTGGTATTCATTTTGGGGAAAATTACCGGAATTAAAGCTCCGGGCCTCACATGGATATTTCCATATATCTCATGGATAAAAAAAGTGGATTTAAGAACTATTACTCTGCCAATTCCGCCGCAGAAAATAATTACCAAAGATAACGTCTCCGTAGACGTTTCCGCGGTAGCTTATTACCAGGTGGTGGACGTGGTTAAGAGCATTGTGGCTATTGAGAATGTTATGTCGGCCATTAATCAAATTGCTCAGACTACCATTCGCAACATTGTCGGCAAATTCCAGTTAGACGAAATTCTTTCCGAACGCACAACCATTAACCAGGAAATTCGCGCGGTGCTAGACCAGCATACCGAACCCTGGGGAGTAGTGGTTTCGTTAGTGGAAATTAAAGACATTGAGCTGCCGGAAAATATGCAGCGCGCAATGGCCAAACAGGCCGAAGCCGAACGCGAGAAGCGCGCCAAAATTATTGCCGCCGAAGGTGAATTCCTCTCCGTGCAAAAATTGGCCGACGCCGCCGACGTGATTAACGAACATCCAATCGCTTTGCAATTAAGAAACTTGCAGACCATGGCGGAAATTTCCGTAGAAAAGAACTCTACCATTATCTTCCCGGCGCAAATGATGAGCACCGTCCAGGATGTTAAGAAATTCTTGGAAAGCGAAAAGAAGTAATTTGTATTTAGTGTTTGGCGACGAGCCATAAAAAAGCTCGTCGCTTTCCACTAGTTACTTATAACTAGTTTAAATTTAATTCGTGGGAGAGCGACACTCTAATACTCCAGTGTAATAGAGTGGCTCAATAAGACCACGACCCTCGTTGACATAGTGCATCAGAGGGCAGGAAGGAAAAGTATTATGGCTAAATTAGCCAAACGTGTGAAAGCCAATAACGAGTTGGTAGATGAAAATAAAGTCTACAGCGCACAAGAGGCGATTGAGTTAGCAAAGAAAACCGCTAACACCAAATTTGTCGGCAGTATGGAAGTCCATATTCGCGTTAACATTGACGCAAAGAAAACCGACCAGACCGTTCGCGGCACTGTAAGCTTGCCCCACGGCACCGGTAAAACCAAGCGCGTAGCCGCTTTTGTTACCGAAGCCAAAGAGGACGAAGCCAAGAAAGCCGGCGCGGTTATTGTCGGCGGCGAAGAGTTGATAAAGCAAATTAAAGAAACGGAAAAAACCGATTTTGATGTAGCTGTAGCCGAACCGGCATTAATGCCGAAATTGGCTCAGATTGCCAGAATTTTGGGTACCAAAGGCCTTATGCCTAACCCAAAAACCGGCACTGTTGGCGCTAACATTGGCGAATTAATCAAAGAAATTGCCGGTGGAAAAGTTAACTTTAAGAATGATGAATCCGCAAATATTCACCAGATTATCGGCAAAACTAATTTTGAAAGCAAAGCTTTGTTGGAAAACTTAAAAGCTTTGTACGAAGCAGTCGTCCAGGCCAAGCCAACCATCATAAAAGGCCAGTATGTCTTAAACCTTTCCATAAATTCCACTATGGGTCCAGGAATAAGAGTTAAAATGTAAATTTCTGCCAATATAAGGCAAATAACGAAAACGGTCCTTGAGTTTAGGGGCCGTTTTTGTTATATTGAATATAGATAATTCAAATAAAATTTATGCCAGATTTTGGTTCAAGAAAAGTTTTAATAGTGGAAGACGACTTAGATTATAGAACATCTTTAAGCACTTATTTATCCGCCCACGGATTAACTGTGGCCACAGCTGACGACGGTTCTCAGGCCATGGAAAAATTATTATTTCATCGACCGGGGTTAGTAATTTTAGATTTAATGTTGCCTAAAGTTCAGGGGCTGGAAGTTTTAAAAAGAATTCGCGAATATCCGGAAGAAGATGTTTCTAAGACGCCAGTTGTGGTGTTGAGTAATTTATCAGGCACTGAAGATATAGAAAAAGCCAAAGAACTTGGCTGTGAAGATTACTTGGTTAAATCCCAGAACGATTTTGAAGGTATTTTAAAAGTGGTCAGAGAAAAATTCTTTGGCGGCGGCATGTTGCCAAATTATGAAATTTTGGATTTTACCAAACCAATGAAGTAAGAATGAGAAAGAGCGTCACGCTGGTTGCGTGGCGCTCTTTTTGCGTTGTGAGCCGTTTTGAGCCCGGTAAGGCTTTGCGGCTTTTATTTAAGATGTTGTTAGACTCCCCACAGGACTTCGTGTGGGGTTACCTGAGCGGTGATGGCGCGGGCAGATGAGCGTTGTTGTTCAATGGTCATGAGTTTGTTGCAGATCTGTCCCGCGGCTATCGGACTTCTGGTTGCCAAGCCGTCTTGCCTATGTTGCAAGAAAAAGCAATACAGCCTGCTTCCGTCTTCCATGAAGACAACCGTCTCCTCGAAAACGAAATTGTTTCCTGTTCGGTTTTGAGTTCCCTCAATCCGGATGTGATGAGGCTCGCCATCAACCGTCAGCTGACCAGTGTTTTCATCGCGAATCACTTGCGCTAACATCTTTTTATCCTCCTACAAACTTGAAACTTACTTTACGGACACAAGGCTGGATGTTGTTCCAATCTTCTGTCCACAAACAAAAAATCCTTCCGCCTGGGGCGGAAGGATTTTGTAAAATTTGGTTTATAACAAAATCTCTCTACACCCTAGGAGGTTTAGGAATAATAAGGCTAAGAATAATCGCAGATACGCGGATGACGCTGATATCGCTGTTGTGGATTTTGTTGAAATTCATAGTAAAAGTATTTTATCAGAATGTAAGAGTTTGTCAAATTACTACGGAAGGGAACAAGTAAATGCTACAGATGCCTACAGAAGGAGGTTAGAAGAAAAGATTTAAGCCGGCCCCTGAGTATGTCTCGTTGGGGCCGGCTCCGCGGTTTAGGTGGTTTTACTATCCTCCTCTTATTTCTAATTGCTAACCCTTAGACCCGGGCAGGGGCGCAGGGTTTTTGGGTTTTTGCCCAGTCACAACCGGGGCTTCTTGTGGTTTGTCGCATTTGGCGCATTTTTCAGCGCCATCGTTGACCCGGCTACCGCAGTTCCAGCAGTTTGGACGCTTCACGGTTTCTCCTTTTTGCAGTTTTTCGATCATACTCGTGGTTATGCCGTTTGAGGTGGTAGCTAAAACCACACGGCCACGGAAACGAACAACAACTGTCGGGTTCATCCTTTTACCCTCCCGACAACAGACAGATACTTGCCAATTGACGGCGGGGTAAAAATTTGAGAAACAAAAAACCTCCCCGGTCTGGGGAGGTTAGGTTGAACTTTTAAAGATTCAAGGCTAACTCATTTTCCCAAACCCAAAGGCAGACTTCTTGGAAGTCTTAATCATACCCTTAGTAATTTGGGAGGAAATGTATTGCATTTGTATAAATATAGGGGATTTAAAGGATTTTGTCAAAAGTAAAATGTGGAAAAGTGATTTGGGCCGTGCGGAGATTGGTGGCCTCTCCGCACGGGTCTCTAGTCGTCATGGGTGACTGCCTTGGGGGCAGAAATGATTACAGGAGCGGGCGGCTCCCAAATGACATGGCCGCCTGGAGTGTGGTTTATATCAACAAGTACAGCGACTGGCTGGTCTTTTTCGTCAAAGCAAAGCTTGTGCAGCCTGCCATTTTGATAGAAGTAGACCCCGGTGCTAAATACGAGCAGCTTTTTTACCATCATGCCTGCCATAAATTATACCTCTTTGAGCAGTGATTTTGCATAAGTCTATTATTTTTTGGCCTTTTTGTCAATTGCTTGGCTATGTAGTAGAATAAAATTAAGTAATCTAACATCAATGCAAAAACCAAGAGAAACATACATTTCCTGGGATGAATGCCTTATGCGTATGGCCCGGCTTATTGCCCAGCGCTCCAAAGACCCATCTACCCAGGCTGGTGCGGTAATTGTGGACGAAAACAACGTAATTTACGGGTTGGGCTATAACGGCTTTCCCCGCGGAATAGATTCAAACAGTTTGCCCTGGGACAGGGAAGGTGATTTTCTAAACAGCAAATATGCCTATGTCTGCCATGCTGAGGAAAATGCGGTATATAATTCCAATGGGCCGGTAAAAAACTGTAAAATTTATTGCACTCTTTTTCCTTGTAATGAATGCGCAAAAACTTTAATCCAGAATGGGATTAAAGAAATTATTTTTGAAAGCGATAAATATCACGACAATCCGGTTTGGGGAGCTTCCAGAAAACTTTTGGATTTAGCTGGTGTTAAATATAGAGAATACAAATCTGAAGAAACTAAATAATTTTATGGATAAAAAAACAATATTGGCAGTAGTCGGATTGGCCGGAGCAGGGAAAACCGAGACCACCGAGTATTTAATAAAAAAAACCAATTGGCCTAAAGTTTATTTTGGCGGGGTGGTTATGGACGAAGTTGCCAAGCGCGGGCTTGAAGTAAACGAGGCTAACGAAAGACTTGTTCGCGAAGAATTGCGCGCTACCCACGGCATGGCGGCAATGGCTATTTTGAGCATTCCAAAAATTAAGGAACTCTTTGCCGCATCCAGCGTGATTTTAGAAAGCATGTATTCCTGGGAAGAGTATTTGGTTCTTAAGGAAGCTTTTGGCGAGGATTTTAAAGTTCTGGCAATTTTTTCTTCTTCTAAAACCAGAACAGCCAGAATGATAAACAGGCCAATACGTCCGCTTACTCCGGAACTCCTGCAATCGCGCGATTATTCCCAAATTGAAAATTTGCACCAGGCCGGACCAATTGCCAGGGCAGATTGGACTATAATCAACGAAGGAAGCAAAGAGGATCTTTATAAAAATCTTGATGAGATTATAAAAGAGTTAGCTTAATTTTTTAATTTCGGTTGTCATTTTAAATAATTATCTACGAAAGTACGAAAGGGTACTAAAATACGAAATTCGTACTTTCGCAAAAATTCGTAATTTCGCAGATTCTTTATGAAAGTTAAAATTAAACGTCTCGACCCTTCAATTGAAATTCCAAAATATCATACCAAAGAATCTGCGGGGTTTGATTTAGCCTCCAGCGTGGATATAAGCATTGCCCCCGGGGAAGTGGCTAAAATCCCCACCGGGCTGGTAATTGCTTCTCCTAGCGGCTATTTTTTGCTTATAACGTCTCGTAGCAGCCTGGCTTTAAAGAAAGGCCTGAATATGGCTAACGGAGTCGGGGTTATAGACCCTGATTATGCCGGCCCGAATGATCAGGTTCATATTATTGTTCAGAACTTTACGGACCATTCTGTTGAAATCCAGAAAGGCGAACGCCTGGCTCAGGGCATATTTTTACCCATTCAGCAGGTGGAATTAGAAGAAACAGATTTAACCAGAGAAACTGACCGCGGAGGAATTGGCAGCACCGGCGGTTATAAAACCTAAAAATAATGTTTGTACAAATTTCGACGATCGTCAGAATTTGAACAAAGGAGAATTTATGAGCGACAAACAATTAATAATCGGATTGGTCGGGGAAAAACTGGCGGGCAAAGACACCGTAGCCGAGTACTTAGTTTCTAAGCACGGCGCGGCTCATTTTAGGTTTACCCATATTTTGGACGCGGTTTTGGAAGAGTTAGATATGCCCATTTCCCGGACCAATGAAATTACTTTGGGTTTATCTTTAAGAAAAGTTTTTGGCCAGCATGTTTTGGTTAATGCCCTGGAAGACCGGGTCAGAAAATCCTGGGCAACTTTAATTGTGGTTAATGGAATCCGCATGGATGAGCTTGAAGTGGTTAAGTCCTGGGGAGCTCATATTATTTATGTTACCGCGCCTGTTGAAGTTAGGTTTGAACGCTATACCAAGCGCCATGAAAAAGCCGATGACGGAGCAATGGACTTGGAAAGTTTTAAGAAGCAGGATCAGGGACCAACGGAATTAGATATTCCGGAGCTAGGCAAACAGGCAGACTATAAAATTGAAAACGTCGGCAATTATGATGAACTGTATGCTTCGGTTGATAAAATTTTAAATACAATAAAGCAAGGTCAGAAATAACTATGGCAATTTTAAAAAAAATATCTTTCGGTAAAGACAAAAAGGCTAATACTTCCCAGCAGGGAAAATTTATTGTAATTGACGGCACAGACGGCAGCGGCAAAGCCACTCAAACCAATTTGCTGGTGGAAGAATTAAAAATGGGCGGTTATGAAGTGGAAATGACAGACTTTCCCCAATACGGGACAAAATCCGCCGGACTAATTGAAGAATATTTAAACGGCAAATACGGACAGGTTGGGCCGGAGGCGGCGTCTATATTTTATGCGATTGATAGGTTTGACGCCTCTTTTAAAATCCGCCAGTGGCTAAATGAAGGCAAAATTGTTATTTCCAATCGTTATGTCACCGCCAATGCCGGACATCAGGGCGGAAAAATTACGGACGACGTCGACCGCTTAAAATATTTTAAATGGCTGGATAATCTGGAGTATAATATTTTTAATATTCCCAAGCCGGATTTAAATATTATTTTGCATATGCCGGCCGAAACCGCCCAGCAGCTGGTAGATAAAAAATCCGCAGATGTAAGGGGTTACGCTAACGGTAAAAAACGGGACTTGCATGAAGCCGATTTAAACCATTTAAAAAATGCCGAGAAGGTTTATTTGCAGATCGCCAAACTATTTCCCAATACCAAATTGGTAGAATGCGTAAGGGCAGGGGAGCTGCTTTCCCCGAGCGATGTGCATAATCAAGTTTGGGAATTGGTGCGGAGAATAGCTTTAAAAGACGTAAAGCCTAAATAGATATTTCACGGACACGCGGATTTCGCGGAAGGCGCCGAGCAATTTATGGATTTAATCTATTGATACTTATCAGCAGCATTTTAATCAAGTTCTACAATATTTAAAAAATTATGATATAAGATTGGGTTTAATTTTTGTTATTACGCCAAGACAAGTTATTATTAAAAGAGTAATTAATGACACGTCCGCGCCTTCCGCGTAGTTCCGCGTGTCTGTGAGAAAAATTTATGAAAGCATATCACGATTTATTAAGAAAAATAATGGATGACGGCGTGCAAAAAGAAGACCGCACCGGGGTCGGCACGCGCAGTATTTTTGGCTACCAAATGCGGGTGGATTTATCTAAAGGTTTTCCGCTTCTCACCACAAAAAAAGTTAACCTTAAGGCGGTAATTATAGAACTGCTATGGTTTTTAAAAGGCGAAACCAATATTCGCTTTTTGGTGCAGAACGATGTAAAAATTTGGAATGAATGGGCATACCAGATTTATTTGGAACAGGAACATTTGTTGGAAAAGTATCCCCGCTACTCGCCGGAATGGAAAGCGCACATGTTAGAATTTGTGGAGAAAATTAAAACTGATGATGAGTTTGCCAAAAAATATGGAGAGTTGGGGCCAATTTACGGCAAGCAGTGGCGCCGCTGGGCCGGGCCAAATGGCGTGGAAATTGACCAAGTACAAAATATTATAGACTTAATCCATAACGATCCAACTTCTCGCAGAATAATTATTAGCGGTTGGAATGTTGGCGAAATTCAGGAGCTGATTGTAAACCATCATCACGCGCCGCCGCCATGCCATACGCTGTTTCAATTTATGGTAATAAACGGAAAACTTTCCTGCCAGTTGTACCAGCGCAGCGCGGACGCTTTTTTGGGAGTGCCATTTAACATTGCTTCTTACGCGTTATTTACTATGATGCTGGCTCAGGTAACAGGTCTTCAGCCGGGGGAATTTATCCATACTTTCGGCGACCTGCATATTTATAACAATCACAAAGACCAGGTTAATGAACAGCTCTCCCGCGAGCCGCGAGAGTTGCCAAAAATGAAAATAAACCCGGAGGTAAAAAATATTTTTGACTTTAAGTACGAAGATTTTACCATAGAAGGCTACAATCCATACCCGCCTATAAAAGCGCCGATTGCTGTTTAAGCAATCGCAAGTATATAGAATTTAGCATTTAGAATATAGAAAATAGCAAACATGATTTCAATTATTGCCGCTGTGGCGGAAAACAATGTAATAGGCGTGAAAAACGGCTTGCCCTGGAATTTGCCCGAAGACTTAAAACATTTTAGGGAAATTACTATGGGAAAGACCGTGCTAATGGGACGGAATACATTTTTGTCGATTATGGACATTTTAAAAAAACCTTTTCCCGGCCGGACCAATGTGGTTATTAGTAATAATCCTGAAGACAAAGTCCCTGAGGGTGTTTTGCTTTATAACGATTTGGAAAAAGCCCTGAAAGATTTGGCTGACAAAGAAGTTTTTGTTGCCGGCGGCGCTATGATTTTTTCCCAAATGATAAATCGCGTGGATAAATTATACATAACTCACATTCATAAGGCTTACGACGGGGATGTAAAATTTCCGGAAATTAGCCCCGATATCTGGAAAAAAACTAAAGAAGAACCTCACGAAGGTTTTACATTCACCGAATACGAACGAGTAAAATAAAATTTTATATATAAAAAAGCAGGAGACCGGGAGGTCTCCTGCGGAGCGCGCGACAGGCTACTGCCGCTTTTTGCGTTTTTCGAGGAGTTTGACCGCGAAAGCCGCTGGTCCTGCCAGGCCAACGCCTAATGCAATACAATGGAAAAATGATACTCCCTGTCCGTTTGCAATGCATCCGGCTGCGCCGCTGCAAAGGCCATCTACAAAAGGCACAATTAGTACCTCAATAATGGCAGCAATCATTATCCCAGTTCCAATTACTTTCATATAGCCCCCTTGGTTTTTTCATCAAGAGATGTGCTTCCTCTTGACTCTAAATTTTTACAAAAGATACGGGGAATGTCCATGCTTGTAAAAAACCTGGGGGTTGACATTTTGTTAAATATAGTGTATAGTGTGAATTTTTTATGATTTGGGATGGACTTGGTGCGTATTTTTTGGTAAGCTATTCTTGCTCTGGCGATTCTCTTTGCCGGTTGATAGTAAATGACCGGCAGAGATAGGTTTACTCTTTGTATCGGGCAACAGCTGCGCTTGCAACTAGAAAAGCAGGCAAAGCTGGACGGCCGGCACCTACAACAGCAGGTTTTATATTTGCTGGAAGTAATGCTCGCCGTCGCCAGGGAAATTCCTTCGTTTCGGCTAAAACCGGAGCGGCAAGAGAGGACAGAACCAGGTTTGGCAATTAAGCTATGTCTCACTGACTGGCTTAACGAACAAACTTTCCATTTAGCAGGGTACTATGGACTAACTCAGCAACAGTTCATGAGAACCATGTTATGGATGGGACTTGATTGGTGCGAGCGAGTTTGTCCCAAGGATCAAGTTCTCAGTAAGGAGGATTTTTTAATAGCCGTGCTGGCGATGCTGAAGCCAGTGCCGGTCCAATAATATGTTGGAACAAACCGAGGGGCCTGCATAAGCAGAACGCGAGCATGAACTGCAGGCCCCACCCAATTTAATGATATACTTACAGTAATGAATGAATTTATAAAACGTTTAGAAAGCCTTAAATTTTCAATTTTAAACCTCAAGTCTAACTTAGGCCTGCCGCAAAAAGAGCAGCGGATTTTAGAGTTGTCCGATGTTATGCAACAGGCGGATTTTTGGAATGATAATATTAAAGCGCAAAAAATTTCTCAGGAGTATAACGGCATAAAAAAGTTTTACGATTTTTGGCAGAAATTGGAAAGCGATGTGTTAGAAACTTTGGAGCTAGTTAAACATAATGAAGACGAAAGCGGCGAGACAATAAAATTTTTGCAAAAAAATGTTGAAGAACTGGAGCAACAGTATCAAAAAAACCGCTTCCTGGCTTTATTAAATAAAAAATACGACGACCATAATGCCATTTTTTCGCTTCACTCCGGCGCCGGGGGAGTGGATGCCCAGGATTGGGCCGATATGTTGCTGAGAATGTTTTTGCGCTATGCCGATAAAAAAGGTTTTACCACGGAAGTTTTGGAATTAAATCGGGGTGAGCAGGGCGGCCTTAAAACTTGCGTAGTGGAAGTTAAGGGTCCGTATGCTTATGGATTGTTTAAAAGCGAAGCCGGGGTGCATCGCTTGGTTCGTTTGTCGCCATTTAACCCGGCGCATACGCGCGAAACCTCTTTTGCTTTGCTGGAATTATTGCCATTGCTGGAAGAACAGGAAGAGTTAAAAATTGACCCGAAAGATTTAAAAATAGAAGCCAACACCGCTTCCGGCCATGGCGGGCAATCGGTCAACACCACTTATTCCGCTATCCGCATAACGCACATCCCCACGGGCATAAAAGTAAATATTCAGAATGAACGCTCACAGCATCAAAACCGCGAAATTGCTATGCGGATTTTAATGGCAAAGCTAAAAACTTTAGAAGAAGAAAAATTGCAAAAAGAAAAACAAGAACTTCGGGGAGAATTTAAAAGTGCGGAGTGGGGGAATCAAATTCGCTCTTATGTCTTACATCCCTATAAAATGGTTAAAGATCACCGCACGGGAATGGAAACGTCTGACCCGGACAGCGTACTTAACGGCGAACTAGATGAGTTTGTGGAAAAATATTTAGAAAAGACCGCAGATTCGCAAATAATGAACAGATAACGCGGATATTCTGCGCATAACGCAAACAAGTTAAGTTAAATCTAAACATTAGCTTCCGTTCCTTTTAAAAGTTTGGTATAATTAAACAATCAGGAAACTTTTGAAATAAATATAAATTTTTGACATCCGCGATATCTGCGCTTATCAGCGCATCAGTGATTTATGATAAAATTTGAAAACGTTATAAAAAGATATACCAGTCAAAAGGCCTTAGACGGCATAAATTTGCAAATTCACCATGGTGAATTTGTTTCTTTGGTTGGCCTTTCCGGCGCCGGAAAATCTACCTTGCTCAAGCTGATTATTGGAGAAGAGCGCATAGACGGTGGAAAAATTTTAATTGATGATGTTGATATAACCAAAGTCAAAAAAAGCGACCTGCCTTACTTGCGCCGCAAAATTGGCATGGTTTTCCAGGACATAAAGCTTTTGCCGAAAAGAACAGCTTTTGAAAACGTTGCTTTTGCTATGGAAGTTTGCGGGCACCGCAAAGACAAAATTGCCAAAGAGGTGCCGAAAATTTTGGAATTAGTCGGCTTATTGCACAAAAAAGACAATTTCCCGAACGAAATGTCCGGCGGTGAAAAACAGCGCGTGGCTATTGCCAGAGCGCTTTCACATCGGCCGGTTTTATTGTTGGCAGACGAGCCAACAGGGAATTTAGACGAAGTAAATGCCGCAGAAGTTATTGACTTGCTGTTAAAGATTAACCAGTTAGGAACCACAGTTATTTTGGCAACTCACGCCGCAGACTTGGTAAATAAAATAAAAAGGCGCGTAATCACCATCGAAGGCGGCAAAATTACTATTGAACAGCAAAAAGGGAAATATAAACTATAACCGCGGAAACTCACGGAACTTAACGCTGAAAGACGCAGAAAACTGCAGTCTTCCGCGTTAGTCCGGGTAAAATTCCGCACCATTCAGCGATTATGCTTGATTCCATTTCATTTTTTCGAATAATAAAAACCGGACTGACAAATTTTGGCAGAAATTTGTGGCTGTCTATGGCTGCGACTATGGTTATGACAATAACCCTGGTTATTTTCTCCACGCTGTTTTTGTTGTTTATGATGACGAGTTATTCCCTAAAAACTATTCAGAATACCGTTGACATTAGCGTGTACTACAAAATAGGTTTGCCGGAAGAACAGATTAATTTGGTTAAAACAGAACTTGCGACAGATAGCAGAATAAAGGACATATCTTATGTTTCGGCAATGCAGGCTTTTGATGACTTTAAATCCAAGCACCAGTCCGATCCGTTAATTACACAGTCGCTAAATGAGCTTACCGAAAATCCGCTGCCCGCAACCCTGCACGTAAAAACTTATAACCTGGAAGATTATCCGGCAATTGCGGAAAAATTAAACTCTGACCAATATAAAGACTACATAGACAAGGTTAACTTTGAAGACAACCGTTTTATAATTGAGCGGTTGAATAAAATTTTAAAGTTTATTGTTACTTTTGGCTTAGGTTTGGCGGGAGTTTTTGCCTTAATTGCGATTCTGGTTATTTATAATACTATTACCTTAACCATTTACAATCGCAAAGAAGAAGTAGAGATTATGCGCCTTGTTGGCGCCACTAACTGGTATATTCGCGGACCGTTTTTAACCGAGAGCATGCTTTATAGTTTATTGTCTACAATTATTACGGCATTGTTGTTTATTCCGGTGTTTACCAAGGTTATCCCCGTGGTCATTCAGTATATAAATCCACAGGTAAGCCTCTATAACAATAGCGTGGTTAATTTTGCTTATTTGTGTTTAGTTTTGTTTGGCATTGCTTTGGTTTTGTCCTTTGTTTCAACAATGATGGCAATTCGCAAATACCTCAAAATTTAGCATAATTATAGTGAATTTTAGGTTTTGCTGCTAAACTTGCATAAATATTCATACAGTGTATACTAAGAAAGAGCCCTTAATAGCTTCTGGCTGTTAGCTTATAGCTTTTAGTGAAATAGGACTGGGACTCTCTCCAAATTTGGGGAGTTTTTTTATTTAAAAAATTAATTAACACGGATTAAAACAAACAGATAGACACGGATATCGGTGTTAATCTGTTGTAAATCAGCGTCTATTATCTAATACATGAAAGTTATTTTATTAAAAGATACGCCCGGACAGGGTAAAAAAGGCGAGATAAAAGAGGTTAACGACGGATACGCCAACAATTTTTTAATTGCCAAAGGTTTTGCCCAAACAGCATCGCCCCAAATTCAGGCGCATGTGCAAAAAGAGAAAAAAGAAGCGGAAGCAAAAAAACAGAAAGAACTGGCTCGTTTGCAAAACGCTAAATTAGACTTGGAAAAGCGCAGCTTTGTGGTAAAAATAAAAGTTGGCGACAAAGGCCAAATATTTTCTGGCGTTCATGACAAAGACGTGGTGGCGGTTGTAAACAGTAAAACGGGTTTGGCCTTGGAAAAAAGCCAGGTGGAATTAGACAAGCCAATTAAAGAATTGGGCCAGCACAAAGTTAAGATTAAATTGGGGCCAAACTTAACGGCTATGGCTAGCTTAATTGTGGAGCCCGGGTAATTTAATTTTTTATGGATGAAATAAAACAAAATTTATGGGTGGCTAACCCAAAGTTAAAAATTTTACTCCTGGTATTTATTTTTATATTTTTGTTTAGCGGAGTTGGCCTGGTGGTATTTGCCCAAATGCAAAACAGTTATCGCCAGCAAATTTATCAGGAGACAGTAGATTCTTTGCCAAAACACCAAGCCGGAGCATCGGAGAATCAGAGTGTCGGGGAATCAGATGTCTCAAATTGGAAAACTTATAAAAATGATCAGTATGGGTTTGAGTTAAAATATCCGCAAGATTGGGCTAGCCCAATAGACAATAGTCAAAATATTGAATTAGGTTGTCCAAGAGTTGAATCTGAAGCCGGCCCCAGATGCCCATTGCAAATAGAAGTTTCCACAAAAAAATCAAAGAGTGATTATATTAAAACGCTCCAATTAACAGCTTTTAAAGATAGCGATAAAATAATTAATCAGAAGGGTTCGGATATTATAGCAAGTGTTGTTAATAATGTTGATGCCATAACTTACCGTGATGCCGGGATGTGCACTTATACTCATACAGTATTTTTTGGATCAAATCAAATTTTTTCTTTTGTCGATAACTGTGAACATTATCAGAACAACGGAGTTTACGCTAAGATTGCGGCAACCTTTAAATTTACAAAGTAATTTGTTTTAAATTCTTAATTCTTAATTCCTAAAATCTTAAATTATCTATGTCCTACCACATCAAGCCGCGCAAGGCCAAAAAACTCAATACAAAATTTATCTTCGTTTCCGGTGGAGTTATTTCTTCCGTTGGAAAAGGCGTAACCACGGCCTCTTTGGCTGCCCTGCTTGAATCCCGCGGGTATGTTGTCGCGCCGGTTAAAATGGATGCCTATTTGAATGTGGATGCCGGGACGATCCGTCCTCAGGAGCACGGGGAAGTTTTTGTAACTAAAGACGGGATGGAAACCGACCAGGACTTGGGCAATTATGAACGGTTTATGAATACCGATTTGTCCAGTTCCAACTACTTAACCAATGGCCAGCTGTATCAGCATATTATTCAAAAAGAGCGCAATTTTGAATATGACGGGGAAGACGTGGAAGTTGCCATGCACGTACCGGAAGAAATTATCCGCCGTTTGGAAAAAGCCGCGCAAGAACGCAAAGCAGATTTTGTAATTGCGGAAATCGGCGGAACAGTAGGGGAGTATCAAAATATTTTGTTCGTGGAAGCAAACCGCATTATGAAGTACCGCGACGGCCGCGATGTTTTGCATGTCCACGTTGCTTATTTGCCAACCCCTCCGTCTGTGGGAGAAATGAAGAGCAAGCCGGCGCAAACTTCGGTTAAGTTGTTAATTTCCAGCGGCATTCAGCCGGACTTCTTGGTTGCCCGCGCGGAAAAACCGGTGGATGACCGCCGCAAGGAAACATTGGCCTGGACCTGCAACATTCCCGCTTCGCACATAATTGCCGCTCCTAACGCTGATTCAATTTATCGCGTGCCATTGAATTTTGACCAACAAAAGTTTACGGATAAAATTTTGGAAAAGTTTGGCATGAAGTCAAAAAAGAGCGATATGAAAAAGTGGAAAGACCTGGCTTCCAAAATTACCCACGTAAACAATTCCAAGAAGTCTGTAGAAATTGCCGTGGTTGGCAAATATTACGAGACCGGAGCTTACAAATTAGCAGACGTGTATATTTCCGTGGTGGAAGCCATAAAACACGGTTCCTGGGCTAATAACATTAAGGCTAATCTTCACTGGATCTCCAGCTTAGACATAGAAAAACATGGCGCGAAAAAAATCTTAAGCGAATTTGACGGGATTGTTGTTCCCGGAGGTTTTGGCAGCAGGGGAACAGAAGGAATGATTCAAACCATCCAATATGCCCGCGAAAATAAAATCCCATATTTGGGATTATGCTATGGTATGCAAATGGCAACTATTGAATTTGCCCGCAATGTCGCCAAGTTAAAGAAGGCTAATACTACAGAAGTTGATGACGATACCCCGCATCCGGTTATTCATATTATGCCGGATCAGGAAAAGAAATTGCTTAATCGCGAATATGGGGCAACCATGCGCTTGGGCGGCTGGGATTGCATAATTACCCGCGGCACCGTTACCGAGAAGGCGTATTTAGACAGCGGCCTTATAAAGAAAACCGGTAAAGCTAAAATTAGCGAACGCCACCGCCACCGCTTTGAATTTAATAATCAATTCAGACAGCAGTTGGAGGAAGCCGGGCTGGTAATTTCCGGAACAACTCCTGACGGCAAGCTAGTGGAAATTATTGAATTAAAAGACCACCCATATTTTGTAGCTAGCCAATTCCATCCGGAATTTCAGTCGCGTCCAATGTCGCCGCATCCGTTGTTTGCCGGTTTTGTAAAAGCCGTGGTTAAACTCAAGAAGTAGAAAGTAAATAAAAATATCCCGCGGCCGATTTCTCGGACGCGGGATATTTAATTTCTAAACTATTTTTTTACGGAAGGAGTAACATTTACCACTCTGGTGCGGCGAAGATTGCCGTGGAATTTTTTAACCATTTTGCTTTGGAATTTTACCATACCATCGCTTAAAGCATAGAGGGTAGAATCGCCACCAATTTCCACATTCTTACCTGGGTGATATTTGGTGCCTTTTTGGCGGACAATAACTTGTCCTTTTTTTACGGCCTGATCGCCGAAAATTTTAACGCCTAAGCGTTTTGATACTGAGTCGCGGCCTAAACTGGTACTGCCGCCTGCTTTTTTATGGGCCATAATTCTCCACGAATTCACTAATAGCACGAATTACACGAAATCAGTATTAGTGATATTTGCGTCAATTCGTGAGTTAGTGGATAATTAAATTTTTTCAAAAATGACTATTTCTCTGGCAACAACCTGGTCTTTGCGGTCATAAATCGCGGTAGAGCGATCTGTGAGCTTTAAAAACTTCATTTTTTTTGCCAAATTCGGAGAAATAATATCCACTAAATTATATCCTAAAGGCTTAATAAAGTCAAGACTGGGGAGCATTTCGTAAGTCTCGCGGGTCTTTTTATAGGCCGGAATACACATAACAATTCTACCTTTTGAGGGCAGGAGATTGGCAAATTCTTTTAGGCAGTCTTGATAGAGAGAGGTTAAATCTTTAAAATTTTGCTCAATTTCGCCCTGTTTTGGGTAGCTTCCGTAAATAGGCCCTAAGGTACCCTCGCTTACCACAGCGCATACTTTTTGAGCTGCTAAAAGTTTGGGTATCTCCCGGGCGTCAGCAGTTTCTAAATGGTATTTGCCGGGGGAAATTTTATAGCGGTTTCTAAACCACTCCAAATTTTGTTCGCTGCCCTTAATGGCTTTTTTATTTATGTCGCTGCCAAGCATTTTATAGCCAAGCAAAATTCCTTCCTGGAGCAGGGTACCAATGCCGCAGAATGGGTCTAAGATGGTGTCGTTTGGCTTGCAATTGGCAAGATTAATCATAATTTGCGCAACTTTTGGCGGGATCATTCCTTGCTTTTCGTCTCTGGCCGGGCGTTGGTAGTCGCGGCGGCCGTAGTCTTCAAAATCCTGTACGGCAATAGTTTTGGCGGTGTAAACAACATCGTTGCCGGCTAAAATGCAGATTTCCGCCCCTTTTTGCAGCAGTAAATTTTTTGTAACAACAACGGAAGCTAAGGCCAGGGAATTGAACTCCGGCAACACCAAACGCACGCTGGCACCGGTTTCTGTGAGTCCTTTTTTTATCATCATCCCTAAGCGTTTTGGTTCTGAAAAAATATTATTGCTGTGTCCAAAATCGCTTTCCTTGCCGGGCTGACGAACCGGGCCTTTTAACAAATCCATATTTAAAAGATAGATGCTAAGCCCAAATTGCACCTTGCCCTTGTATTCTTTAAAAAATTGTTTTTTTAAAACGCTCGGTTTGAAGTAATGTTTTAGAGCAAAGTTTACCGAATCGGCTTCACGTTTTTTTACCACATCAACAACTTCCAGTATTTTTATTATGCCGCCAAGCTTTCGCTGCATTTTTTCGGCATTTATCGGGGCCTCCGATTCAATAACCATAACCTCCGGAGAGCTTTCCAGAACCTTAACCGGCGCGCCGGTTAATCCTAAAGAAACGTCCGGTTTTTCCAAAACCGCGACTAGTTCAGCGACTGATAAGGTATAAACCCTACCTAACACGAAAGCATATTTCATCCCAGTATTTTTATATTATGATATAATTAATCTAGAAATGTATAGCTATGAGGAAATAAAAGATTGGCTAAAAGAAAATAAGCGGCAGTTAGTGCTGGCTGTCTGTTTTATATTAGTATTTTTGGTTGGTTTCGGTTCGGGAAGGTTTGAACGGGAAATGCGCAGGGATAGACAAAAACCACTAACTAATTATACCACACAAACTAAAGAAAAGCCATTAAATCAGGAGGGGACTGAGGCAGTAAATACAGATAAGCCGAAGGCCGCGGCGCCTATAGTTGCCGGCATCGCTACCACCGCGGAAGAATGTGTGGTTAAAGGAAATATTTCCTCAGCAAAGAAAATCTATCATATTGCCGGCGGGGCTTTTTATAAGACAGTTAAGCCGGAACAGTGTTTTAAGACAGAAGCCGAGGCTCAAGCAGCCGGATTTGTGAAGTCGCAGAGGTAATTGTTTAAAAGTTGGTCAGCCGCTTAAAGCGGTTGACTTTTTTATTATAGTATTGTATAATCTTGAAAGATTGCAGGGCTTTCTCGAGTAATGCGAGATGCTCGCTGTTAGGTTGGAACATCAGCCGTAAAGAACCTTAGGGCTCTCCGCCCAAGGATCGCCTAACAGGTTGAATAGCAGAAGGAGGAATAAGGTTGTTTGTCATGGGCTATAGTGGAATGCCTGCAAACAACTTTTGGATCGCACGTCTTTCCCAGCAGGGGAATGTGGGCGCTGACGTTCGCTGAACCTCCTCCTTCTGCTCGCGCGGAATTTTACCAGAGACTCTGTGGATACTGAGTCCCACAGGTAAAGTCTCGGGACTTTAAAGTAGATGCGTAATTTCTGTCGGTTGTTGCTTTGTTACCTTCTAACTACCGACACGCTGCCGCAACTGTGCGGATACTTAAAAGTCCTTTCGCTAGGCGGGAAGAAGATTGGTGGTAGAACGTGTGTGGATCGGACACATTGCTTCTGCCTGCTTCTTTCCGCCTCGATGATTAACATTGAGGCGGATTTGTTTTTTATAATTTTTTTATATGTTCTTAAAAATTTCAAAACCAAAAAAGAATATTTATCTAGACCATGCGGCAGCAACGCCGCTGGACTTGCGCGTCAAAAAAGTTATGACGCCTTTTTTAAATGAAAATTTTGGCAATCCGTCTTCGCTTCATCAAAAAGGCAGGGAGGCTAAGGCCGGGCTTGAACAGTCTAGAAAAATGATTGCTGACATAATCGGCGCTAGTCCCTCGGAAGTTATTTTTACCGCAGGCGGAAGCGAGAGCGTGAACTTGGCAATTTTTGGAGTCGCGGGAAATATAAAAAATAACCAGGCGCATTTTATAACATCTTCCATAGAACATCATTGCGTACTAAATTCTTTCCAAGCCTTGGCAGGGGAGGGACGGCAGGTTAGTTATATAAAAGTTGACGGCCAAGGAATAATTAACCTTGAGGAATTAAAATCCGCCGTTCGTCCGGAGACTATTTTAATATCCGTAATGCTAGCCAATAACGAAGTCGGCAGCTTACAGCCAATTGCAGAAATAGGCAAGTGGCTAAAGGGTGAAAATGCTAAGCGCGCTGCAAAAAAAAATCCGGCAATTCTTCTCCATACAGATGCCTGCCAGGCTGCAGGATATTTGGATATAAATGTTAACCGCCTTGGAGTGGATTTAATGTCTGTTAATGGCAGTAAAATTTACGGACCCAAACAGACCGGTTTTTTATATGTTCGCTCCGGCATAAAGTTAAAACCTTTGGTCTATGGCGGCGGACAGGAAAGAAGTTTAAGATCTGGCACAGAAAATGTTGCTGGGGTGGTTGGCCTGAGCAGAGCTTTGGAGTTAGCGCAGAAAGAAATGGCTAAAGAGAATAAACGCCTAAAAGCCCTAAGGGATTATTTTATAAATAAAGTAGTTAAAAAGGATATACTTTTAAACGGTGCTTATAGTAAGCAATTAAAAGTAGATAACAGATTGCCAAATAATATTAACCTAACGGTTAAAGGCGTTGAGGGCGAAACTTTAATGTTATATCTAGATAGTTACGGAATTTCTGTTTCAACATCAAGCGCCTGCAGCACAGGCAGCGCAGAAGCGTCTCATGTGCTATTAGCAATGGGCAGGAATGAAAAGGAAGCCAAGAGCAGCATAAGATTGACTTTGGGTAAATATACAACTAAAGCCGACCTGGACTACGTCTTAAAAGTATTAAATGGTCTTATACCCGAACTAAGATCTGTAAAAGCCCTAAATTAGCATTTTTTGAGAATCCCGGGGGAGACTAAAATAAACTGTTTTTGCAGTTTTAAAACAAAAAATATTTATTTATATACACAACATTTTAATATTAGAAATAAGTATAAAAAATAAAAATACCACCAAATAGAAGGGGTGGTATTTTTTGTCTTTAAATACTAAGGGGATTGTGGAAAACTAAATACTTACAATGTCGCACAATGTATCTTATGCGACATTCAATGTAAGAAAACCCTTGGTTATGCTTTAGGACTGTAAAGTAAGTTCTGCCTGTCCCCGTAAGTTTATTTTTGTTTTTAAATTAATTTAATAATTTACTTACTGGTAAGTTACTAGTACATATTCTCTACTTTTTATTTATATTAAATTCTAATTTAATTTTAATAAAATATTTTCAACTAGTATAAAAAGTATATAAGAATGTTTAAGTTCATTTTAGGTGGCACGTCTCCCCTTCTGTAAAAATCAATGGAGGAGTAATAAAAAATACCAGACCAACTATTGAATTGGTCTGGTATTTTTTAAGTATTAAATTTATTTAGAAGGGCATGATGTGCCTAAATCTAAGTGCATGTGATATGTCTGGTCTCTGTCTGTGCCGGGGTTTATTCTATCAGCGCTGAAACCGCTGGCAATTGCTTCATTATAAATTGCAACTCCAACAGCCCGACCAGTTTTTGTTACGACATTGAAAAATCCTACTCCTGCACCATCAGCAAAATCGACTGCACATCCTTTATAATGATAAGAGTTGGCAGAATGTTGTCCCTGTCCAATTACGGATGAGATAGCCGGGCTTCCTTTACCGTCTTTTTTAGAAACATTGTAACAAAGTGTTTTGACTTTATCGAAAAGCGCTTGGGTCATGTATTGTGCTTCATCTTGCTGTTTGGAGGTTTGAAATACACAACCATTATTAATTAGCTCTGCAGCCGCATTATTTCCAACTCCACCACTAATTTTTGTGGGGTTGCCAGAACTATCCAGGCTCACTTGAACATCATTATTGCCAGTTAGTTCAGATGTTTTAACGCTGGGCGGTTGAATGGATTTAAATTGAATCAGGTCGGGGTTAATGGCTTTAAGCAATAGAAAGCCGGCAAATAAAATTACTAAGCTTACAATGCTGGTGGTGAGAATATTTTTTGCTTTGTCCACCGATTCCTGGTTTCCTTCGGCTGACATATAAATATAACCGGCAATAACCACAAAAAATATGCTAATTACAGCGGCAAGAATTATGGCAAATTTGTATAGCTGGTTAATACATTTATACAGATCTCCGCTGTTGTTGTTATTAAAAGCAGCCTGCTGCTGGTCTACGCCGAGCTTGGCAATATCTGTACTGGATTTATTAACCTCACTGGGCGCGCAGAGATATTCTTTAATTTGGGAAGAGATTGGATTTTTGCCGCCCTGACTGTAATCATAGCCGGTTGTATCGGCGGCATAAGCCGGAGCGTAGCTAAAAAATATTTGCACCAGCATTAAGATAAACAAATATTTTTTATATTTTTTTGCCATATTTTTTTGTTGGTTTATAAATTTTTAAATTTAAATTAATTATCGCCTAAAAAGTCCAGCGGATTATAAGTATAACCGTAAGGAACTTTATACGGGCCGTATGTTTTAGTGTATGCACCATTGCTCACGCCAAACCCTTCTGCATCATAAACTCCAAAATGAATATGGTATCCCCGCTCCGGGCCGTATAATTTTTTGGTTGTATTGCCGGTATTGCCTTCGTAACCGATTAAATCTCCTTGCTTAACTTGCTGTCCGGCGGACACTTTAAAGCTGCGCATATGTCCGTATAGGGTTATAATTTGGCTGCTGCCGTTTTTTCCGCTAATGTTGTGCTTTATAGCAACCCAGTTGCCATAAGAAGCGTCGCTGTGGTCGGTATTAATAACTTCGCCGTCTGCCGCAGCATAAATTGGCTGTCCGGCCGGGCCGGCAACGTCTATGCCATTATGGAAGTTGTAACCCAAAGCAGTAAAGCCGGTGTTGCCATATTTTTGCGTCATAATGCCATCCATTGGCCAGGCTAAAACGCCTTTAGCTGCGGGTACGGATTTGTTGCCTAAGCGGGCGCGGATTTTGGCGTCTAAATCTTCAATTTCTTTTTGCAAATTTTCTTCGTCTTTTTTGCTGCTGGCTAAGAGTTTTTGGAAGTTAGACTCAAGGCCGCGGGTCTGATTAAGCAAAGCCTGTTTTTGCGACCTGATTGCGGTTAGTGAACTTTGAGTAATTTCCAGCTGGTCTTTAAGTTCCTGAAGCTGTTTAACTTTAATTTCCAAATCTTGTTTTTGGGATTCTAGCTTGGCCTTTAATTCCTTAATTTTTTGCACTAACTGATAAATTTTATTTTGCAAATTTTGCGTATACTGAACCTGGTCTAAAAAGTCGGACAAATTGCTGCTGCCAATGCTGGTTTTTAACGCGTATTGGTCGTCAAATTCATTAAGCTCAACAATAAGTTTGCTTAAAATTTGTTTATTGTCTTCAATTTCGTTGGTTTTTTGATCGATTAATTTTTTTAATTGATCAATCTGCAAATTAGCATCTTCAATTTGTGTTTCCTTGGCCTGAATTTGCAGCTCGTTTGAGGCAATTTGCTTGTCGTAAATGAATATCTCGTTTTTTAAGCTGCTGGATTTTGCCTGAGTGGTGGCAATTTGCTGCTGATAGCTTTTAATTTGTGCGTTAATTTGATCCAGTTTTTTTTGGTTTTCAGTCTTGGCTGTGGTTAAATCATCCACATTTTGGTCGGCAGCAATGCTAAAATAAAAGTTCGCGCTTAAAATAAGGGCAACAATAAGCCCTATGCTAAATTTTCTTTTTATTTTGGTATCAAAATGCAGATTCATTAACTGCATTATACCAAAAATTTGGCCTTTTGGCCAAATTTTTTGAAGGTAATAGTTTGCGTCCCTTGGGTTCTAATTGTTTGATTTATCAGTCTTACGCTGGCTCGATAAATCGAGCAACTTGGTTTGTAGTTGCCTGATTTATCAGGCCTCCGCCGGTGGTGTTAGATTATGCTAGCAGCTGCGCTTTTAAGGCGCTTTACAATTTCTTGTTTGCCGTAACCGATGAACAAAACCGCGGCGGCATCGAATGGCCCGGGGCTTTTTTCCAGGCCGGTGAGCGCAACGCGCATTGGCCAGAGAGTTGAACCGTTGTCGTAGTTTTTAGCGGCAATAAAGTTTTTAACTTCAGTTTCCAAATTTTCGCGGGAAAATTTTTCTTCCGGTAGATTCTCAAAAAATTCCGCCAGCTCATTGAGTTTGGACTTGGCGTCTTCGCTTGTGCTTTTTTTCCAAACTAAGAGCTTTGGGTCCACCGCAGGGGCGGCAAAATAATAACCGGTCCTCTCCCCTATCTCGGAAAGTTTTTTTAACCGTTCTTTTTCTAAGGCGGTAACTGCCTGCAAAAATTCGTTGGAAAATTTATTTATTTCAACCCCGGCTTTTTCCCAGTAAGGTTTGAGCAATTCAACCAGCTCGACATCGCTCTTGGTTTTAATATAGACGCTATTCATCCAGTCTAATTTGCCCACATCAAAAATAGGAGCCGACTTATTAATTTTATTTAGATCAAATTGGTTTATAAGTTCTTCTAAAGAAAAAATTTCTTGTTCGGTTTTTGGGTTCCAGCCTAAAAATGCCACAAAGTTTATTAAAGCCTCGGGTAAATAGCCCTTAGCTAAAAAGTCTTCAACAGCAACATCGCCTTGGCGTTTGCTAAGTTTGGACTTGTCGGGATTTAAAGTAAGCGGTAAGTGCGCAAATTTTGGAGCCTCCCAGCCAAAAGCTTGGTAGAGCAAAATGTGTTTTGGGGTGGAAGGTATCCATTCTTCGCCACGGATTACATGGGAGATTTGCATAAAGTGGTCATCAATAACTACAGCAAGATGATAGGTTGGAAAGCCGTCTGACTTAAGCAATACCTGGTCGTCTAATAATTGATTTTCATAAACAATTTTTCCGTAAATTAAATCTTCAATTATTGTTTGTCCTGAAGTTGGTATGGCAAAACGGACTACAGGGTTTTTACCGGCAGCTTTAAATTCAGCCATCTGCTTATCTATTTCGTCTTGGCTTAAGCGCCGGCAATGTCCGTCGTACATCGGCGGTTTTTTTAAAGCTGTCTGTTCTTTGCGTAAATCTTCCAAACGCTGTTCGGAACAAAAACAGTAGTAAGCTTTTTTTTCTTCAACAAGCTTAGCGATGTGTTCATGATATAAATCTAGCCGCTGTGATTGCAGATATGGGCCGAACTCCCCTTTTTGTTCCGCTAGGCCAGCGTCGTTTAAAAAGAAGCCCTCATCAAATTCCACGCCAACGGTTTTCATAACCTTGAGCAAATTTTCTACAGCGCCTTCAACTTTGCGGTTTTGGTCCGTATCTTCTACGCGCAGGATAATATGTCCCTGGTTTTTTCTGGCAAATAAAAAAGCAAACAGCGCGGTACGTAAGCTGCCTATATGCACAAAACCTGTTGGCGATGGTGCGAATCTGGTTCTGATAGTGTTCATGTGTTAAAATTTTGGTCAATCTTGATCATTTTTGGTCAATCTTTTCAATGTTTATTATACCTTTTTCCTGCATTTCTTTCAAATCTTCCTGAGCTAGCCTTACTAAGTTAAATCTTTCCTTTGCCGCGACTTTGTCTAAATCGGAAGCTTCCACCCAGCGGTGTTCCATTAGTTCATCATCTTCCGGAAATTTTATTTCCTCATCTTTACCGATAAATCTAAAATAGACTATAGATTGTTCCTGGCCTTTAAATAAGAAATTACGATTTATCCATAAGTGCCTGCCCGCGTTGCTCCAATAGTAAATATTTTTTCTGGCCGATGTATATAAATGTTTTACCTGAGTAATGTTAGTTTCTTCCATAAGTTCCCGCGCCGCCGCCTGGACAATATCTTCGTTTCTGTCTATGCCGCCTTGCGGAAACTGCCAATAGTTTTCTCTTTCGCCTTGAGTTGCTTCGCCGGTCATATCAACTCTAAAATCCGCCGGGTTGCGCCTGCAAATCATAACTTGGTTTTCAGAATTTAATAAAACAACGGCCGCGTTGGGACGCAATGGGTATGAATTAAAAACTTTATATCTTAAAAGTCCGATGCCTAAACCCCAAGTCGCATTTATAATTCTTTTGTAGCGGAAGGGTTGGGTAATAAGGCGATAGAGCCATTCTAGTCCCGCATAACGCATAAATTTGGGCGGATTTGCCCTTTTTCCAGCCAAATAATCAAAAGTACCGCCTAAGCCAATAAAGACCTTGGCGGGCAGCTTTTCTATTTTAGAGGCAAGCCAAAGTTCCTGGTCTACGGCCTTTAATCCCGCCAAAAGCAAGTCCGGCGAGGCTTTTATAATTTCCTCGTCTAAGCCGGGGTCGTTAAGCAATTTATTGCTGGTGCCGGCAATTTTTAAATTCGAATATTTGGCTAAAAGTTTTTTTGCGGCAAGTTCCGGAACATCTCCTTCGCCGCCAAAAATAAATATCGACAGATTATTTTCTGCCGCCATTTTAGCCAAGTTCCAAACCAAATCCGCGCCGACAATTTTTTCCGGAAGCGCCGACTTTATCCAGCGGGGGTAAAAAATAATGGCAGCCAAAGAATATTTTAATTGCCACCAGCTTTGCAAGATTTTTCCGACATAAGTTTTGGCGGTGAGCGGGAGCTCTAAATATTTTTTTGCCCAAAAAATTCCAATTCCGTCAGCCAGGGAAAAATCCGCCCGGTTATAAACTTGCATTAGCCCCGGATTTTTTAAAGCGTGAAATAAAAATTCCGAATAAGGGGTAATAACAAAAGTTTTTTGGTTTTGCTTAATACGCAAAAGCAGCTGATGTAAAAAATCAGCTTTAGTGATTGAATCTATATTTAATCCGGCAACACTTACTTTAGGCATAAATATTATTTATTATACCCTATTTTCATTGACAAATCAATGTTTTTTAGGGTATAATTAGTGGTTCGTGAGAAAACAAGAAGGAGTGAATAATGAACGAAACTTGGCAATTTAAGCCTCGTATTAAGGCATTCAAGCTGACAGTCGCCTGGTGCTTGGATGCAGCTTTGGAACAAGTTTTGCCCGCTGGGACATTAGTCGATTTTGACGAATATGCCGCCAGCGGCACGTTGCCGGAAAACCGAAGGGAAGAAAATCACCGGATGCTCTTCTTTGACACGGTTCTCCGGCTGGACAACCCTTCGGCGTCTGTTCCTCAAACGGCGGCGATCCGTATGGAAATGGACACCTTCAGAAACGAGACTGAAATCACCGGCGTGCAGATCATATGCACCGGTTGGGTTGAATACCGGCCTGCTGTCGGCAAGACAAGCCGATGGGTCTTCACGTGCAAACTTGAGCCTGGAGCTGCCGAGTTGACAGACAACAAGTTTGAATCGGATTAGCATGGGCTTTCCCATCTATCGGCGGCGGGCACCCTGTGTCCGCCGCTGATTTCAATTAATTTTCCAAAATCCTGTAAAATACGCTATAATTATTGATATGGAAAGTTTAGGAAATATTGCCAAATTTAAAGCCATAAAAGGAACCAGGCCGAAGAAAAATGTGCACTTGCACTCCCCTGCCCACCTTTTGGCTGACGAACTTTCTGTAAAATTAAACGACAGAAAGCACTTTGCTTTTTATTTAAAAATGGCCGTGCTTTACGACCATGAATATTTAAGATTTTTGGCCGGACAGATTTTGGAAAATAAAAACGCCAAAACCCCGGGACGTTTATTTGCTTATTTAATTAAAAAGAATAATTTAGAAAAAAAATCTCTTCCACCAGCCTCAGGCGGAGCCCCTGTTTAAATATATAATTGCTTTGCATTTAAAATTCCACTATGGTTCTCCCAATTCTTACATACCCCAACGAAATTTTAAGAAAGCCGACTAAGCCGGTAACTTTTCCGTTATCTAAAGAAATACAGAAGCTCTCCAAAGATATGATAGATACCGTGCGCAATGCCGACGGGATTGGTTTGGCTGCGCCACAGGTTGGAAAATCTGTAAAGGTGATTGTTATTAATTTAGAAAAAAACGGCGTTCCGTTAATGGCATTGTATAACCCTAAAGTTGTAAGCCGCGGCTTTAAAAAAGTTGATATTGAGGAAGGCTGCTTGTCTATCCCTAAAGTTTTTGGTTTGGTTAAGCGCCCGAAAAAAGTTGTAATAGAAGCTCAAAATGCCGAGGGGGAAAAGGTGCGCTTTTCGGACGACGGCTGGATTGCCCGCGTGGCCCAGCATGAAATAGATCATATTGATGGTATTCTGATTATTGACCTGATAAAAAAATATACTCAGGGCGAAGAAATAGTAAGCGAGTGGAAAAAACATAAAATTTAATTATTCACTAATTCACGAATCAACACTAATCTTGCCAATCCGGATTTAGTGTAATTCGTGAATATTAGCGAATTTGTGGACAGTATGAAGTTTATTAAAGATTTATTGCTATTTGAAATACAAACTACCGGGCAGGATCCGGACAAACACAGTATTTTGCAGCTTTCAGCCGTGCTGCTAGACAAAGACAATCTCCTGGAAAAAAATAATTTCAATACTTACATTAAAGTTAGCTACTTAGACAGCGTGTTGGCCGAGCATGCTAAAATGCTCAACACGGATTTTGAAATTTTGCGCAAGAGTCCCAAGCTTTATGATGCGGTTAAAAAAATGCATGCCAAGTTTGGCGCGGACTTGCTTTTGACTACTTACAGCTTCAACAATCTTTTGTTTTTGAAAAATGCTTTTAAAAAAGCGGCGCTAAATTTTAATTACGATCAGCATATTGTTCAGTTGTGGACGCTTGGATATATTTACACCCTAAACTACGGACTGAAGAAAATGCCAACCCTAAATACCTTAATAGACTATTTTAAGTTAAAACAAAAGCACCCCTTTGACGCTATGGAGACAGTTCGCCTGGAGGCGGAGATATTCAGAAAGATAATTAAAGAAGTTTAATTCGCGGATACGCGGATAGGGACAGATAACACTGATAGTTTATAATCTTTAAAACAGCGCTTTTTATATTATTTATTTTGCAAAATTGGAAAAATTAATTAATTAGACATCTGCGCAATTTGCAGAAATCTGCGTATCAGCGATATGAATTTTAACAAAGACATTTTATTAATCGACACTGAATTTACCGGGTTTGATATAGGCAAACACGAAATTTTGCAAATTGCCGCCGTGCTGCTCGACAAGAAAACTTTAAAAGAGAAAAAACATTTTAACAGTTTTATTAAGCCGGACCCAAAAAGATGGAAGCAGCGCGAACCCGCCGCAATGGCGGTTAACCGCATTACTATGGAGCAGTTAAAAAATGCCCCATCTTTGAAAACGGTTATTAAGAAGTTCGACAAAACTTTTGGCCACAATGTTATTCAGGCTTTTTATGTTGGCTACAATGACAAACGGTTTTTAATGGAGAGTTATCGCCGCGCCGGGGTGAAGTGGAATTTTGATTATCACTATTTTGAGCTATGGGGCTTGTTCTACCCGTTTTTGGCTGTTAAAAATAAACTCGGTTCAGTAAAAGATTTTGCCGGTTTTGGCATTGAATCAATGTTGAAAATGTTTAAAATAGAACAGCCCACCGCATTGCACGACGCCTTGGTAGACTGCCGCGTTGAAGCGGATATTTTAAGAAAGGTAATAAAAGAAATATAATAACCGATTCGAATGCAACGAATTAAATCCGAATGCCCCGAACCTACCTGTTGGTAGGCAGGTTGGACCCATTCGGATTATTCGGATGAATTCGGAGATTAGGATCGCGATATGAAGATAGTTTTTTTTGGAACTGCAAATGTAGCCTTGCCTGTTTTGGAGGCCTTAAAAGCCCAGCACGAAATTTTAGCCGTAGTTACGACTCCGGACGTTCGGGTTGGCAGAAAACAAATTTTACAGGAAAGTCCGGTTTCGGCTTTGGCAAAAGACTTAAATCTCCCTTTGCATAAGCCGGAGAAAGTAAAAAATAATTCCGAATTCTTGGAAACCTTAAAATCTTTGGGCGCGGATATTTTTGTAGTTGTCGCTTATGGGAAAATTTTGCCCTTGGAATTAATTAATTTGCCGCAACTTAAAACCGTAAACGTACATTTTTCGCTGCTGCCAAAATACCGCGGCTCCTCCCCGATTCAGGCTGCTTTGTTAAATGGTGATACGGAAACAGGAACTACAATTTTTGTCCTTGATGAGTTGGTTGACCACGGCCCGATAATTGCGCAAAAAACCGCTGTTGTAGGTATTAGCGATAACTATTTTACCCTCTCAGACAGTTTGGCAAGAATGTCGGCTGGAATTATTAACCAAACTTTGGCGGATTACGCTTCGGGCAAAACAACTCCCCTGCCCCAGGACGAAAGCGGAGTAAGCCTGACAAAAATAATTTCCAAGGCCGACGGCAAAATTAATTGGCAAAAAAATGCCTGGGATATTTATAATCAATACAGAGCTTTTTATATTTGGCCCGGGATCTGGTGTGTTTATAAAGGCCAGAACTTAAAAATTACCTCCTGCGTGCCAAAGGAACAGGAAACCGGCTCGTCTGCTCCAGGAACCATATTAGAAGGCGGCGCGGTAGTTTGCGGGGAGAATACTATTCTCCAAATAAAAAGCCTGCAGCTTGCAGGCAAGAATGAGACTGCCATTTCCGACTTCCTTAATGGATATAAAGACTTTGTTGGCAGCGTTTTGGATTAAAATCAAATTTCTTAATTTCTATTTTAAGTTTCCTAGTTTCTCCAGGGTTATTTTAAATATTTTTGCTTATTAGCCAAATGTTCGTCGTAAGTTTTGGCATAAAATGCCTGACCGGTTTTTTGGTCATGCAGGAAGTACATATAGTCATTATCGCCCGGGTAAAGCGCGGCCATTATTGAGGCCAGGGAAGGATTGCAAATTGGGCCCGGAGGAAGCCCTTGGTGCTGGTAGGTGTTATAAAGTGAATCAACTTTTGTGTCCGCTTCAGAAGGGGCGGCCACATTTTTTTTGGTAACATAGTTGACTGTGGCATCGCTTTGCAGCGGCATGCCCGCCTTTAAGCGATTGTAAAAAATGCTGGCAACGGTTTTTTTCTCTGTTTCCGAAGCCCCGGTTTCTTTTTCAATAATTGAAGCCAGGGTGATTATTTTATAAACGGAAAGGTTTTGTTTAACCGCCTGCGCCTGCATTTCCGAGGTAAACTTAAGATTAAAGTTGTCCAACATTTTTTTAATGATTGCGTTGGCAATTTCTTCGGGAGTGCCGGAAGCGGTGCTTAAGCTGCTAACAAAAAAACGATAGCTGTCGGGGAATAAAAATCCTTCCAGGCTCGCGCCCGCGGGTTTTGAAGCTAAAATAGGATAATTGGTGAGCGGGTATTTTTTTTGCGCGGCCAAAAATTCGCTTACCGTAATAATATGCGGCAAGCTTTCCCGCTTTTGGTCATTGCTCAAATATTCGCCAATGTCTTGAATAGTCCATCCTTCAACAAAGCGCAAAGTAACCTCTTCGGGCTTGGGTATTGGCTTTGCCTGGCGCGCCGGCCTAAAATATTTTTTTGCCGGATAATACAAACCAGCGGCGCCCAGCGCGCAAAGCAAAATTATAAAAATTATTAAGCTTTTCTTGGCCATTATCAGAGGAAAACCACCCAGCCTTTCATTTTGATCTGAGTTTTGTTGATTGGCAATATTCCTTTGTATTGCCGCAACCAATTACAGAGATCAGCCAGAAAGGGCTGGATGGTTTGAATTTAATTTACTCCGCTAAAACTTTAGCGTTGTATTCAGTATAAATTATTTTAGGTTTTTTATCTAGCACTAATTGTTTATGACTTTAAGCCGTTCTCAATGCCGTCTAAAACTTTTTTGGCATGGTCTTTGCCGCCAAGCCCAAAGGCTAAGCCTCCGGCAATGGCCAGCATGGCTACAACAGCCCTAAACAGGTCTTGCAGGAAGGCAGTGGCAATTTGCAGCTGGGAAAGGGCCGTTATTACGCTAAAAACCACTATTATCCACTTGGTTAGCGTCCCCAGGGTGTCCCCTTTGTGCAGGCCGCTGGCTTTAACTGCGCTGGAAACAATACCGGCAAAAAAGTTTGCCGCTAAAATTCCCAAAAGCAGTATAACCATAGCCACAATTACCTGCCCGGCATAGCTTAATACGCCTTGGTACAGGAAAGTTGATACCTCATTAAGCCCTAAAATATCTGCGGCCGCAATAAAGCTGCCCAAAAAGAAAAACCATTTTACTAGCCAGCCGCCAAAAGCAGCCAGGCTAAGTTTTTTTTCCATTTTTTGGCCAAGATTTTGCAAACCGAGTTGATTGGCCAGTTGGTCAATTTTGATTGTTTCTAGAACTTTAATTATTAGCTTGCTCAAGAATATGGCCAGGAGCCAGCCAATAATTAAAACAATAATCGCGGCAACAAGATTAGGCAGATAGGTTAAAGTCTTAGAGTATAAATCCGAAAGAGCATTAACTACCACGGCCTGATATGTTGGATAGTCCATTTTTTATTTCCTTTCAATTTTGATTTTACCGGCAAATTTGTTTAAAACAAAATGCCGGGTTATTTGTATTTTTTTGCGTAGGGCCTTAAGATCGACCAAATTTTGTTAAATTTTTAAGCGCTTAAGGCAAAATTTAAAATTACTCACCCCAAATTTTTAAATGTACTTCCCTGCTCCGGCCTCCGTCCATTTCCACAAAAAATACGCTCTGTTTTTGGCCGATGGCCAATTCGCTTTTGCTTACCGGCAAGGTCTCCGACGAGCCAAGCAAAAAAGCTTTAACATGAGCGTGCCCATTGCTGCGTTCATTAGGCGCCACGCTTTGGCGGACTTCAAATAAATCGTGGCCATAGCTGGTGTCTACCGGAACCAAGCGGTATAGCATTTTCATAATGTCCTGAATTAACAAAGGCTCGTTATGATTTAAGCGGACGCTGGCGGTTGTGTGCGGACAATAAACTAAAACCATGCCGTCTTTAATTTTAGATTCCAGCAAGGCTGTTTTAATATGAGTGGTAATATCCACTATCTCAAATTGTTTTTTCGTTTCTATTAAGATTTTTTTTGAAAACATTTTTGTTCTTTTAGAATATATTAATTATATCATAAAAGCGCCAAAAACAAAAACCGCCCCGCTCTTTTAAATTGATGATTAATCAACCCAAAAGGGCGGGGCGGTTATTATGCTTGAAAATTACAAGATAGCGTCTTTGGCCTGTTTGGCTACGCGGAACTTTAATACGGTTTTGGCCGGAATCTGTATGGATTCTCCGGTTGCTGGGTTGCGGCCCATTCTGGCGTCGCGGTGCTTCTTTTGAAGTTTGCCCATGCCAGGAATTACAAATTCGCCTTCTTTTTTGGTCACGGTGTAAGCCATTTGTACCATGGCGTCCATGAATTCGCTAACTTCTTTGCGGGTTTTGCCGAGCTTGTCAGCTAAGGCCTGCAAAATTTCTGACTTTGTCATATTTTTTTGTCTCCATTTTAATAATTGTGTAGACGTTTAAATTTTAACTAAAAAACCCAATAAAATCAAGGTTTTTTCTTGAATGTCAAGAGAATTAAAGGCAATTTAGCTAATTTTAATTTTTAAATATGTTTTTCTCCCTTGTTTATGCGAAATTTATGTTATCAAGGAAAATCCTTAACAAATCTTGATTATTGCTGGTTGGTAAATATCCACAGGCTTGTTTAAGGTAAAATTATCATTCCATCGCCAAAGGAAAAGAAACGGAATTTTTTTGAAATAGCTTTTTTGTATAAATTTAACAATACACTTTTGCCAACAAGAGCGGAAATAAGCATAAGCAAACTAGATTTGGGAACATGAAAATTTGTAACGGTTCCGGAAATAAATTTAAATTTATAACCGGGTTGGATAAATAATCTGGTGTCGCCGGATAGTTTTGTGAGCTTGTTATTGTGGGCCGCCGATTCTAAAGTGCGGATAACAGTTGTGCCAACGGCAATAATTGGCCTCCCTTGTTTTTTAGCCAGGTTAAGCCTGTCGGCTGTTGGTTTTTCAATCTCAAAAGTTTCGCTGTGAAGCTTGCCGGTCTTTAGGTTTTCTTCGCGCAAAGGCGCAAAAGTCCCAAGGTTTACATTTAAAGTTAAATATTCCACCTCTATCCCCTGTTTCTTTAAGCTGGCAATCAGGCTCTTGCTAAAATGTAATGAAGCGGTCGGAGCGGCAACAGACAGGCCGTTTTTAGCAAAAACGGTTTGATACTGTTCCCGTTTTTGTTTTTCCGACAAAGGAGAGTGTTTTATATATGGCGGCAGCGGAGTTTGCCCGTATTTTTCCAAAATAGATTTTATTTGAGCAGACGGAAAGCTTGGTTTTAAATAATAAAATTGGTTTACCTTTTTTAAAACCGTAAAATGCAGCTGCTTAGCCCCTGCTACTTGCAGCTTGGAGTCTGGCGCTAAATGTTTATTGCACAAGGCGTGAATAATTCCATTGTCATTTTTAATATATAGGATTTCCACAACACCGCCGGTTTCTTTTTTTAACTTAAGCCTGGCCGGGACAACTTTGGTTTGGTTAAAAACCAGCACGGCGTTTTTGGGCAAGTACTTGCCCAAATGTTTGAATGTATCAAACTTTGCAGTTTTTAGCTTTTTGTTATATACCAAAAGCCGCGCCGAATCTCTCGGGCGGGCGGGTTTTTGGGCGATTAATTCTTCCGGCAGGCGGTAATCGTAAGCTTTTAAAATTGAATGTAAATTAATTTTCAAGATATCTATATTAGATTTCTAAAGTCCTGGTGCTAGTTAAAAGTTTTTTTAATATTGACGGTATTTGCGCAGCAGGAGCAAAAGCGTGGTCTATTTTTAATGATTCCAGAGCGTCGGCCATTAAAATATATCGCGGATCTGAGTCTGCCCGACTGGTTATTGCGAAATCAATTTTGGACAGAGCCGACAAAAAGTTGGGTATGGCGTTTATTCTTTTTTCAGAATTAGGCAGGCCCAAATCTGCTTCAGCGTAAGGCTGCTTCATTTTTTCAATTTCCTCAGCCGTATACTGTTTTATGGCTGCCCATGCCATATCTTTGTAGCTATCTGGAAGATACGTTGTTGCGTTTTCAAGGGTTTTAATTAGGCTTTCAAGTTCTGATGTCAGTGTTTCCTTTTTTTCAGGTTCTAATTCACCCCTCTTTAAAAATTTGTCAGGCACTAAGCCTCTTATTTTTTCGCCAAAACCACTCATATTATTTTAATTACTTATTAACTTGTTATGTCTTAAAGATTTCCAAAAAAAGAAGCCAACAACCGCAAAAGTAGTGAGCGGCGAAACATAAGTAGGAATGTGGATGCCAAAAGCATCGGCCAGCATAATGCCTCCCAAAAACAGAATCGAATACATGGCGCCGTTTTTTACAAACACATATTTTTTTATGCGATCAATATTACGGACAGTAAATTCTCTAACCACAAAAGCGCCTAGTGAATTGCCGAGCAAAATTAGCGGTACCGACAGGGTAAAGGCAAAAGCTCCCAGCACCCCGTCTATGCTAAATGTGGTATCAATAACTTCCAAATATAAAATTTTGCTAATATCGGAAAGGCCGCTGCCGGAAAGCAGTTCTGTTTCTTTTTTGGCCGCGTTTTCTTTAAACCCGTGGGTAATAAAGAAAGCGGTTGAGCCCACTACTGCGGCAAAACCCAAAAAGGGATTTATTTTTAAAGCCTGCCAGACAATTACAGAAAGCAGTACCGAAACCACAGCATAAAACCAAACTCCCTGGGCGTGGAAGAATTTTTCACCAATCAGCCCATAATTTTTTGGTTCCAAAAATAGCCAGTGGAAAAATAGGAAGACTAAAAATACGCCGCCGGCCATAAGAAGCAAAGGCGAAGATTGTTCAACAGCAGCCATAACCCGCGGATCGGAAGAAAAAGCCGCGGTAACCGCCTGCCAGGGACCTAGTCCCGGAGTTGCCAGCCAGACTATAAGCCAGGGAAGCAAACCCCTAACAACAAACACGGCAAACAGCATTCCCCAAACCAAAAACCATTTTCTGGCTTTTTGGCCCATGGTGGAAAGCACTTCGGCATTAATAATGGCGTTGTCTATGGAAGAGATGGTTTCAAATAAACAAAGCCCAAGAACAATTAAGATAAGTGAAAAAAAGTCCATGGATTAATTAAAAGATTTAATGATTGAATAATTAAAAGATTGAAAATATTTTTATAAACTGTCTTGGTATTGGAATTCCGGATAAGGTTCTTTTTTTAAATCATCAGCTCTTTCCAGAGCATCCGTATAACCTGTTAAAACAGTAAACTTTTTTTTAAAATTGCCTGCTTGGTGGAGTCCGGCGCCAACTTCGTGGATGCAAGAGGCTAAATCTTCTCCATATATTAAGACATCGGTGCTGTTTGAATCAAGCTCGTAGCCCTGCTTATTTATAAGCTTCACTAGCCTGGCATAAGAATCTTGTATTTCCTGCAGCGCCTCCCGCCCTTCCTCAGTGTCAGTTTTTACGTGAGTAAAATCTAAATCCTTGTCATTATTAAAAAATATTAACCCCTGTTTTTCTAATTGTTTTTCAATCTTTCCTAGAAATTTGGCATAAGGTTTGTGCAGTTTTTGGTCTTCATTAAATTCCGCCTTGTTTTTATGGCACGCAATCAACATAAATTCACCCTGAGCCTTAACATGGGCAGCCATTTCTTCAAATGTCTCAAGCAAACCAAGAAAATACTCCCGCTGTTCCGGAGCCATTTTTGCCTGTGAATCTTTATCCAGGTTGTAGCCCGGATGAACCAACAGGTGCATAGTTTTTATTTTTTTAAGCTGGGTCTCCTGCGCTTCTGCCGGATTATACCCCTGTCTTTCCGGTGTCATACTTAGAAATATTTTTTACCTTTTAATTCTCCTGGCAAATAATCATCAGTATCGTACTTTTCGTAATTCTCGCCATAGCCTAAGTCTTTCATTAGTTTAGTAGATGCATTGCGAATTTTCAAGGGCACGGGCAGGTTGCCCGTAGCTCTAACATCTTCCTGCGCGGCGCGCAAGGCATTGTAGGCGCTGCGGTCTTTTTTGCAGTTGGCTAAGTATGCGACGCCGTGCGCCAAATTTATGGCGCATTCAGGATAACCAATAGTTTCGCAGGCGTGAAAAACTTCGTTCGCCACGACTAGAGCGGTAGGCTGGGCTAAGCCAATGTCTTCGCTGGCAAATACTACCATCCTTCTGGCAATAAATTTTGCGTCCTCCCCTGCCTCAACCATCCGCGCCAAATAATAAATGGCGGCGTTTGCCTGTCCGGCGCGCATAGATTTTATAAACGCGGAAATTATATTATAGTGCTCCTCGCCTTTTTTGTCGTAGCGCAGGAATTTTGACTGGAGAGTATTTTTTAAGTTCTCAACGGTTAGTTTGTCATACAGGCTCAAACAATTATCAATTATAGTCAGAGCCTGCCTCGCATCGCCATTGGCAACGGAAATTAGCCATGTTTTTGCTTCTTTGCTAATTTTTACTTTTGATTGGGAAATAATTTTATCTATTTCTTCTTCCTTAAGTTCGTTTAACACAAATACTCGACAGCGGGAAAGCAGGGCCGGGATAATTTCAAAAGATGGATTTTCCGTGGTCGCGCCAATTAGGGTTAGTTTCCCCGATTCAACGTAAGGCAATAAAAAATCCTGCTGGGCTTTGTTAAAGCGGTGAATCTCGTCTAAAAATAAAATTTTCGGCTGGCCCAGCATAGTTGGTTTTTCAACAATTTGCCGAATGTCGTCTTTGCCTGCTGAAACCGCCGAAAGCTCATGATATTCTGCGTTAACCGCTTTTGCATAAATTCTCGCTAATGTAGTCTTCCCTACTCCGGGCGGGCCCCATAAGACAAAACTAAAAAGATGGCGATTTTCGATTGCCTGTCTTAAGGGTTTGTTTGGCCCGACTAAATGCGCCTGTCCAACATATTCATCTAGATTCCGGGGCCGAATTTTATTTGCCAGTGGTTCCATAAAATTATGGTATACGAATGTTCACTATTATAATAACCCCTTGTGTTTATTTTTGCAAACTTATAATATCTGGCCAAAAAATCTAGCCTTCGCCTCGGGCTGGTTGTGCGTTTAGCTTTATTCTCAATGATTAAAATTCCATTCCTCAGTATCAATAATCAGCGGCTTGGCCTGGTCGGGAAATTGGGCATCTCCGACAAAAACGACATTTTCCATAATCGGGCTTAGGGAGTTTGTTTTATCTATTTCTTGGGGGTTAATGCCGATTTCTGTTAACCGGCCGGAAAGATTTATTGCGAAGTCCTTAGCCATTTTGTTGTAAGTGGCCTGCAAATTTTCAGGCAAGTTTTTTAGGTCGATGATATTTTCAATGAATTTAAATACGCTCCATTTTCTCCCCTGTTTATCTACCACAAATCCAATTGGCTCTTCAATTGGCAGCTCTTCGCCAAAGCGCTGGAGGTAGCGATTTGAGGCCTCGCTGTTCATTTTTAATTCGTGCAAAACTGAAGACCAGCGAACTTCTTTGTGCCCTTCGGCCGCATTGCCTTCCGCTATCTGAAATTTTGCCGCGGCCATTTGTTCCTTGGCGCCAAAAATTGTATGTTCATTGTTTGTTTTATTGAACTTCGCTTTAAAATATAATTTAACTTTTTCCCCGTCAGGCAGGCTGGCATTTACTGGGAACTTGTCGCGGTGCCCATAGGTATTTTCTTCCTGGGATTTTTTCCAAGTAGAAATATTTTCAGCTAAAAATTTCGCCAATTCAATGGCCTTAGGAAATTTTACAAACACCCCAGCGCTGGCTTCGGTTGTTTGTTCAATGTGCAAACTGTATTCATTGCCATTTTCCCGGTTAAAACCTTCCCCATTATTCATAAGTTATATTGCTAAATAATATTTTCTCTTTTTTTCGGGCAAACGCTCAATGCTATACCTTAGAGCGGTGCGCGGCATTTTGTTTACGTTTGCGTCCAAAAAGTCTGTTAAATATTTTTCCCCGCAGCGCTTGCCCATTTCCCGCAGCATCCAGCCGGTGGCTTTATGTATGAGATCGTGTTTATCGGCTAACAAACTTTTTGCTATGGCAACGGCGTCTTTGGTTTCCCCATTTTTTAAAAAGGCAAAAGTCGCGAGTATGGCAACGCGCCGTTCCCATAAGCTTTTAGATTTGGCAAGTTGATATAGAATTTTACGGTCTTTATCCAGTAGGAAGCGCCCAACTATATTTGGTGCGGATAAATCCACCAAGTCCCAGTTGTTAATGTATTTAGTGTGCCCTAAGTAAAATTTGTAGATGTCTTCTTGTGTAATTTTTAAATGAGATCCCTCTCCCAATGAATCGGGGTCAGAATGACGCCTTTGTGCCTCAGAATATTTTTTCACTAAGATAAGCAGGGCGATAAGTCGTTCCTCGTGGATTTTTGACTTAATTAACTTATCTAAATCGCTCAAAGATAATTTGTCCCAGTACTTATTTTCCAGCACTCGCTGCTGGGGCACCATAAGCCCTAAAAAAATATCCCCTGCCCCATATTGGCCGGGCGCGGTTTTAAAAAACCGCTGCAAGATTTTTGCCTTAGCAGGGCTGGCTAATTTTTTAATTTCTGCCCTTAGCAGATTAAGATTGTTCATAAGTTAATTATAACAAAAAAGCTCCGCCTTGGATAAATCCAAGGCGGAGCCGGGTTTAGGGGTTAGAAGCCTAAAACCTCGTTTACCAAAATTACGGTAATTCTTTCGGGGGTAATTTCCCTTTGAATTTTTAAAACCTTGCTGTCGTAAGTGTTAAAAGTGTTCGGCAGCCCGTAGGCTTTGCGAACCCTAACGCTTTCCAGGGGGAAAATGTATTCATGGATTCTGTCCTGTGCAGTCTGTTCATCTTTAACAATTTTTTGCGTTCCGGCTACAAAAATTACTTTGTCCGCGCCGTAAGTGTAAGCGCCCAGCTGGCTGCCGGTATTGGAAGCAATAATTAATTTGCCGTCCTCGGTTATTGCGTGGACGCTGCCAAGAACGTATTCCGGAGCGGCTCCCAGGCGTTTCATTTCGCGCGCTTTGGTTTTGTCAGCGGACATTTCATTGAGCTTGGCGCGGGCGGAATTGTAATTGCCGGATTCATTTAGTTCTTTGGCCAAGCCAATGGTTTCCAATGTAATAGAGGTCATAGTTAAGGCTTCGGCTTGCTGAGGAATTAATTCCAGAGCCATTTTTTTAGCCTCTTCCCCGTTTTCCGCGAGCAAAACTTTAAAGCCATTTTTTTCTAAAGCGGCTTTGGTTGCCGCGACAATTTCTTTACTTGCTACTTGATTAAACATAAGCTTTATGATATATTAATAATACTAAGTATATAATATATACCATACCCTATTTTGACAAGTAGGCACTATAATGATATATAGTATTAATAAACATACTAAGGCTTAAATATGACTAACGAACCAAAAACTTGCAACTCGGTGCAAACAACATTAAAAGTTCTTGGAGGCAAATGGAAACCTGCCATTTTATTTTTGCTGTGCGAACAAACCTTGCGCTTCGGCCAGTTAAAGCGCAGCGTGTCGGGAATTACGCAAAAAATGCTCACCCAAGAACTGCGCGAGCTTGAGGAAGACGGGCTGGTATCGCGAAAAGTATACCCGCAAGTTCCCCCAAAAGTAGAATATACAGTTACCTCTTATGGTAAAACATTAGGCCCGGTTTTAAAGTCTATGTCCGCCTGGGGTAAAACCCACAAAGCCAGGGTAAAATAAATTTTTGTATTTTTAAAACAGCATAAATTACGCGGCCGCGTAATTTATGCTGTTTTAATTTAATTGTTAAATATTAAGTTTTTCTGCCACAAAGTCCACGTCCTTGTCTCCCCTGCCTGAGAGGTTAACAATAATTATATTTTCTTTAGGCAAGGTTCCCGCTATTTTAATTGCATGAGCCACTGCGTGAGAGCTTTCCAGCGCTGGAATTATTCCTTCCGTTCTGGAAAGTTCCAAAAAAGCATTGAGCGCTTCTTGGTCATTAGCGGTGACATATTCAACCCTGCCGGCGTCTTTTAAATATGAATGCTCCGGACCAACGCCGGGATAATCTAAGCCGGAAGCAATTGAATGAACCGGTAACGGCTGGCCTTCGCCGTCTTGCAGTAAATAAGTCATCATTCCGTGCAAGACTCCGGGCTTGCCCAAGGTAAGTGTTGCCGCGTGCTCGCCTGGCTTAAAGCTTTTGCCAGCAGGCTCTACCCCAATAATTTTTGTTTTATCGCCCAAAAACTCATTGAATAATCCAATGGCATTTGAACCTCCTCCTACGCAGGCAATTAGCATATCTGGAAGCCGGCGTTCTTGCTCCAGAATTTGTTGTTTGGCTTCGCGGCCAACAACTGACTGAAAATCTTTTACCATTGCCGGGTATGGATGAGGCCCGACAACCGAACCAATGGCAAAGAAAGTGTCGTTATAGTTTTGCATAAAAGACCCAAAAGCGCTGTCTACCGCGTCCTTTAATGTTTTTCCTCCTTGTATAACCTCAACAACTTTTGCTCCCAAAAGTTTCATTCTAATAACGTTTGCGTGTTGCTTGGCAATATCTATGGCGCCCATATGGATCTCGCACTCCAATCCCATTAAGGCTGCGGCTGTTGCCAGAGCGACGCCGTGCTGTCCGGCTCCGGTTTCCGCTAACAATTTTTTCTTTCCCATTCTTTTTGCCAGTAAAGCCTCGCCGATGCAGTGGTTGATTTTATGCGCCCCGGTATGGTTTAAATCTTCTCTTTTCAAATAGATTTTAGCGCCTCCTAGTTTTGCGGTAAGTTTCTTTGCTAAGTACAATGGACTTGGCCGCCCAACATAGTTTTTTAACAGGTCCTGATACTCGGTTAAAAATTCAGGATCATTTTTATATTTGTTATACGCGGCCTCAACTTCGAATATCGCCGACTCTAATTCTTTGGGAATATATCTTCCTCCATATTGGCCAAAATAGCCGCGCGAATCCGGCTGTTGCTTAGTAGTGTTTGTCATATAATTTGATTATTAGTTAATATTGCTGGTTTCTTTAGAGAGACGCCAAGTTTCCGTGCAATGATCTTTAAAATAGTAATGAAGCATAAATTTATAAATTAATTAAAAAACCGCCCCGATTCATCGGGACGGTTTAATTTATAAATAATGCGCAGACGCGTTTAAACCACCCGATGATTTTGGGCGGTCCACCAGAATATTATATTGTATTTGATAATCTGCATATATTAAGTATATTCTTTTTCTTGCCGTTGTAAAGCAGCCTATTGTATGCCGCCCGGGGTGGCGCTGTGTACTCCGGGTCCAAGCGAACCGACGTCTTTGCCAATGCAGTAAGTAATGGTATAGGCAGTACCGTCGTCCGAAGATTCATACCAGTAATCGTTTCCGCCTATTCCGGTAGTTGCTCCGCAATCGCCGTCAGCAGGTTTTGGGGAGGTTGGAATTAACGGAATATAGTTTGGCACAAAAGGCTCGGGTCCGCCGTCCATTGCGGTTGGGTCATCTAAAGCAACTCCGCTGCCCACGCTCGCCATAGAGCCTGTTCCTGTTGGGTATTGGCCGTGGGTAATGCGATACTGTTCCATGCTTGTTACCAGCTGCCTTACGTCAGCGGCTCTCTTTGTGTCGCGGGCTTTGGCGCGCGCCGATTGCAAAGCTAAAGTAACCACGCTGGCCAATAAACCAATAATGGCAATAACCACCAAAAGTTCCAGTAAAGTAAAACCGGATTGATTAAATTTTTGTTTCATTTTTGATTATAATAATTTTTTTAATTATAGCACAAAATTATTTTTTATGCCTTATCGTTGCCGGAATTAAAGCCTCCCGCCTGAATTTCCCAGAGTTTTTGATACGTTCCCTGCTTAGCTTTAAGAAGTTCTTCGTGTTTGCCTTGTTCGGTAATTTGCCCGTTTTCCAAAACCACAATCCTATCCATTTGCATAATGGTCGACAATCGGTGCGCTATAACAATTACGGTTTTATTTTTCATTAAATTTTTAAGTGCGTCTTTAATTAGCATTTCGCTTTCACTGTCTAAGGAAGAGGTGGCTTCGTCTAAAATCAAAATTGGCGCATTTTTTAGGATGGCCCTGGCAATGGCCACGCGCTGGCGCTGTCCGCCGGAAAGCTTAATCCCCCGCTCTCCGACCAGGGTGTTGTATTTTTCCGGAAAACTTTCAATAAATTCGTGGGCATGCGCAAGGCGCGCTGCTTTAATAACTTCCGCATCGGTGGCCAAAGGTTTGGCATAGCGAATATTTTCCGCCAAGCTGCGGTGAAAGAGAATTGGTTCTTGCGGTACCAGGGCAATTGACTCTCTTAAGGAGTCCTGCGTGACGGTGGAAATGTCTTGCCCGTCTATTTTAATGCTGCCGGAGTTTATGTCCAAAAATCTTAGGAGTAATTTAACAATGGTAGATTTTCCCCCGCCGGATGGGCCAATAAGAGCAATTTTTTCTTTTGAGGCAATTGTTAAATTAAAGTTAGTTAGGACTTCAACGCCTTTGTTATATTGGAAAGTGGTATTGCTAAATTCAATTAGTCCTTTTTTTACTTTAAGCTCTCCCGCCCCGTTTAGGTCTTTTATTTCATGGGGAGTATTTAGAATTTCCGTCATTTCATTGGCATCGGCCAGCGCTTCATAAATGGAGCGCATATTTTTTCCAGTGTTCCAGAGCTTGTCAAAAATTCGGAATAGGTAGGCCTGAATTAAAACAATGTCGCCCACCAAAAGGTTGCCGTGCATCCATTGAATAATGGCCCAGTACATTCCGAGGAATTCAAGGAGAATCATCATTAAGCTCTGCCACAAATCGCCCCAGGTGCCTAAATTCCAGCTTTTTTTACGCAAAGCAAACTGTTCTTCGGTCACATTGGCAAAGCGTTCATTTTCCCTCTCATAACCGGTGAACAATTTTATATTTATGTTGTTAGTCATGCTGTCGGCCAGCTGGGCTGTGGTTTTAGTGTCGGCCGCAGCGCGCCTTATGTCGTAAGGCAATTTGTAACGGGAGTAGAAAAATGAAAATAACAAAAACACAATGCACCAACCAACAGATGTTAGGCCTAATAACCGATACTGCCAGATTAAAACAGAAATTACCAGAGTCGTGTCTATAATAGACCTACCTAAATCGTAATATATTTGGTCGGAAATTATTTCAAAAGATCTTTCATAGCGCTTAACTTTAGTAACCAGGCTGCCGACAAAATTATTATTAAAAAAGCTGGATGAATGTTTTTGCAAATATTTATAGCAGGTGTTTGTTAAATCTGCCATTACGCGGGGCTGGAAAAAATTGTTGGTAAAATTATGCAGGCGCCACAAAATTATTCTGGCAAAATTTAAAACCAAAATAATAACAATTAGCCTTATACCCTGTCTGTAAATGGAATCTGTTTTTGGTCCGGCAAGCAAGTTAAACAGTTCACGGTAAACCAGCGGCGTATAAGTCTGCATTCCCTCCACCAGCAAAATGCCAAGTATAATTACCACCACTTGCCACTTATAGCGCCAGGCGTGTTGCCAAAAGATTTTAATTGTTTGTTTAGTATGACTTTTCATAAAAATCCCTTGTTTAAGGGTTATTTAATTATAACACGGTTAAAAACTCCTTGACAGCAAGCAGTTTAAGGAATATTATATGGCCACTATGCCAAAAGAGAGTGGCGAAAATAAAGAAGGGCAGCCCGTCTCAAAGCCTGAGACAGGCAACGAAGAACAAACCAACCAACAGGAACGACCTCCGTTGTTCCTGCACGAACAGGTGCCTTTCCGGACACCAAATCCGACGAAGGGCAAGTAGCAACATCCGCCGCGCCTTTGGGTAGGCATCTTTCCTAACGGATTGATATCTGACCCAGAGAGCGCGGCGGTTTTAGTTTATCAAAAACGAAAAACAATGGTTAAAATAACTGCGGCAAGGCCTAAAGCGGATGAGTTAAACACGGCAAAGGCCGGAAAAGAGTTTTGGGTGTTGCCCCGCATCTTATAGAACAAAATTCCTTCTACTACCGCCACGCTAAGCACATAAAAAGCAATTTTGCCGCAAAAGGTTAATATGGAAGTTTGGGTAAGGCTTAACCAAGTTAAGGCAGAGCCGCTAATTAACTGAAAGCCAAAATTATAACCAATAGCTTTAGCATAGGAAGCATACTTGCCTTCCTGTTTTTTATAAATGGCAAATAAAGAACCGGCCATAAGCCCAAAAATGCTTAATGCGCCAAATATATGAAAAAGTAAAATTGCTTTAAACATAAATAAACCCTTCCTGAATTAAAGTTAGTTATTGGTTTTAAATTATAGCAGAAAATTTCAAACTAATGAATAGCAAGCTCAACCAACGCTGTAGTTTGGACAATTAAAACTTATAAAAGTATATCAAAAATTTGTAATTAAACAAAAAAGCGGCCCGGAATCCCAAAGGATCCCGCGGCCGCTTTTGCTTGGTGAGTTTCGCAGGCGTCTAGTAACAGACTTTTTTTGCCCTGATGGCCTTTATTGTCTGTTTGTGCAGCGCGTCTTCTAGAATTGTTATGTATCCTTTGCCGGGCAGAATGTCGGAAGTCATCGTTCCATTGCTGCTGCAGCTAGCCATAAGCCACCCTTCTTCGTTACCGGGATTTTTCTTATGGTAGATAGTAACAATGATCCCGTCGATATCCAGCTGCCAAACATCCCCGTGAGTGTTGCTCAGGATCTCGCACGGTTTCATCCCCGAGTATTCCATAGCCTTTCTGTATGCCAGCGAGTGGCTCAGGAACTTTACCCAAAGTTCCGTGTCTTTGCCATCTAAGCCCTTCTGGCGTTGAAGTCTTGGCTTTGAAGCCTCGTCCTCATTTAGAGGGGTAGTTTGCTCTTTGGCGTGCTCGGCTCTCGGCTTAGCTCTTCGCGATTCTACAATTCTAGCGAGAAGCACGAGCATTAAAATAAGCAATAATGCCGCTATTGGCAATGCCACATAACTCACGTTTTCTCCTCCCTTTGGAATTCAATCGAACATAACAAAATACCACATTTAGTGGTATTTTGTCAAGCTTTTACCTTTTGTTTAAGGGAGGTTTTAAAAAATTATATTCTGGTATTCTGCAGAATGTCAGAATGATTTAGTGAAGGTAATGAACTTTTTTCCGTAGGGAGAAAGTGAATGCAGTACTTCCCTGTCGCGATACTTTTTGTTTAGAAGCCCGGCTTGCACCAGTTTTCTTGTGTGCTCCGAAATTGTTTTAATATTGCATTTCAGTTGAGTTGAAATTTGATTCAGCGAAATACCGGAAGCTTTTTCCACCAAATACAAAATCTCAATGCGCCGATGGTTAGCGGCTCCTTTAAAATACCTCTCTAATTGTTTGCAAGTCTTTTGCACAAAATTCCCAATATTATATTCTGGTATTCTGCAGAATGTGAGAATGTTTTTAGGGTTAGAGTTTCATTTCGTCAAAGGCCCAGGAAATTATTTCCAACATTTGGGGATAGTTGGCCGCTCCCCTGTCCTGAGTGTAAAAATACAAAGTGTTGCCTACCAGTTCAATGTTTAATTCAAAAGGCAGATTGTAAATTTTCTCCATAAAGTTTGGGGTAAGAAGTTCCAGGGAATTTATTTGGTCGCGCTCGTCCGCCCACAGGGAAAATTTGTTGTTAAAGTCCGCGCTTTCCAAAGACATCTTTTTTAAACCCCACACCGGCAGCTGCAAAAACTTTTTCTTTTTTATAAGGATGTCGTAATAGCTTTTGGGCAATATGGCCTGGGCAATAACATAATTTTCCGGAGAGCGGCTTTCGGTGTTGGGAATATATGTGTAGAACTCCACAATTTTGTCCCTATAGTAGCCAATAACATGGTTGTTAATGTCGCTGCGGCCAAAGTTGGTTTGTTTAAACAGCACGCCTTTGTTGGGCATCATTAGCCAGCCAAAATCGGCATCGTAATAAAAATTATTTTGTTGCGCAAAGTCTGCTATGTCTTTTTCATACATAGCCGCATCTTCCGTTTCCTGGGTAATAAAATCCAAGACCCATTTTTTATCCAGACGTTGAACCAAATGCCAATATTCGGTAAACCTTGAGCTGTCGCTAAACAGGGGCTTGTTAATTTCTGTATCCATTAGGGAATCAAAAGCCGAAGCGGTAATTTGCAATGTAAGTTTTTGCGTGGTCTCCCCGGGTTGTTCCTCCCCTATTACTAATATCTCGTGTACGGAAACATTGTTCATCGGGTTGGCACGTTTCTCATTTTGCAGAACAGACAGTTCCAAAACCATTCGCTTATAATACTCCGGAGTTACTAACTGCTCCATTGTTTTTAAATCAAACTCGCCCCAGGCTTTCTGGAAACTTTTAAAAAGATTTTCTACTTCGGCGTATAAGGCGTTCCTGTCCAGATTATTTTTTTTGATGATATTTTCGTCATTCATTTTGGCCAAAGCCAAAAGCCGCTGCTTATTTTTTACAGCAATAATAATTCCAACAATTGGAATAATTAAAAATAACAGCATCCAGGGGCTAAAACTGCCGCCCCCGCCGGATGAGTGGGAAGAATAAGAACCTCCGCTAAAGCCGCCCCCTCCTCCGCCTCCCCCGCCGCCAGAACCACCCCCACCCCCGCGAGCTAAAGCATATTGGGCAAAAGTAAAAAGACTAATAAGTGATAAGGCAAAAACCCATTTTATTTTTTTCATACAGCTAATTAGTTTATATTTGAAGTATATCAAAAAACACCCTAAGAATATAAATATCAAAATTAAATTTTTGAATTTTATTCCTTATCTAAAAATTTAATAACTTTTTCGGTAATTTTGGAATTTATTTCAACAATTTTTAAAAAACATTTATCTGCATTACCAATTTCACTTTTTATTTTGTTGTGCCATTCCGTCGATGCTTTTTTAATTCCAACAACACTTGGATTAGCTTTTGGTAATAGGTGTGGACTGTAGTCCTCGTGTCCATAGTATACTTTATGAGAAATTAATTTTCGCTTTGCTAAAAATGTTGAAAGCGGCGGGCTACCAAATTTTTTTAGTTCAGTTGATAGGTGGTGCTCTTTTATAATTCTATTTTTTTGTAATCTGTTTTGTAAATCAGTATCGCCGTTATCGTAACCTAACCTCAAGGAACAATTTAAAAAAACACAAATTTTATCTCTGTACGCATGAACTCTGAATAAGAAATTTTCAAGATGATAGTGTACTTCTTCTAGGGCAGATAGTTCGCTCTCAAAATTTGCTATTAGGTGGCTTTTCTTTTTTGAACCTATCGAATCGACAAACCATTGGCCAAGAGCTGCTGCTTTTTGAATTTTTATGTTTATCTGTCTTAAATCCATTGTTAAATGTTGGATTTCGTGACGAAAAACCCTCGCTTCCTTGTTAAGCTTTAAATGTTTAAAACCGAGTATGTGTGGCATTGTATTTGCCTCTTTCTTTTTTGATTTTACTTTTTTCATAATAGTAAGAAAATTTATTATTTGCCACTAAACAATTTTTAAGTTTTTTATGTTTGTTGCTAAGCTTTGCAACAGTGTTTTAAATTTTTCCATAAAAGTTTATGTCAAAAATAAAGGCACAATGACCCATGTAAAAATTATTAACATGATTAAAAATATAGCACAAATCAAACCAAGCCTGTTTTTCGTTGTTGCCCGTGTCCAATTTCTAGACCAAAAATCTTTTGCTTTCTTTATGATAGCTTCCTTTTTGAGTTCTCCTTGCTTGTGTTTTTTGTGTATTAGATAAATCGCTAAAAATCCAAAATAACCAACTAAAAATAAAATACCCACAAAAGATAAAACCGATGACAATGCTTCCCTAATACTTTTGTCAGATAATAAACCAATTATTATCATAATTACCCAAAAACCTACATACAACCCACCTGCTATCAATGCCAAAATAAATATGCCACTCAACAATTCCTTACCATCTTGACTGGCCAATAAAACACCAACTGCAATTAACCCTAAAAGAAAGTAAAGCATATAATAAAACAGCAAAACTACCAAGTAGTCTTGCCGGTGGTTAAGGTATTAAATTTAGGTTAATTTTCATAGTATTTGTCTATACAATAATAATACGCTTATTTAAAGGAAATGCAAATATATTTTCCAACATAAAAACCGTAGCTAATTAGCTACGGTTTTTATGGCAGGGGCGGTAGGAATCGAACCCACGCAAGCGGTTTTGGAGACCGCTGTACTACCATTATACGACGCCCCCATAAGACAAGAATCAAGAATTCAGAATCAGGAATTAAGTATTCTAATTCATAATTCGTACTTCTTGATTCTTATTTCATTTATTTAGTTTCTTTGTGCAAAGTTTTCTTTTTGCAGAATTTGCAGAACTTCTGAAGCTCTAAGCGCTTCTGAGTGTTCTTTTTATTCTTCTTGGTTTGGTAATTCAAGTTATGGCAAACTGTGCATTCCATATTAATCAAGTGGTCTTGAGACATAGGAGTTTAGAATTAAGAATTATGAATTTAGAATTAAGGTGACTCAATGGCGTTTGAATCAACTTTTAGCATTGTACTTGATCCAATTACAATGCTTTCCAATTTAATGGAGCCGGCTGTCGGACTTGAACCGACCACCTACGGTTTACAAAACCGTTGCTCTACCGGATGAGCTAAGCCGGCATAGGCTCTTAAATTATATAGGCTCCGGTAATTGCTTAATAAAAAGCAAACTCAATATATTTTGACATAAAATCTAAAAAAAGTCCAGCACATAAAGTTACTAATTTATATAGGTTATAGGTAGTTGACAGCAATGTAAAATAATGCCATAATAAGCAGTCCTTTTAAGGAGGCATTCAATGACCTAGCGTAAACGTTTTTCTTTTACGCATCTTTGAAAACAAAGTTGTTTCAATTTTCTTCGGAGGTGCGAACAGTAATGTTCGGACCAAACAAGGAGATTGAGATGACTTCGAGAATAACGAGAATCGCAGAGTTTCAGCTTGTCCGAGTTGGCAGCTTCGTGAATGAGCCCACCGAAACGACCGACATGCTGCTTTTGGGGTACCAAGGCAAAGTGTTGGCAGTGAGGAAGGGGCAGGATACGCTCGGGATAGTGCTTGGAAAGTTTTACAACCGCACACCTGAGGGAATGTTCTTGCTCAATCATATTCGGGGACGGTTTAGGCTCGAGCAGCTCGATGCTGCTGTAATCATGTATGGACGGCAGCGCGGAACCGCCAACAGTATGAGCGGCCACAGCACCTGGATTACAGTGCTCCTCAAGGACGGTAAGCTAGAAAAGTTTTGCGATCTCTAAATTAAATCTGGCGGAAGCTCTCACGGGCTTCCGCTACCTCTCTAAGCGCATCAAGTATTTGGTGAATTTAGAATTGTTAAATTTTGCAGCCGGAAAAGTGTGTCTAAATTTAGCCCACTTTCCTGGCTGTAAAAGTCCAAGGAGGACAAATAACAGACTAGGGAAAGGAAGCATCGAGTGTCGAAAGTTAAGTTATGTGTAATGGATCTCGAGAATCTCCGAGTTCAAAACGAATCACGTTGTGAACCACTTTGCTTCAAATTTCTTCATGGCTCAACCTTGATTGAAAGAGAAGTGGATGAGGGCTGCCTGGACAAGGCTTGTTTCAAAGCCGAAACTTCGCTAGGTGAGATTACGCTGGCTTTTACCGAGGTTTACCGTAACTCCCGAGGGATTTTGGTATCCGGAACCCTACTAGGATCATGGACCATGAGGGAATATTACAGAATTCTCACTGAACTGGTGAAAAAATATAATTTCATCTGTAGCGAGCAATTCTGGAAAATGCCTGAATGGTTAGAGGGCTGGGTCAAGGATGGGCTGATCGATCCCGAATAGCTGTTTTCATTGTTGCTTATAAGTGTCTTGCTTTAAGACTTTATAAGCCATAGTGTCTGTTATAATATTTTTAGTCTAACCGTAACCGGGCGTATTGCATTTTGCCGCTCGGTTTTTGGTTGTCTAATTACAGATTTTAAATTTCCCCAATCTCCCCTCTTTTGTTATAATATATCGGTATAAATTAACTATTTTAAAGGAAACAAATGTCTAAAGTAAAAGATATGAAGTTGGCTAAACAAGGGCATATTAATATTGCTCTGGCCGAACGCGAAATGCCCGTGTTGCGCAAAATTAATGAAGAATTTAAAAAGAACAAGCCGTTTAAAAATATGACTGTGGCAATGTGCTTACACGTCACCAAGGAAACTGCTGTGCTGGCCAAAGCTGTTGCCGCCGGCGGCGCGGAAGTTGTTTTGTGCTGCAGCAATCCCCTTTCCACTCAGGACGACGTAGCCGCGGCATTAGTGGAAGACGGCATAAATGTTTTTGCCTGGAAAGGAATTTCCAATAAGGACTATTACCAATGTTTAAATAAAACCTTGGACTTTAAACCGCACATTACCATAGACGACGGCGCGGATTTAATTTCTTTAATCCACAGCGAAAGAAAAGAATTGCTAAAAACTGTTTTAGCCGGACAGGAAGAAACCACTACCGGAGTTATTCGCCTGAAAGCTATGGCTAACGACGGAGCGCTTAAATACCCAATCGTTGCCGTTAACGATACCCCAACCAAGCACATGTTTGACAACTATTATGGCACCGGCCAAAGCACTATGGACGGGCTTCTCCGCGCAACCAACGTTTTGCTTTCCGGCAAAATTGTTGTTGTGGCCGGTTACGGCTATTGCGGCAGCGGCATGGCCTTGCGCGCCAAGGGTTTGGGCGCCAGAGTTGTGGTTACGGAAGTTGACCCATTGCCGGCCTTAAAAGCGGCTATGGATGGTTTTGAAGTTATGAAAATGATTGATGCCGCGAAAATTGGCGATGTATTTTTAACCGCTACCGGCGACAAGGACGTAATTACCGCCGCTCATATGAAGTTAATGAAGGATGGGGCAATTATGGGCAACAGCGGGCATTTTAATGTGGAAATAAATTTGAGCGATTTGCAAAAATTAGCCAAAAGCCACCGCCCGGTGCGCGACCAAGTGGAAGAATACACTTTGCCAAACGGCCGCAGAGTATTCTTAATTGCCGAAGGCCGCCTAATGAACTTGGCTGCCGCCGAAGGCCACCCGTCTGCTGTTATGGATATGTCTTTTGCCGACCAGGCCTTAACTTGCCTTTGGCTTTCCAAAAATTACAAAAATATGCGCGCCCAGGTTTACGATGTGCCAAAAGAAATTGACGAACGCGTATCTAAATTAAAATTGGAATCTTTGGGAGTAAAAATCGACACCCTTACTCCGGTGCAAAAAAAGTATCTAAGTTCTTGGCAAGAAGGAACGTAGGTCCGCAGATACGCTGATAAAAGCGGATGACGCAGATAAAACATCACAAATTAAAAACTTCCCGATTTATCGGGAAGTTTTTTTAAGTTTTATGGATGATTTAATATTATAGGGGCCGACTTTTTGGCGGGTGAGGTGGTAAAGTAAAGCTGGACAGTTTAGCTGCTGGCCTAATTGGTGAGCTATTGAGCGAACATAAGTGCCGCTGCCGCAGGAGACAATAATATCAATAACCAAAAATTTAGCATCCTTGTCATTCCGGACAAGTGCATCCGCGATCCGGAATCCAGGATTTATTTTTTTCTCCCAAAGTTTTAAGATTTCCTTTTGCCTAAAGTCGCCGGCTACGCTAGAGATTTTTTCTTGCGCGGATTTTAAAACTTTATCAGCCGATATTTTTTTGTAAGCGCGCGAAGTAATTTTTATAATATTCATTTCCCTGCTGTTGATGTTATTTAAACCCAACTCCCCTGCCCTGGCATGCATAAAACTGGGTTTACCGTTTATTGGTACGGAAGAATATGGCGGAATAGGTAGAATAACTTTTCCAATAAGTTTCTTAACTTCTTTTTTTATTTCATTAATTTCCGGAAGTTTATAATCAACCTTTGTAATTTTCCCCATTAGGTCAAAGCTGTCTGTGCTCACGCCAAAAAGAATTTGCGCCTGGTAGGTTTTGTTTAAACCCAAAAATTTGTCTTTTTCTTTTAACTTACTGCCGGAGAGCAAAATTAAAACGCCTTCGGCCAGCGGATCCAGCCGCCCGGCATAAGTCATCTTAAATTTTTCGGGCAGTTTTTTCTGCTTTTTAAATTTTTCCAAAGCCTGCAAAGGCGTTAATCCCACGGGCTTATAAATGTTGTAAATTTCTTTGGGCATAGGTCTAGTTTAAAACAAAAATACCATTTTTGAAAATGGTATTTTTGTGGTGGGCAGGATAGGATTCGAACCTATGAAGGCATAAGCCAACTGATTTACAGTCAGTCGCGTTTGACCGCTTCGCTACCTGCCCTTATTAACTTTGATAATTTTAGCAGTTTGGCAGAAAAAAATCAATTGCCTTACTGCTTAATCAACAGTCCGGCGGCCAGACCCGCGGCTAAGGCAATACCGCCCATAAGCAGCATCCTAAAGCCAGATTTAAACAATGGCTGCTTGGTAAACTTGGTGGTGCCAACTCCTAAGGCAACAAGACCGATTAAGGTAGTTATTATGGAGATTGGAATAGCGCTTTTTATTGGCAGCAAAAAATAAGCGAATAAAGGTATGGCCCCGCCAATTATGTAGGCAAAAAACATATAAAAACCCCCCTTTATGGAAACAGACTTTTGCCCAGGCACAATTTTCAGTTCCTTTACAGCCATTTCCTTTAAAATTAGAGATGGTTTTTGGGAGGCTTCCTCCGCCATCTGCCCTGCCAAATTTTCGGTCCAGCCGTCATGCAAGTACATTTCGTAAAGTTCCAGTTTTTCTTCTTTTGGGTAGTGTTTTATTTCATGCGCTTCTTCCTGCAATTTCCTTTCCTCTACCTCTTCCTGCGAGCGGTTGGATAAATATGACCCTATACCCATAGAAATCGACTCTACGGCGATTATGACAATGCCAGCGAGAATTATAGTAAAGTGGTTGCCGCTGCCTACGGCAATTCCGGTAATAGAACCGAGGGTGGAAACCATTCCATCCTCCATGCCAAAGACTACTTCTTTTAACACTTCGGCAATGGATGATTTTTGGTGATGGATAAAATCCTTATTAAAATGTCGGTGTATGTTCATACGGTTATTATAGCAAACAAAAAACCCCTTTTGTATCTGGAGCCATCGCAAATTATATTAAAACCGGCTTTCATTGGCCGGTGATAATATAATGTTTTATAGATTGATTATTTGGTGATTCCGAGCTGACAATCAGTTGTTTCTTCCCCAGTATTTGGGTTCCAGCACTTGTAAGCAATACTTATGTCTTCAATAACGCCTTTTTGATTTTGAGTAGAAAGGGCGAGATCAATTGATAGTCGGTTACCCACATTCAGCAATTTTACCCAATCTGATACATAATAGTCTTGGGCATTAGGGTTGTAAGGCAAGTTAGGTAGGTAGGATATTGAATTTAATGGGATTAAAACTTCCGAAAGGCTGGTTATGTTGGGATTGAAGCTTATGCCCCGCGTTCTTAGGATGTGACCACCAAAACCTTGAGGGTTAATATAGATACTGTCGAATTTATCGTCAAGTTTTTTATTATTTACACTTGCATTAATATACAAATAACCGCATGCTATCTGGCTTTTACCAGAACGAATTAAGGTAATAGTTTTAGAATTAATAAATTTACTATTTATTGCGTATGAGTTTAAATTACTTGCAAGCTTAATAACCTGACCATTACTAACGAGATTTAAATAAGCTTCGTATGTTTTAGGACAATCTAAACTTGTAACAATTTTTTCTCGGACTATCTCTTTTTCAATTATTTGAGGTTCGTGAACTTTACTAACAACAAAATTTGTCCCAAGTATAATTAATGCCCCAGTTAAAAAGATTGTTATCACTTGAACTATTGGATTTTGTAGAAATTTATTCATATATTTACTTTATTGGTCTTTTCTTAACCCACTCAAGTCTTGGAACGTTATCATGTAGAAGCAAAAAGGAAAATATTATTAAAGTAGCAGAAAGTAAAATAAATATCGAGGCGTGAATGGGGTCCGGAATGCTTTTCCACCAATCAAGAATTTCACCTAGTTGTATCTTATAGTATTGCGTATATGTTACAAAAACGACGGTCAAAATCAACCATACGTAGCTACTTACTTCTAAACCCACAGTCCATCCAAGTGCAACTAAAAATACTAGCGTTATAACAATCAAACTAAGGAAAGGCAAATGATGAGGACTTGTAGGGAGTTCCTTTTTGTGTGCTTTGTGTTGTCCCTTTATTTTTTTCATATTTAATTTATTGCACATATTTTAGCACAAATCATTTTTTTTGGCTAGAGTAAGGGGAAAAATAAGTCTATCGTTTATTTAATTGGTTATGTATTTTGCGTAGCAAAAACAAAAAGCCCTCTTTTTATCTGCTTGTAAAGTTTATAAAAAACAAGAGCTTTAGCCTCTTGTTTTTTATAAACTAGCTTATATTTTTGGAATTTTTGGGTTATTGGCAGGATCAAAGAAGTGCATTTTATAATCGTAAAGTGATGGGAAGCTTGGGTTGCTCCAATCAATGGGGACTGTGTTATGTGATTCAATGTAGCTTAAAAGTTCCTTGTGTGGTTTAGAGATATCACCGCCATTTATTTTAGTAGCAAGAGCACCACTTAAAATGTCGGCTATTTGTAATACACCTAGGGTATGAGAAGAAGTTTGATTACAATAATCAATTGGTAATTTAAAATACAAATCTTTTTTGGCAAATTCTTTAATTTTTTTTGTTTCTACCACGCCAAGTTTTTGGTTTTCGTCAAATATTATAATTAAAGAGCTGCTAGGTTTTGCTAAAATAATTTTTCTGGCCAGCGCTCTTAATAGCAAATACGCTGCTTTAAATTTTTGCGATCGAGTTCTATAGCAAATTGCATGGAAGGTTGCTTTGGAGTTGCTAAAGAACAAGTCCAGGAACTCTTTATACTTATTTACGTAAGTAGGTGTGACCTTAGACCATTTAAATTCCGCATAGCATTTATTTTTTATTCTAAATTTTATAAATTCGCACTCAAAATCGGCCAATAAGTTAGTTGGCAACGCAAAAGCACCGAGGACTTTTTTTGCCTCGGCATC
>JACRDK010000012.1 GCA_016218585.1 Candidatus Doudnabacteria bacterium
ATGCCGTTGCCGTGATTGATAATAATATGATAGCCATAGCCGTAACGGCCATAAATCACGCTTTCCACAGTACCGGCTTCCGCGGCCCATATAGGATCCCCAAACTCGCCGTTAATGTCTACAGCATGATGCCGCCAATTGTAATACTGGCTTAACCGATGAGTGCGGGTGGGCCACAACAACTCGCCCAATGATTGGATTACCGGAGAATATTTTTTTAAGAAAGCGTAAGAGGATGAAATTGGCGGATGGTACACGGGCAACGGGCTGGCATCGGGCAGAATCAGAATCTGTCCAATGGCAATATCGGCGGCATCGGTTAAATTATTGGTTTCAATAATTTTGTCGTCATCTGTTTTATATTTTTTGGCAATCCCGCTTAAAGTATCCCCTTTTTTCACTTTATAACTTATACCGCTAACCGGCAAAATTTTTAATTTATCCCCGGGCTTGATAATACTGCGGGAACTTAAATTATTCTCCCATAAAATAGTGGCTATGCTCACCCCCATTTTTTCAGCAATGTTTCCGATTATATCGCCTTCCCGCACCACGTATTCCTCAATACTTTGTCGTGAAACCGGAGTGGACGCGGTAACCGGAATAATCGGTTTTACCAAAGCGGACTGATCTTCCGTTAAGCCGGCTAAAATGTCCTCTTCCTCAACCGCTCCTTCCGATGTTATAGGCTTAACCGGACCGGGACCGAGGCTTGCTTCTTCATCAAGATAGCCGATTTTTTTAAAACCAGCCCCGCTTTCCAACGGTAAAATCGTTTCTTCTATAAATTCCTCTTGCTCTTCTTCTCCGATTAAAGAAGACAAGAGGCTTTCTTTACCTTCCGCCAAAGAAGCGGCTTCCGCGTAAGTTCCGGTTAAATTCATCAGGACAACAATCGCGGCGATACCCAACATCAAAATAAATCCCAAATAACGATTGAGCCCGGCGACAAAGCTTGCTTTGGCGCCGGGGCGGTATAATAGATATATTTTATATCCCCACAAAACAAAAGGCCAAAGCAGGACTTTGGCTAATAATTTAAACGGTAAAATCGCTTTAATTGCCGCGAAAAACAACATTCTTTTTACGGATACCGCTATTTTAAAGATAACCAATAAAAGTTTGATTCCGAGTCGTTTGAGGATGATGTGCCAACGCATGGTTTAATAATACGGGAAGGGGGGGAAATTGTCAAAGACCCCTCTCCGGCGGTATCTCATAATATTCCAACAAAAACTTCGCCAGTTTGCTGAATACCGGCGCCGTGGATGAATCCGCGAAACGAACATTTTTGGGATTATCTAATTTAACCAACATTACAAATTTAGGCTCGTCAACCGGCCCGAATCCCACAAAAGTATGAATGGTTTTATCCCCATAGCCGCCCCCGGCCTCGGGCACTTCGGCGGTGCCGGTTTTGCCCGCAAGGTAATATCCCGGTACCCCGGCCCGTTTGGCATGCCCATTCTCTATAACGGATACTAACATACCGCTAAGTAAAGTGGCGGCGCGCGGGGATATAACCTGCCGTATTATTTTGGGGGTTGTTACCGTCTTTTCAGGTAGGACTTGTCCAATACATGTTTGGTCAAGGCAGGGCCTTGTCCCCGCGTTTTTACGCAAAATTTCTTCAACGATATAAGGTTTAACTAATTTACCGCCGTTAGCAATTGCCGCATAAGCGGCAACCAATTGCAAAGGGGTTACCGTAATCCCCTGTCCGAAAGAAGCTGTGGCCATATAAATATCTCCTTTTTTGTCTAAAGAACTGATATTGCCGGCATTCTCCGTGTCTAATTCTATGCCGGTTAAAGCGCCGAAACCAAAAGCCTGAACATAATCTTTAAAAACATCTTTACCCGCGGCTCTTGCCGCGAAAATCGCTCCCGTGTTTATTGACTTTTCCAATACTCCAACCATATTTTGCCTGCCATAATTTTTAAAATCGGAATTGCATATTCTGTATTTATCAAATTTAAGGCATCCTTCATCCGTATAAACCGTGGTGGGAGCGACTTTACCCGAATCCAAAGCCGCGGCCATAGTTATCGGTTTAAAAACCGATCCCGGCTCGTATTGGTCAAAAATAGCCGGGTTGTTAAATATACTTATATCTTCCACGGAAGCATATTCAGCCGGCTCATAATCCGGTTCATTGCACAAAGATAAAATACGGCCCGTATCCGGCTCCATAATAATAATCGTTCCTTTATCGGCCTCGTATTGCTTTACTGCGGATTGTAATTCCGTACAGGTTTTGTATTGCAAAACCCGATCAATGGTTAAAACAAGGTCGTCTCCGTCCCGGGCCGGGGTAATGGACCTTTCCCCTATGGCAATAACCGAACCGAAAGCGTCTCTCTCTGTCCGTAAATAGCCGGGCTGCCCGACCAAATCATCCTCAAAATATCCTTCCAAACCGTACATACCAACCTTGGAATCGCCCTTAAATCCGATAAACCCCAAAATATGGCCGCCTATGTTTTTTTCCGGATAAAAACGAAAAGTTTCCGGGCCAAAATATATTCCCTTAAGTTTCAAGGCTTTAATTTCCTCGGCTTGCGCGTCGCTTAGTTTATGTTTTAGCGGCTCGTAAGGATCGTTTTTTTTGTTTAATTTATTAAACAATTCTTCTTCATCCGTCCCCAAAACAACGGCTAATTTTTCAGCCGTTTGAACCGGATTATCTATTTCCATTGGCACGGCATAAATCAGGGACATCTCCTGATTTGTTGCCAAAGGATATAATTCGCCGGTTCCCTCCCGCGTAAAAATGCTTCCCCGCAAAGGAAATAATTTCCGGAAAATGGACTGTTGACCCGAGGCCAAAGCCGCGTAAAATTTATAATTTAAAATCTGCAAGTCGCCCAGACGAACAACAATCAAAACGGCAAATAAAATAATAGCGCCTTGTAAAAAGCGCGGTCTCTGGTTCGGTTTATTATACTGGTGGCGGGATTTCATAAAAAATCAAAAATCAAATATCAAAGAAAAATCAAATATCAAATATCAAAAATAAAAAACACATATCAAAAATAAAAAATAATAAAATTCAAGTATATGCGACTTAATTCAGCAGTTCGTGTAATAACGGACAGGTAGAGATTTTTTAATTTTTTATTTGTGTTTTTGATTTTTGATATTTGATATTTAATTTTTTATCTTACCGCCACCGCGTTTCCCCTTGGTTCAACATAATTCACCTTGCCGTAAGCCGCCAGCGACAACCCTTCCGTTCGTTTTTGAATATTATCCAAAGACCGCAAATCAGTCAAAACCAATTCTGCCTTTTCGTTGGACTGTTTTAATTCATTGATGCGGCGCTCCAACAGCTTGGCCTCATAACCGCGCACCACTATCACATTAATCTGTATCAAATAAACAATCCCCACCATACAAACCAAACACAGCAAAATTCGCCGCGCGATGTAAATAATCCAGCCATTCCGTATGGATACCCGTTTTTTCTTTTTGTTTTCTTGGGTGAGATGGAAGAATTTGGACATAAACTTGAAACTTGAGACTTGAGACTTGAGACTTGAAACTTAAAACTTGAAACTTACATTAAATAGAGTTACAAGTTACAAGTTTCACGTTTCACGTTACAAGACTTTCTCCGCGACCCTTAACCTCGCGCTTCTTGCCCGCGGATTCCGTCTAACCTCGTCTTCCGACGGTTTAATCGCTTTTTTGGTGATGATTTTCAACCGCGGTTTGTGCCCGCAATTGCAAATCGGAAATTCTTTGGGGCAAACACATCCCCGGCTTTCCGCTTTAAAAAAATTTTTGACAATTCTATCTTCCAGAGAATGAAAGGAAATAACCGCTAATATAGCGCCAAGGGCAAGCAAATTTGAGGCTTGGGGCAAAACCAATCGCAGGCTTTCCAATTCGTCGTTGACCGCTATGCGCAAAGCCTGAAAAACTTTGGTGGCCGGATGAATTTTTTTAGGATAATATCTTGCCGGGATTGCGGATAAAACAATTCCGACTAACTTATCCGTTGTTTGTATTTTTTCCATCTGTCTTTGTTTGACAATTTGACTTGCTATTTTTTGGGAAAACCTTTCTTCCCCGTATTCCTTAAAAATGCGCGTTAATTCTTTTTCCGGCCATTTGTTCACAATATCCGCGGCCGTTAACGGTTGGGTTGGACTCCATCTCATATCTAAAGGCCCGGCCGTCTTAAAAGAAAAGCCCCGCTCTTCATCCGCGAGTTGAGCGGACGATAAGCCAAGATCAAGCAATATGCCGTGAATCGGGAAAAAATCCGCCTCGTGAACAATTTTGTTTAGATTACGAAAATTATCTTGGATTAAAATAATTCTACGAGCGCGGTCTTGGGCTGGGGCCAATCTTTGGCGGGCATTCTCCACGGCTTGAGGATCCGCGTCTATTCCCAATAAACGTCCGTTGGGAAAAATCTTTTCTAACAGCGCGGCCGCATGCCCCCCTCCTCCCAATGTGCAGTCTATAAAATTCTGATTGGGTTGAGGACGCAGATAATGGATGACTTCGGTTAAAAGGACGGGGATATGAAAGTCATAAGGTCGTAAAGTCATAAAGTCGTTTTAAAAATAATTGGTTTCATTGGATATATTATGTTTGTAAAGACTTTACGGACTTTATAGACTTTATAGACTTTCCAGCGCTTCCGCTATATCGCCGCTGCTTTTTTCGGTTCCTTTTTTATATTCCTCCCACTTGGTTTCATCCCAAATTTCCAGACGATTAAAAAGACCGGCCACCACTAAATTTTTGGTAAGACCGGCATAAGTTCTTAAATATTCGGGAATAATAATCCTTCCCTGTTTATCAATAGATACATCCATTGCCCCGGCTAACATCAAACGGGCAAAAGCCCTGGTGTTGGATTTGCTGATTGGCAAAACCGCCAGTTTATCCGCCAGCTTTTGCCATTCTTCGTCAGTGTATAAAAACAGACAATCATCCAAACCTTTAGTTATCACCGCTCCTTTTTTTAATCGCTCGCGAAATTTAACAGGAATGGCAATCCTGCCTTTTTCGTCTATATTATGTTGGTATTCGCCGATGAACATGTTTGTAGGGATGTTAGGTCGGGCGCACGCAGTGCGCCCCTACTTATCCACAAATATCATCACTTATCCCCACCTTTCTCCACAATTCTACTTCTTGCTTCCATTATACACCATTTTAAACCACCAGACAACCACAAAGTAATCCACAGGAGGCAAAAAATAAAAATTAGGCTAAATTTACAAAAAAACGCATACTTTATTTAACCAAATAAAGTATGCGTTTTAAAATTTTTTAATTTTTATTTAAGCGTTATTTAATTGTTTATCCACAGAAATGGGGATAACTCCCTGCGCCTGATCATAAGCCATTCGCAGTTTATTATTCCCGTAATCCTGAATTTTATATCCTACATCCCGCATCACATGGATCAAAGGGTCCCTATGCCCTTTATCAATCTTTTTACGCAAATAACTCATATGGACATCTATGGTATTACTCCTTTGCACAAAATCATAACCCCATATTTTTTCTCCGATCATTGTGCGGGTGCAAACCTTGCCGATATTGCGCATTAAATAATCCAATATACAATATTCTTTCCGGGTTAAAAACACAATATCATTATCGCGCTTTACTTCATGGGTATTTGGGTCTAACACTAAACCACCCACCTGTAATTTTACGTGTTTAACGCTTCTCTCTCTCCTTAACAATGCCTGCATTCTGGCTAACATTTCCTCAAAAGCAAACGGTTTAATTAAATAATCATCCGCGCCGTTATTTAAACCTTTTATCCTATCTATTACATCATCCAAAACAGAAACCATAAGAACCGGGGTATGAATCCCTTTGTCTCGCATCTCCTGACAAACGGCTATGCCGTCTTTTTTAGGCAGCATAATATCCAAAACAACCAGATCATATCCGTTAATTTCTATGGCTTTAAGTCCGCTCTCCCCGTCAGTGCATACATCCACGGTAAAATATTCGGATTCCAGTCCTTTTCTCATAAAATGAACCAAGCCGGGTTCGTCTTCAACAAGTAATACTGTCATAAAATTGGATGGGTTTTTGATTTTTTCAGAAATGCGGTTAAAAATCATTTCCAAAGCCTCAAAAACCATCTAAATAATTTAATTATAATTATAAATTCATTTTAATCTCATTTGGTTTTCATCTTTATTTTCATCATACATTTTATTTGTTAAAAACAGATTATTCGCTTATTAAACGCAAATTAGCTGTTTATTAAAAATACATTAAATTGTAAAGCCTTGTATTTTCGCGTTTTTGGATCTAAACATATTAGTATAGCATATCTAAAATAGGCTGTCAAGAGCCTAAAAACTGGGATGCATGGGGAAATCACAAAGGTGGCAAGAACAAAATCTATTATTAAACCAA
>JACRDK010000001.1 GCA_016218585.1 Candidatus Doudnabacteria bacterium
AATTCTCTTGCCGCTTTATATTTATTGCCACTTGCGTAATTTTTTATATTATTGTAATATACAAACATCCTACAAATCCTACTACTCCTACTAATCCTACGACCATGCCTCTCATCCAATCCATAATCAACTTCCCCAACCGACTACTTAAATCCATATTTAAGCCAACTCCCCGCGGTAAAATATGGTGGATAGTTGTTGTTATTTTCGTTGTGGTGCTCATAGCCGGCGGTTATGACGCTCCCAATTATTTTAATCGGGGAGTGGATTGGGCTAACGGGTATCTGCCGTCCCAAATCCGTTTGCCCCATATTGCTGAACATCCTTATCGTCTGGGATTGGATTTACTGGGAGGTACGCACCTTGTGTATGAGGCGGATTTGAGCAATATTGGAGATCAGTCCCCCAAAGAAGCAATGGCCGGCGTCAGAGATGTTATTGAACGCCGGGTTAACGCTTTTGGCGTGGCAGAGCCTTTGGTTCAGGTAAATAAAGCGGCTAACGGATCCTGGCGGGTTATTGCCGAATTGGCCGGAGTGCAGGATGTGAATAAAGCCATTGCAATGATCGGCGAAACGCCGCTTTTGGAATTTAAAGAACAAAATCCGGAGCCTGAAAAAAAGGATTTAAGCGAGGAAGAACAAAAACAATTGGATGAATATAATGACAAAGCCGGAACAAGGGCGGAAGACATCCTCTCTAAAATCCGTTCCGGAGAGAAATCTTTTGAAGAAGCCGTATCGGAATTTTCCGAGGATCAGGAGGATATTAAAGAAAAAGGAGGAGATTTGGGTTTTGTTCTTAAAATAGATCCTCGTTTTAGTTCTTTTTATAACTGGGCCAGCCAAGCGGATTCTGTCGGCACGACCAGTAATGAATTGCTGATAAACAGTGAAGGATTTAACATCCTTAAATTAACGGATAAAAGACAGGGAGAAGAAGTTGAAGCCCGTCATATTTTAATTTGTTACGAAGGCGCGGAGCGATGCGAAGCCGATTATACCAAAGAAGTGGCCGAATTTAAGATTAATGAATTGAAATTAAAAGCCGGCCCGGAAAATTTTGAAGAATTGGCAAAAGAGAATTCCACGGAGCCGCACGCCACAAGCAGCGGAGGATACTTGGGATGGTTCGGCAAAGGAATGATGATTAAACCGTTTGAAGAAGCGGCGTTTAATATGGCTACGGGCACGATTTCAGATGTAGTTGAAACTCCGTTTGGTTTTCATCTTATTTATAAAATCAATCAAAGGCCAACTTCCGAATATAAAATAAGCAGGATTTTAATCCGCCAGATTACATCGGAAAGTTTTACGCGGCCCGAAGACGCGTGGAAGAACACGGCATTATCCGGCGCGCATTTAAAAAGAGCTTTTGTTGAATTTTCTCCCAATACCAACGGCCCGCAGGTCGGTTTGGAATTTAATGACGAGGGCAAGGATTTGTTTGCCGATATTACGGAACGCAATGTGGGGAAGCCGGTGGCTATTTTTTTGGACGGTCAGCCTATCAGTATCCCCAAGGTGAACGAAAAAATAACCGGGGGCAGGGCAGTGATTACCGGAAACTTCGCCATTCCGGAAGCCAAAACTCTGGCGCAAAGGTTAAACGCCGGCGCTTTGCCCGTGCCTATCCATTTAATCAGCCAGCAAACCGTGGGAGCAAGTCTGGGAGCCGATTCGGTGCAAAAAAGTCTGAAAGCCGGACTTATTGGTTTGATTTTAGTGGCTTTGTTTATGATTATCTATTATCGTATTCCCGGCTTTTTATCCGTATTGGCTTTGATTGCTTATACCGCCTTGGTTTTGGCTGTATTTAAACTTTGGCCCGTAACTATGACTTTAGCCGGGATCGCTGGATTTATTCTATCCATAGGTATGGCTGTTGACGCCAATGTGTTGATTTTTGAGAGAATGAAAGAAGAATTAAAATTAAACAAGCCTATGGGAACGGCAATAGAAGAAGGATTTAAGCGCGCTTGGCCTTCCATTCGCGACGGCAATATTACCACTTTAATTATATGCTTTATTTTAGCCACTTTCAGCACCAGTTTGGTAAAAGGATTTGCCATTACTTTGGGATTAGGTGTTATTGTATCAATGTTTTCCGCGATTGTGATAACGAAGTATTTGTTGAAATTGGTGATGAGATAGGGGAGAGGGTATAGGGTTTAGGGTAGAATTATAAAATACAGCACCCCTATACCCTACCCCTAAACCCTACCCCCTAAAATTTATGCTAAATATTATTCCCAACCGAAAATTTTTTTACACCCTTTCCGGTATCTTCCTGCTGGCGAGTGTTTTAAGTTTGAGTTTATGGGGTTTAA
>JACRDK010000013.1 GCA_016218585.1 Candidatus Doudnabacteria bacterium
ACCATTAATTCTCTGGACTATTCTTCCCTTAACTCCAACTGGCTAAAGACCACCTTTACAGGAGATATGAATGGGGATGGCTTAGTTAACTCCATAGACTTTGCTATCTTAAAGAATAACTACAACAAGAGTGGGAATTAGAACATTTAAACATTTAAGCATCGAATCATTTTAACATTCTATCATTCTAACAACAGGCCTGTCCTTAACGGACAGGCCTGTTGTTTATGGTATAATAAATAAAGAGAGAATTTTTTACAGAAATAAAAATGACAAAAATTGTTATTGTTGGAGCAGGGTTTGGGGGATTGAGGGTTGCTTTAGATTTGGAAAAGAAATTTCATTCAGATAAGGACATACAAATTACGCTGGTTGATCAGCGCGATTATCATTTATTTAACCCAAATTTATTTGAGGTTGCGGCTTCAGCGGAAGAACTTACCAGTTTAACGCAGCTTAAAAAAAGCATTGCCTTGCCGCTAAAAGATATATTGCAAGGGAAAAATATTAAGCTGGTGATTGGCGAGTTAAAACAAACAGATCCGCAAAAGAAACAGATTCTTGTTGGGCAAAAACAAATAGAGTTTGATTATTTAATTTTATCATTGGGTTCAAAAAGCGATTTTTTAAATATCCCAGGCGCTGAAAAATTTGGGCTAGTGTTAAAACATTTGCCCGACGCGTTTAGAATAAGAAATCAGGTTGAATTTGCAATTCAATCCCACAAGCTGGATGTAAATAAAAAGAATTTAAAAATTGTGGTTGCCGGCGGCGGCTATACCGGCTTAGAGTTGGCGGGGGAGCTAAAAGGTCTGGTGGATTTTTTGGCTTGGGAAAACCAATACCCGCGGGAAAAAATTGAAATTGAAGTCATTGAGGCGTCGCCAAAATTAGTCTCCGGTTTTGACAGCCGCTTAAGCCAGGATGCTTATGACCGCCTGCGCGACTTGGCAATTCATGTGCGTTTGTCCAGCAGAATAACCGAAGTTGAGCAGAATTTTATTTCTTTAATGTCCGGGGAGAAAATTGCTTACGATGTGCTGATTTGGACAGTAGGCATAAAACCCTGCCCGATTAATTGTCCTGTAGCGATGCCGCTGGACCATAAAGGCAGGTTATGCACTAACGAATATCTGCAATTGCCCGGGCATCAAAATATTTTTGCCCTTGGCGACATTGCTTGCGTTGTAGGCATTAACGGACAGCCGGTTCCGGCTAGCGCGCAGGATGCTATTGACCAGGGAAGGTATGTTGCGAAGGTCTTGCCTTTGGTAATGAGAAATAAATTACCCGAGGAAAAATATTCAGCCAAAAGCCATGGTTTTATTGTTAACTTGGGCGGCAAATGGGCCGTGGTTGCTAACAAAAAATTCTACACGGCCGGTTATTTAGGCTATATAGTAGACCAGTTAGCTCATATTCGTTATTTCGCCTCGCTAATAGGCATTTTTAAAGCCATAAAGTATGTGTGGTTTGAAGCCGAACTGTATTCCAGGAATGATTAAATGAGATTTAAGATTGAAAAAACCTCGGACTATTCCGAGGTTTTTTTCTTTTTCCAAACTTTTTTCGGTTTTGGAGGATTTTCTTTCCAATTTTTATAAGCCTCATTCAACTGTTCCTGATTTTCCGGTTTTACATTCATAACAAACGTACAGTCAGGGAAGCGGGTACAGCCAAAGAATGCTTTGCCGCGGCCGCGTGATTTTCTTTCGACTACATCGCCTGGTTTGTCTTTGCGGCTGTCCGTGGCAAGACAGTTGGGGCATTTAAAGCCGGTCTTATTCCAAATTTTACTAATGCCTTTGCATTTTGGGTAATCCTGGCAACCGAGGAAGAAACCAAAGCGCCCGCGTTTTACTTTCATTGGCTTGCCGCAGATTGGGCACTTTTCGTCTTTAGTTTTTTCTTCCAGCTCTTTAATTTTTGCTGCTTCTTCCGGCATCGGCTGGGTAATTTTACTGCCTTCTTCCGGGCAGGCCAAGAATTTGCCCATGCGCCCATACTTAATTAACATCATTTTGCCGCAGTGCGGGCAAGGAGTGGTGGAAACTTCTATAGTTTTTTGGACGCTCTCTTCTTTTTCTTTCAAGTGCTGTTTAAATGGTCCGTAAAACTCTTTCATTACTTCAACCCACTTGATTTTACCTTCTGCAATGTCGTCAAATTCTTCTTCAATATGTGAAGTAAAATTTATATCAACAATTTCCGGGAAGTTTTCAACTAACATATCGTTAACCAAAAATCCTTCTTCTGTCGGGTGATATTTTTTGTCTATTTTATCTACATAACCGCGGTCCTGAATAGTGGATAGGGTAGGGGCATAAGTAGATGGGCGGCCAACGCCGTGAGCTTCCAAAGCTTTAATTAGAGTGGCGTCGGAATAGCGTGGCGGAGCTTCGGTAAAATGTTGTAGAGGCAATAATTCGTGTAATTTCAAAATTTCTTCTTGGGACAATTCCGGCAAAACTCCTTCAATTTCATCTTCAGCTTTTTCGTCTTGCCCTTCCGTGTAAGCGCGAATAAATCCGTCAAACTTTATTGTTTGGCCATTAGCACGAAACATATAGTTTTTAGCTGCGATATCCGCTGCGGTTTGTTCCAAGACCGCCGGAGCCATTTGGCACGCAATGGTGCGTTTCCAAATGAGATCGTAGATTTTAAACTGGCCTTTGTCCAAATGTTCTTTAATGTCCTGGGGTTTTCTTAAGACATCGGTCGGACGAATGGCTTCGTGGGCCTCCTGCGCTCCCTTAGATTTGTTGGTAAAATGCCTTGGCTCACTAAGCGCATATTCTTTTCCAAATTCAGTTTTTACAACTTCCGCAATTGACACCAAAGCCGACTGCGCTAAGTTTAAGCTGTCGGTTCTCATATAGGTAATCAAACCTTGGTGGCCTTCTTCGCCTAATTTCACGCCTTCGTAGAGTTGCTGGGCAATAACCATTGTTTGTTTGGCGGACATGCCAAACTTGCGGGCGGCTTCCTGCTGCAGAGTTGAGGTGGTAAATGGAGCGGCCGGATTTCTTTTAACTTCTTTGGAAGAAATATCTTTTACCTGATATTCGGCGCCGACTAAATCAGCTGTAATTTTTTTGGCATCGGTTTCGCTTTTAATATCCATTTTACCAACGGACTGCGAGCCGATTTTTTGCAAACGCGCAATAAAAGTTTTATCGGAATCTTTTTTGGAGAGTTTTGCTTCCACGCTCCAATATTCTTCTTGTTTGAAGTTTTGAATTTCGCGTTCTCTTTCTACAACTAAGCGAACAGCTACAGATTGCACGCGTCCGGCGGAAAGGCCGTAGCGGATTTTGCGCCAGAGGAAAGGGGAGAGCTCATAACCCACGAGGCGGTCAAGCACGCGGCGGGCCTGTTGGGCGTCTACTAAGTTTAAGTCCAAATCACGCGGGTTTTTTAACGCCGCATCTATGGCAGATTTAGTAATTTCGTGGAAAACAATGCGCTTTATGCGCTTATCTTCAGTGCCTTTGGCAATTTGAGCTTCATCGCCAAGCCCTAAGGCCTGCACCAAATGCCAGGAAATTGCCTCTCCTTCGCGGTCTTCATCAGTCGCTAATATAATAGAGGAAGCTCCTTTAGACAGTTTTTTTAACTTAGCAACGGTTTCTTTGGCTTTTTCCGGAATAATATAAGTTGGTTCAAAATCATGAGCAACGTCAATTGAGATTTTGCTTTTAGGCAAATCTCTCACGTGCCCCATAGAAGCTTCAACGGCATATTCGCCACCCAAAAAACGCGAAATGGTTTTCGCTTTGGTTGGTGACTCAACGATGATAAGTGGTTTGCTCATAGTTTTTTTCCGATATACAGATGAACAGATTTACAGATAACTACAGATTTTAGTATCCGTAGGTATCTGTAGATTAGAATAAATCTGTAAATCTGAATAACTGTTGGTGAGTTTAACCATAAAAAAAAGATTTGTCAAACCCTGCTGGTTATTTTTTGTTTAAGGGACGAGAAAATTTTTTGTTTCCCCAATTTTTTTTAAGATGCTTTTGGCTTCAGTTTCGGTTGCCGGGCGGGGGGTTGAGTAGTTGTCTATTATTATAGGAATCAGTTCAATTTTTTCTAAGCTGGCCGGAACTTTTGGCCCCTGTAGGGCGGGGGAGGAAGTTTTAGATAGGCTGATTTTAAGGGCTAATCCTTCGCGCGTATCGCGGCTCCACATTTGGTCAAAAATAAAATTTCCTAAAGAGTAGAAAATGAATTTGGGATTAGGGCAATTCAACCTCTCCTGCCCTGCGGGCATCCTCCCCTCAGCAGGGGAGGAGGGGGTTGGACAATAACGCTCTATGGTTTGGATCCAATGCGGATGGGCGCCAATAACCATATCCGCGCCGGCATCTATAGCCGCATGGGCAAAGTCTGTTTGGGCTTGGTTTGGCTGGCGCACATATTCCACTCCGGCATGCATGGTAGCGACAATAAAATCACATTTAGATTTTAGATTTGAGATTGAAGATTTAAGATTTTTAACATCATCAATCCTTGCTACGTAATCGTTAACGGTTTTGCCACCGTCATTAATTGAAGAATAAGAGGCGCCAATAAAACATATTTTCAGACCATTTGCTTCTATTTCGGCCGGCGTCCAGGCCTGGTCTAAATTATTTCCGGCGCCAACCGTTTTTATGCTAAGGGAATTTAAATAATCTTTGGTATAAGCTAATCCTTTTAGTCCTTGGTCAAAAGCATGGTTGTTGGCTAAATTCAGAATTTGAAAATTATAATCTTTTAGGCCTGTGGTATATTTTTGCGGCGCGCCAAAAATCAGGCTGTGTCCGCCAATAACCGGGGAAGTGGAAGAGATAGGATTTTCAAAATTCCCAAAATTAAAATCCGTGGATTTTAAAATATCCGCCATTTGGCGGAAGGGCAGGGCGGGATCGTTTTGTTTTTTTATTTCCGCCGCCACATTTCGGCTTAGCATAATGTCGCCAACTGCCAGAAAGGTTGTTCCATTTTTCAAATCCGCTTGCTTGGCCATATCTTTCGCCTGGTCAAAATAAGTCTTTAGGGATTTGTCGGCTGCCGCTAATTGGTAAGTTGTTTTATTGGAGCCAAAGTACGGATCGCGGTTGTGTTGAATAAGGCCAAGGACAATGGCTAGGGCAAAGAGAACACCAATAATTATTTTTGTTATGTTGGAACGAGACATTGGAAATTAACCTAATTATTCTAATTTTTAATTGACCTAAAAAAGTCCCAAATCCTAAATTCCAAGACCGACATTGGGTATTGGTTCTTATTTAGAATAATTAGAGCAATTAGGTTAATTAGAAATTTACCTGCTTAAAATGTATTGTTGTCCCCCCATATTCCTTATCTTCCCTTTCATTTCCAAAAATGTCAAGGCGGTAATGGCCATGCTTGTGGTTAGTCCTGACTGTTTGATTAAATTATTTATAGAAATGGGTTCGTAATTAATTAACTTGAGAAGGACGGTTTCTTCCGCGCTGTCGCCAAAAAGAGTTTGCGTTTGTTGCTGAACTGGCAGGGTTTTTAGATTTAAATCATCCAAAATGTCTGCTGCTGTTGTGGCGGGCTTGGCTCCCATTTTCAGCAGGTTATTTGGCCCCTGGCTTTGCGGAGAATAAATTGGCCCGGGCACTGCATAGACTGTGCGATTCTGGTCTAGCGCGTGATTGGCGGTAATTAGAGTGCCGCTTTGCAAATCACATTCCACAACCAATGTCGCCACCGACAGTCCGGAAATAATCCGGTTTCTGGCGACAAAATTTTGTTTAAAGTTTGGCGTGCCGATTGGATATTCCGAAAGCAGCGCTCCTCCGGCATCAATAATTTGCCTGGCCAGCAGCGCGTGGTGTTTGGGATACAGACTTTTTTCGTCCAGTCCTCCGCCAAGCACGGCAATGGTGCGGCGATTTTTCTTTACTGCAATTTCGTGCGCGGCAGAATCTACGCCAAAAGCCATACCGGAAACGATTATCGCCCCGGCGTCAACTAAAGGCTCTACTAATTGGGGGATTACAGTTCGCCCGTAATTGGTAATTTTTCTGGTTCCAACTACTGCCAGGTCCAGCTCTTCAGGGCTATTCATTGAACCTTTATAGTAGAGTAGTGGCGGGCTTTTTGGAATTTCCAAAAGCAGCTTGGGGTAGTTTGCATCTTTCTGGCTTAAGAGTTTTATGCCCTCGGCTTTTAATCTATCCGCCTCTTCTTTTAAATTTATTTTTGGCCGCAAGGACGTAAAAGCCAGAATGGCTGCGCTGTCCACCCCGGTTTTTAGCAGCTCTGCTTGCGGCGCTTCAAAGGCATCTTTATAAGTAGAGAATTGTTTTGAAAGTTGCTCGAGCCGGGCAGGGCCTAATTGCGGAGTTAAATTAAGCCCGTGTAAATATAAGGAATCTTCAAAAATCATAAGTATTTAAAGGCCTTTTTAACCTTACCCTTGACAAAACGGCCAATTAGGAGTATAATGTTATATCAGAGTACATATTGTATTTATTACCCTATTTGCAAGTCGCAAGAACCGGTATCATCCCTCCTATTACTGGTTTAAGCATCAAGTAAAGGTTTGTAGACGATTGTTTGCAGCCTTTCACTTGCAGGTAGGGTTATAAATAGAATAAACACAGATATAACAAACGGATGAACACGGATAGCCGTGTTTTTTTCGTGTTAATCCGTTATTAATCCGTGTTCATCAGTTTTGAATGAATTTTTTGATTTCTAATTTAACTTTTGGAAAAACTTCTTCATTTAACCTGTGCAGCTCTTCTTCGCTAAAATTTTGTAAGACAAAACTTTCTGTGGGAGGGATTTTTTTATCGGCCCTGTTTTCTACGCCTAAGCGAATGCGGTGAAAATCTTTGGTCCCTAACTCGTCAATAATATTTTGCACCCCGTTATGTCCGGCAGCGGAAGAAGAACTGGTCTCCCGAATTTCCGCAAATGGCAAGTCGACTTCGTCGTGGATGACAAGCAGGTCTTTTTGGTAATCAACTTTATAAAAATCGCCAATTGCTTTAACCGCTTGCCCGGAAAGGTTCATAAAAGTTTGCGGCTTTACCAAAAAAACTTTTTGCGATCCAAAATGCAGCTCGCAAATTTGGGCGTTAAATGAACTTTGGCAATTTATTGCCTGAATATCTTTTAAAAAATATTCAATAGCCATAAATCCCGCGTTATGACGGGTGTTGTGATATTTAGTTCCAGGATTGCCTAAGCCAATGATTAACTTCACCCGGGTATATATTTCTATTTAAAAACGAGTAGGCCGTTGTTAAAGTTTAATTAGTATTTTAGTGTCCCGCAGAGCCTATTTCTACGGAGTTTATGCTTATAGTATAACAAAAAACCGCCTAAGCGGTCTATTGTTTTATCCTACAAGCTAAAAGCTATTAGCTTTTATTAGGCCTTGTCCTTGCCTTTAAGTTTTAAAGTAATAGGAGTTCCCCAAAAATCCAAGTCTTTAATAATGCCGTTTTCCAGGAACTTTCTAAATTGCATTGAAATTGCCGCCGGGTGATTAACCAAAAGTTCAAACATGGGCGGGTTGGTGGCAATTTGGCGCAAACCGGTGACTTTTGGCTTTTTTTGATCGCGCAATAATTTGGGCGGGTTGATTTTCATTTTTTTCGCCAGAAAAGCGGTTAGAGTTTCCTGGTCAATTTCTTTATGGCGGGCTTCAAAAATCGGCTTTATAGCCGCAAGCGCTTCGTCGAGTCCTTCTCCGGTAACCGCTGAGACAAAGAATGCCGGGCACATCCAGAGAAAGGAAAAATGGTGGGAAATATAATCGCGCAGAGTTTTGTATTCGTCATCAGTCTCGCCGCGCCCGTCCCATTTGCCGCCTTTTTTCCCGCGGTTGTCTTTGGTGTAGGCGTCCATTTTGTTTACTAAAATAATGCAGCCTTTTTCCATGGCAAAAATTTCATTGGCCACGCGCTGGTCCTGTTTGGTTATTTCTTCATTGGCATCAATAACAAAAAAACAAATATCCGACCGGCGGATGGCTTTAAATGTTTGAAAGCCGCTAAAAACATCAGGCTGCGGCTGGCGGTGTTCTTTTTTCTTTAGACCGGCAGTATCAATAAAAATATAATTTTCTCCGCCGATTTCCAGCTGGCTGTCTATGGCGGTGCGGGTAGTGCCCGGAATAGGGGAGACAACCACGCGCTCTTCTTTTAAGATGGCGTTAAAAATACTGCTCTTGCCGACGTTAGGTTTCCCGACAATGCTTACGGCAATGCCTTTTTTTTCTTCGGTTTTTTTATCCGCCAAACCTAATTTTTTTAGAGTGTCGGTAACTTCTTCCAAAAAGTCTCCCAAGCCCAAGCCGGTGAGAGAGGAAACAGTAAAGACATTTTTTATGCCAAGCTTTTGGAACTCTGCTTTTTTGGCTTCGTGGATTCTGGCTGAGTCCAGTTTGTTAATTACCAGAAGCAATGGTTTTTTGGTGTTGCGGAATTTTTTTAAGCTGGTTTGGTCAATGGCCGCCAGCGGTTCTTTGCCGTCCACCACAAAAGCAATAATGTCCGCTTCCTGCACGGCCACGTCTATTTGTTTGAGCAGGCTAAGTTCCAGCTGGTCGCCGCTGCCGGCGGAGAGTCCGGCGGTGTCTACTAAAGTAAAATCAACGCCGCTCCAGGTGGTGTCGATGTATTGGCGGTCGCGCGTGGTTCCGGCAATATCAGAAGTTACCGCCAGCGGTTTGCCGGCAATTTTGTTCATAAACGTAGATTTTCCGGCATTCGGCTGTCCGACAATGGCTACAAGTGGCAAGTTATTCATAAATGTCTCTCTTTAAAAGGATTATTACTTATTTTGACCTAAAATCACGATAATATCAACCTTGCTCTTATCTATTTTTACTCCCGGCGGCGGCAGGCTTACTTCGGTGGCATTGAGGTTGTTGGCAATGTAGTCGGCAGTTGCCGGCTTAGGATTGAGCACATAGTAAACATTTTTGTTTAAAGGCTGTCCGCCATAGCCCACTTCCCACACAGTTAGTCCCGCTTCTTTCAGTTTTTTGTCGGCTTGCTGGTAGCTGGTGCGGTCGTTGCTGGAAGTGCCAAGCCAAATGGTACTTTTTTCTTCATAAAGTTTTCCAATAGAGAAAACATTTTTAAAGAAGTTTTTTATGTCGTCCGGAGTTTTGCCGTCGCAGGGCATTAACACGTAAGCGCCGTTGCTTTCCAAAATTTTGGGACAGATTAAAGAAGTTGAAGGGTCTAAGCTTACAGAAACAAAAGTTTTTATGTCATTTTGTTTAACTAAATTAAACAAGCGAAAAATTTCTCCGGGGCTGATGTTGGTGTGAAAATGGTTGGCAAAAGTATCGAGCAGGGAATTGATGGTTCCGGCATTAGAAATCAAATTCAAGCTTAAAACTTTTTCTTTGAAAGCGGAAATAATTTTTTGCTGGCGGGCGGAGCGAGCAAAGTCTGAACCCTCGGGCCCGGCGGCATGGCGCGAGCGGGCAAATTGCAGGGCGCGGGTGCCGCCCATATGCTCAAAACCTTCGGTAAAAGTAATGGCCGGCAAGTAGCCAATGCCGCTGTCGGGGTAAGTGTAATCGGTAAAGGTTCGGTCAATATGAACATCAACTCCGCCGACCTGGTTAATAGCTTTTTCAAAACCGGCAAAATCTATTACTGCAAAGTAGGGGATTTTTTGTCCGGAAATATTTTCAACCACTTGTCTGGCCCATTTGCCTGCTTCGTTCCAGTCTTTATTTTTATTAAAGCCTAAAGCGAAAGATGCGTTTATTTTTTGGTCGCCTGCGTTCTCCGGCAGGGTTACCAAATAGTCGCGGGGAATGGCCACTAAAGAGACTTGTCCGATATCAGGGCGAATTTCCGCCAGAATCATAGTGTCTGATAGGTATGGGCCGTCGTGGCCTTCGCCACCAATGCCAAGCAGAAGAATATTAATCTGCCCCATATCTTCCCCGACCAGCTTAACATTATCTCCGCCGCCCCTTATGGCATCGCGAATTTTAGCAAAGAAGCTGGTTTTGGTGCCGACAAAGATTTTATCGGTTAAATTGGCCGCTCTAATGGCAACAATGCCGCCAAGCAAAATTATTACCATCACAATCAGGATGGTAAATTTTTTTAGCCACGATCCGCGGCGCTTTTCTTTTTTAACCGTCAGCAAGTTTACTTTTTCCGCAACTGGTGGAGTATCCGACACGGTAACTTGGGGAGTTTTTGGCGTAAATCCGCGGTTAGCTGAATCTAAATTTTTCATAAGAAGTTAAAAATTCAAAATTGGCTTAAACTGACTGAAATTGCAGGCAAAAATGTTCTACGCAGTAGTCATATTATACCGAAAAAAATGGAATAAGTTAAGGCTTGTTCTCAGCCTCTTGCCATAGCTCTGAAAACAATGCTATATTTCACCCAGCAACGCTTAAATTGAGGTTTTTGGACCCGTAGCTCAGCTGGTTAGAGCCTGCCTGCCGGCAGGCAGGCGTTGCATTCACAATTGTCTACCTGCCTTACCAAGAGAATTTATTAAAGTGTTTATATATTTGCTAAGTCAGGGCATTTAGCTCAGCTGGTTAGAGCGTTGCATTCACATTGCAAAGGTCGCAGGTTCGAATCCTGCAATGCCCACCATTTTAAAATTTTATCAAGGCGAGCCTGGCAGGCAGGCAAGTTCGAAAGGTCATCCCGATTCAGAATCGGGATCGGGTCCACCATTTAAAAGTCCGGTCAGGCGGGTTTGGAAGGTTGCCCTGTTTAGGAGAGTTGCAATCGGAACATCCAATAATCATAGGCCGGAATAAAATTTTGCCGCTAACAGAAATTGTGCTAGAATAATCCAACCTCGCTAATTTTTTCAATATTTTTTATAACTTTTCGAAAAATTATCATCTAATCATATTTATGGAAAACGACCAAAACAAAAATGAAAACAACAAGGATAGCGATTCATCTTTAAAGTCTGTCGGAGCGTTTATTTGGGATTTAATTAAAATCTTAATAATCGCTTTAGTTATTATTGTTCCGTTCCGGATGTTTATTGCCGAACCTTTCGTGGTTTCGGGTTCTTCAATGCAGCCGAATTTTCATAACCATGACTATTTAATTATTGACAGGCTGTCCTATTTAAGAAGCCAGCCTCAGCGCGGAGATGTTATTGTTTTAAAATTTCCCAAAGACACTTCGCAGTTTTTTATAAAAAGAATTATTGGCCTGCCTGGAGAAACAGTTAAGGTTGGGCAGGGTTTCGTGACTATTTATAACACCGAGCACCCGGAAGGAATGCGGATTACCGAAAGTTATTTGCCAAATCAGTCGGAAACTTTTGGGAAAACAGATCCTGTAGTGCTTGGCAGCGATGAATACTTTGTGTTGGGGGACAATAGAACCGCCAGTTCCGATTCCCGAGTTTGGGGCATATTGCCAAAAGACGACATTGTGGGAAAAGTTTGGGCCAGGGTTTATCCTCCTAGTTCCGCCGGATTTTTTCAAACACCGAGTTATTAATCTTAATTAAGCAGCAAGTTTATAAATTTATTAGTCCACCAAGCGGGGTATTAACTTTATAACTTGATAGACTTTACAAACTTATAACTTATTTTTATGGGCAGACCAAGAAAAAATCAAACCACAAGCGGCGCTTATGTGCCAAAAAAAGTCCAAGGATTGCCGGAGCAGGAAGATATTTTATCTGAAACCGACGGTCTGTGGTCTGCCGTATTGAAACGGTTTAATAAACTTTGCCGCGTATACGGTTTTGAGCGGGTAGAGCCTCCGCTGCTGGAGGATGTCAGGCTGTATGAGCAATTTTATAAAAACAGCCCAAAGTTAGTGCAGCAAACTTTACAGGTTTCTATGCCCGGTAAAAGCTTGGCTCTAAGGGGCAATTTATTGCCGGGCGTGTTGCGCGCTTATTATCAGCAAAAAGTTTATGACAAATCCCAACTAAGCAAGTGGGCGTTTAGCGGTTTTACCGTAAGCCAAAACGCGGCATCGGAGCTGCAGTCTGATTTTAGTTTTGGGTTTGAAGTGTTTGGCGCTTTTAATCATTTAACCGAAGCGCAGGTGGTCGGTTCCGTATGGGAATTTTTACAGAGTTTGGGGTTAAAAGATTCAATTTTGGAAATAAACCACATTGGCAAAGAAGAATGCCAGGTGGCATATAGCCAGAGCCTGCAGGATTTTTTGGTAGGAAAAAAATATCAGCTTTGCGATGATTGCAATGAACATATGCAGGGAAGAGTGCTAAATGTCCTCCGCTGCAATAATTTAGATTGCCAAGCCGTGCTTTCCGAAGCGCCGGCAATTTTAGATTTTTTAGATGAAGGGAGCCGCAAGCACTTTACCAGCATTTTGGAAGCCTTAGACGAATTAGGAATTCCTTACCAGCTTAATCCGCTTTATGCCGGCCCAGACGGCCACAGCAGAACTAATTTGGTAATTAAAACCAAATTTAAAGACGAAACTATTATAATAGGCGAAGGCGGTTACCATGAATCAATAATGCAGAACCTGTGCGGAAAAAATTATTGCTGTTTTGGTTTTTCCGGCAGTCTTTCCAAAGTTCGCCAGCTGCTCGAGGCTAACAAAATTACCGCGGCCAGAGAAATAAAGAATGATGTTTTTTTGGTTCCTTTGGGCGAATTGGCCGCTAAAAAGAGCCTGCGTTTGTTTCGCGATTTAACCGTGGAAAAAATTTCTGTTTACGACCATTTTGGCAATGCCGGGGTAAAGAATCAGCTAAAAGCCGCGGAGACCTATCATTCCCCACTAGCTTTAATTATGGGGCAGAAAGAAGCTATGGACGAGATGGTTATTTTGCGCGATGTGAAGTCCGGGATGCAGGAAATTATTTCTTATGATAAAATAGTACAAGAAGTAAAAAAACGGCTTGGCCGCTAGCCCAAGCAAGTAAAAAGTTTTTAAAGTTATCAAGTCCATCAAGTGGGTGCAATAACTTTATAACTTGATAGACTTTATAAACCTTATAACTCATTTTTTATGGACGATTGCGTATTTTGCAACATCATCAACAAGACAATTGAAGCTCAAATTTTATTTGAAAATGAGCGCTTGGTTGTAATTAAAGACATTCTGCCCAAAGCCCCGGTACATTTGTTGATAATCCAAAAGAAGCATATTTTAAGCATTACCCACGTGGAAGCCCAAGACGAAGCTTTGGTAGGGGAAATGGTGGTAATTGCCAAAGAAATGGCTGTAAAGTACGGCGTTGGCGAAACCGGTTACAAATTAATTTTCAATGTTGGCCGCGATGGCGGACAGGTTATTCCTCATTTGCATTTGCACTTAATGGGCGGAAAGCAAATGGGAGAGTAGGAAAATATAAGATTTAGGAATTAGGAATAACGAATTAGGAATAAAAATTATGGATTAACCTCTCGGTTAACCCATAATTTTTTTAATATTTGCAAAAACCGGCGGAGTTTGTTATAATTAGCACATCTTATTTATGAAAGGAGAGTGAGTGTTTTGGTAGAAGTCAAGAAAAAAGACAATGAATCGTTTGATAGCTTACTGCGCCGTTTCAACCGCAAAATTCAGCAAAGCGGCGTACTTATTCGTGCCCGCAGAATTCGCTTTTTTGAACCTCCGAAGTCCCGCAATTTGCAAAAAGTTGCAGCTCGCAGAAGAACTCAAATAAGAGCTCAAAAAGAAGAATTAAAGCGTATGGGCAAGCCCGTTGCGCCTAAGCGTTTTGGAAGAAGATAGCTAAAATATTGAAGTATGAATCAGGAATTATGAATCTGGGGAACCTTAATTCGTAATTCTTGATTCCTAATTCTCGAAAAGATATGATTTCCTTATCGCAAATTGAACAAGATTTAGTGTCGGCCATGAAGGCTAAAGAGCAGGTGGCTGTGGAAGTTTTGCGCGGTTTAAAAACCAGAATTCAGAATGAAAAAGTGGCTAAAACCAAAGCCGAACTTGATGAGGCGGAAATATTGGCTTTAGTAAGAAATGAAGTTAAAAGAAGAAAAGATTCCGCTGAAGCTTTTGTCTCGGGAGGCAGGCAAGAATTGGCTGACAAAGAGCTTATGGAAGCAAAAATTTTGGAAAAATACCTGCCGGCGGCAATGCCAGAAGAAGATATCGCTAAGATCGCGGAAGAAATTATTGCCGCAAACAGTTTTACTGCAGCCGATTTCGGCAAAGCAATGGGCCAATTAAAAGCTAAAATTGGCACTGCTGCCGAAGGCGCTATTATGGCAAAGGTTTTAAAAGAAAAACTAAAATAGTACCGCGGAAAGGACGCGGAACTTCACGCGGAATAGCGCGGAAGTTTAGATTAACTTATAGGTGCGGATTTTCCGCGATTTTCCGCGTTAGATTCCGTGTCATTCAGCGTATGAGCAAAGAACAATACATTGTCGGTTTAGATATAGGAACAGCCTGTGTACGCGTGGTGCAAGCAAAACTTGACCAGGCCACAGGCAGTTTTAGTGTTATTGGGGCCAGTGAAGTGGCTTCTTCAGGCATGCGCCGCGGCGTAGTGGTTGATATTGAGGAATCAGTTTCCGCAATTTCCAGCGCTTTGGAAAAAGTAGAAAGAATGACCGGCGTGCCCGTGGCTTCGGCCAATATTTCCGTTGGCGGAAATCACATTTCTTCAATTTCCTCCCATGGCGTGATTGCCGTTTCCAGGGCAGACGGTGAAATTACCGAGAATGATATTATTCGCTGTATTGATGCCAGCCAGGCAATTTCCATTCCGCAAAATAAGGAAGTTTTACATGTGTTTCCAAAAACTTTTACGCTGGACGGACAAACCGGAATTAAAGATCCTCTCGGAATGACAGGGATTAGGCTGGAAGTGGACACCATTATTGTTCAGGCTGGGTTGCCGTTTGTGAAAAATCTTTCCCGTTCAGTAATGCAGGCGGGTTTGGAAATTGATGATATGGTTTTAGCTCCCTGCGCCGCCGCTGAGAGTGTATTGAACAAGCGCCAAAAAGATTTGGGTGTTTGTTTGGTAGACTTAGGAGCCGGCACAACTTCAATTGCCGTTTATGAGGAAGGCGATCTTCTTCATACCGTGGTTTTGCCGATTGGCAGTATGCATATTACTAACGACATTGCCATTGGCTTAAGGTGCAGCATAGAAACCGCAGAAAAGGTTAAATTGCTTTATGGACACAGCGACCCGAAAGCCATAGATAAAGACGAAGAAATAGATTTGTCTAAACTAGACCCGAGCGAAGATCAGGCAACTTCCCGCGCTTACGTTGCGGAAATTATTGAAGCCCGTTTGGAAGAAATTTTTCGCCATGTTAACAGTGAACTTAAAAAAATTCAGCGCGACGGCAAGTTGCCATCCGGCATTGTCTTAACCGGCGGGGGATCGAAACTTCCGGGAACTGTGGAATTTGCAAAAAAACATTTGCACTTACCAACAGTAATGGGACGGCCTCAGAATGTTAGCACTGTAATTGACCGCGTAGACGATCCAAATTTTGCTACCGCAGTTGGGCTTATTCTTTGGGGAGGCAAATTCTCCAGCGGTGGAGGAAATGCCCAGCTAGGAAGCATGGTAAAAAGCTTTATGAGTAACGAAAATGTGGCTAAATTAAGAAAATGGCTTAAATCATTTTTACCTTAGTCCTTCTATAATTATAATTGTGTTTTTTATTAAAACCCCTTAAGTTAGGGGTTTTTTAATTAAAAAGGCTTGCCAAAATGCAATTTTTTTGGTACTATATAAAGTCAAAATTAGCTCTTAGTTTTGTTTCGGGTTTTAATTATTAAAACCATTAACAAGGCTAAAAGTCTTGAGTCCAAAATTTCGTAGGAGGAATTTGAGATGAGAAACCTGATGTTTGTCGCCATTGTGTTGATGGTGATGTTGCCTGTTTCTAACTGCTCGGCTCAGGAAAATGGAGCCGAACAGTTTGTGATGTTTGTGGCAGAACAAAACGGCGGCCTGATGGCCATGATGCAGGACAACGGGTATAGCCCGTGGCTCTACAGCCAGTTGAGCCGCGAGCCTGGGGGAGAGTTACTATCGTGCGAGGAACAAAGCTTCGAGATTCGAAGCATTAGTCCCGGACAAAAGCTTTTCATGCAGAAGGGCGCCAAGGTGGACCGTGGACGTCTGTCTCACTGCCTCGCAGTGGAGAACAGGCTGTTTGGCAAAACCAAAGGAGCGGTTTTACCCGCAACCTTGGCATCGAATTCTCCTGCGCCTAGCGTGCAGCCGCCTGTGTCCGCATCACCTGGGCCTTGCGAGGAAACGAAGGCGAAGGTTGTGTTCCTTGAGGTGTCCATTGACAACATCAACCAACAGCTCAAGGAGGCTCTGGCCGAGAACGACAAGTTAAAAGCTGAGCTTGGTAAAGCCAAGCAGCGGCAGAGTCATGGTGCGGAATCTGCAACTGATGGCCAAACCTTTTTTGCGGGTTGTGTGATAGCTGCAACTTTTTTCGGTCTGGTTGCTGTTGCGATTTCTGGGGTAAGCCTTTGGCGCAAGCAGCATTTTAGAACGTCGTGGGCAGCCGGAATAGAATACTGGCTCTTCGGTCCAGTATGCAGGCATTCGACCAAAGTAAAAAAGTGGCTGAGGTTGAGTTTTCAAATCAGCCCAGATTTACCCAGCACGACGGGACGAACTTTACTAGAGACCCATTCGGTCGGCAGACTTGCGGCCGAATGTGGTGCCTCGGTTTCTCCGGAACAGCCAACTGAAAAGGTGGCTGTGTGAATAGTTTCAACATCTAGCAGACTTGATTTAATGCACTGCCTCGCGTGGCCCTGCATTTAACAGGGTCTTGCCGATGGCATCAGAACAATCTTGTCTCAACATATGCAATGGTGGTTCTTTTGGAATTTTTTCCTAGGGAGCCGCTTTTTGTTTATAAAAAAATAACCCACAAATAATTTGGGGTATAAAAAAAGCGAGGCAGGAAAAGTCCGGTTGGGACGATTCCTGCCTGCTGTTGCTGTAGTCCTGTGGACTACTGAAGTTGATTCTGCCGGCGTTTGCGGGCAAGCGCGAGGGCACAGAGCCCGGCGCCGAGCATCGCGAGTGTGGCCGGCTCGGGGACTTCGGATTTCGCGGTGTCGAAATTGGCTCTTGCCGATACCGTATCGGATGTCCAATTGCTTACCGTAAACTTGATCGTCGTGAGCGCGCTAGCTAGTTGCATAGGCGCAAAAGTGTTGTCAGCGGCCGCGTTGCAGCTGGTGCTTCCGCCTGCCGGTCCGGTACAACCGAGTCCGGAAATATTCGCTCCCAAATCTACTGCACCCGGATTGCCAACGGTAGTCATGCTGCCCTTTGTTACTGAGGGTACGTGAGAACCGAAGGAACTCCCGGTTACCGCCATTGAGGCGTGAAGCCCGGTGATGTCCTTCGGGTCAAAGTACAGGAGGATGGTCAAGATGTTGTCGACCGGAGCGCCGCTTGCGTTGAAGCTGGCAATGGAGACGGACACGTTGCTGAAATCTGCTCCACCGAATATCCCGGTAATCGTAACGAGTCCTCCAACGAGGGTGTCGTTGATTATCCAATTCCCCGGGGTTCCAGTAACGTTGACATTCTGAGCCGGCCCGCCGTTCTGAGAGAACTGCACGAGAGGGTTCAGAGGTGTCGCTGTCGCCGGGACGGCTATGGCCGTAATGGCGAGGACAATCATGAGAGCACAGGCGCATTGCTTGATGGAAAGCTTCGGCATTTTGTGCCGGTTCTTCCAGAGCAACAGGCCCAGAAGGCCGAGGCCCATCAGCGCGTAGCTGTTGGGTTCAGGGACAGGGGACCCACCGAGCTGAAAGTCGGTGAACGTTGCCTGCTGCCCTCTGTGATCAGCGTTGACGCTGCGCAAGCGCAGCAGCAACTGTTCGAACTCGCCGAATGAACCCACGTTGGTCTTGAGGAATGTTCCTTGGGTAAGCACTCCATCAAACACGTGGTCGACGCTGCCGTCGGCGTAGAGCTTGGTTGAGACTGTGTGGGGTGTTCCCAAAGCTCGTGGCGTGAGGTCGAAGTATACAACGTTCTCAACGGCTGGGCCGTTGTCGTAACGTTCGTAGCTAATGGCCGAACAGCACGCAAATGCGCTGCCGTCCTGGATCCGCGGGTTGTGGACGTTCGAGATGTTCTGCTGGAACATATCGATGTTCGCACCCGGGTTGTCCAGGTAAGAGAAGGAAGCCATGGTAAACATGGTGTTGAGCACCAGGTCCACCTCGGTGTTGCTGTTCTGGGTCAGGGTGATCGACCCATCTAGATTTACGACGGCGATTCCGTCGCCGACCACATCCCAGCTTTGCCCTTTCCAGGCAATCGTGGTCGCACTTGCCACCATACAGATGGCGAATGCCAAAATCAAAAAAACGCTCGCGCGTTTTGTCATGCGTATTCCTCCTGAGGAATTTACTAATAGCCCCTCTAAGGGTTCTTAGCGTTTCATAAGTGTAATGAAATAGTCGGGAAAAGTCAAGCCCTTTTATAGGCTTAGTCTTGCAATTGTTTTATATTTATGTTATAGTAATGTCCTGAAGTTAAATAAATTTTCTTGTGTTGTTTTAAGCCCAAAATTTTTTTTGGACAAAAACAAGACCAGAAAAACCACTTCTTCTTTGAAGCGGCCAGTTTTGGTTTACTATATTTTGTACAATGCGCTACTGGGAAATTTAGCGCAAAGAAAAACTAGTTAGGGGGATGCACAAGATGTTTAAGATGTCACGCCTTGCGGTCGTGTTGACCGTATTGGCGAGTTACGCATTTGCGGACGACCGTGTCCGCATTGCTACGGTCGAACTTGGGCCAACACAAGCCTTGGAAAACAATCACCGACACTGGGATGAGTTGGGATCGATTGAACACCAAGACGGCAGTCTGTGGAAGCCCTGTGAATACTCCACTGTATCGGACAAGGAGTTTTATGTCCCATTACAGCCTCAGCGCAACAGAGTTAAGGCTTTGGCGTTGATCGCCGAGTCCAGAAACTGCACTGCGAAACCGATTTCGCCCGTTGCTTTGGCTTCTACGCCACCGGCCAAGCCGCTCGTTCAAACACAGCCCGCAAAGACCGAGGTTCAGGCCAAGGTTCAGCCGGCTCCGATCCAGGCCAAGTATCAACCGTCCGTGTTGACGCTTACGCCTCGGGCGAGAGAGACTGCGCTGGAAAAAGAGCTTAGCGCTTACCGCGCTCGGTTGAATTCCGCCGACGACGCTCGGGTTCAGATGATCAGGGCGATGAAGGATGATCTGGAACAAAACTACATCCGCAAGGATGGAGTTGTTCCAAAAGAACAACACGAACGCGACCTGGCAAAAGCCAGACTCATCGGCACCTGGTCGACAGCATCCGTTGGTTTGATCTGCGCGATTTTGGGTTTTTTCGGCAACGAAAGGCTTCGTAACCGGAACATAAGAAAGCGCAGTCGAAAAGCTGGGCATCACAATCAAGAAACCAGTCAAGAAGATGGTGTTCTGTTTTTTCTGAAAGAACCTCAAACTGACAATTTCGCTGAGCCGGTGTTCGTTGCGAGGTACGCCAAAAGCCATCACGACATTCCAGAGCTACCCGATCTGAAATATCGTGGCAATGGTTTTCCTATCACGCCTTCGGACGGACTAACGGCCGTCCAGATGCAACATTTTGCGTTGCATCGCAAGGTCAGGGCTTGGATGGAAAACAACCCAAGCGTCAACGCTGAAGTCGTTGCCATCAGCGACCAGAACAGTTCCGTCAGAACTCGTAGTTCCGAAAGGCGCACTGACAAACGCACCGCAATTGCCTAAAGGTTTAGGCTAACATCAACTGTGTAACATCAGCAGACTCGATTTAATGCACTGCCTCGCTTGGCCCTGCATTTAACAGGGTCTTGCCGATGGCATCAGAACAATCTTGTCTCAACACAAAGCAATTACTGATCTGTGGTTTATCCATAGGTCGGTTTTTTGTTGCCAATTTTGTTTTTTGTTAAAAATATGCCATAATAATAAAGTAAAATTAAAATATACATTATGTTTGGAAGGGGATCGAGTCCTGAATTTAATAGTATAAATCCGGATTCATACACGACAGACGAAACAAAAAAAGAAAATAAAGAAAAATCAACAGACGGAAATAAAAAAAAGTTACGGGATTTTTTTAAACGCAATAAGTCTAAAGAAAAAGAAAAACAACCGGAAAATGAAGCCTCGGCAAATTCAGATTCTGCCGGGGAAGTTTTGGTTGGTGAAATTGTTTCTGACGACGAAATTCCACAGTATATAAAAGATGGGGTAAGTAATCCGCAAACAGCACAAGAAGCAGCTTCGGCAATAAATGAAAAATCCGTTTTTGGACAAAAACTAAAAAAAACCTGGGAAACCTTAAAACCCGTTGTTGCTAGCGCTGCTGCCGGTGCCGCCGTGCGTTCTGCCACCAAGTTTGCTTTAAAGCGCACATTGGATTTTGGCACTGTCGGCGCTTCGGCTGGGGCCGGGGCAGTTGTTGGCGGCGGTATGGAATTTTACAAACAGAACAAGGCGGAAAACCGCCGGTTGTTTAACTTGGAAACTTATAACAAAACGCTGGATGGTTATAAAGAAATGTCGGCATTAGAAAAAGCGGAAAGTTATGTAGCGATTACCGAAGCATTGGAGCAGCGAGGGCTAGACCGCGGGCAGCATGCCGAGCTCTCCGCCCGGCTCACTACTTTAAAAGTTGCTTTGGAAAATAAAACCGAATGGGAAAGTCTACCCGAGGCCGAACGCTTGCTGAAATATATGAAAGCCCGGGAACAAGCCGAAAGGGAAGAGCTGCCCAAGGCGATGAAAAAAGAAGCGGGAAAAATTTTAAAAGATTTATTTAAAGACAAAAATTTAAATAAGAATTGGAAAAAAATTAGCACCCATACTATAAAAGGTGCCGTTATTGGCGCGGGAGCCGGAGCCTTAGGTGCTTGGGCTTTTGACCATTTTATTGGCTCTGCTGTAGATTCACATCACAGCGCGCAAGTTGTAGCGGAAAAAGCAGCGGAAGCTGCTAAATCAAACTTGGCGCATCAGGCTGAGACTGTTGTAAATTTACCCAGCAGCCAGGACACACAGGAACTGCATAAAACAGTTTGGGATACAGCCAAACATTTTTTGGAAAGCCATGGCGTTAAGCATCCATCGGTAAAAGATCTTAATGAGGCAATGATTACCATTTGCAAAGAAAATAATATAGAAATAACCGGACACCATCCTGGAGCAGCAGGGGGCACCTGGTATGAGGGCTTTAATCATGCTCACCAAGAAGGTGCTAATACAATAAAGGATATTAATTTAAAAGATGGAGTTGAATTAAAAGGTTTTGATAAGTTGGGCGATATTATTGCCAAGGCCGGCGGCACAGTGCCAAGGCCGACAGAAGTTAAGTTGTCCTGGCCGGTGGATTTGCACGGCCTTCACCCTTCTTCTAATGGTCCAGTTGAAGTAAGTGCTGCCCGCGCGGCAGAGGCTTTGAGCTCACAGGATCAAAGTTTGAGAAAAATAACTTTGATTATTGGAGGCGGTATAGCTGTGGCCGCTGAGGCAATGCATTATATTAGTTGGCAGAAGAAGCAAAAGGAAAAAAAATCTCTAACTCAAATAGAAAGTAATACTTCTCCGCAAGAGCCAACGCAGCCTTCTCCCGCTCAAGAGAGCGTTCCGCCCAAAGAACAAACGCAAACAAACAAACCAGGTGTTTGGGATAAAATAAATTCTAAAATAAAGCGAGTCCCGGTTGAAAAGACCCTGGACGCTTTAAAGTTGGAATCAGAAAAAAAATTGGAAGCTGCAAAAAAAGAAGCGGAAAATTTGTATCTTAAAGAAAACGAAAGAATGCAGGCTTTGGAAAAATTTGTATATTCCTACCAGGCGCAAACCGAACCAAAAGCGGAGAAGGAAGAGCAGTATGAAAAGCTAAGGGACAAGTTGGGTAAAATTTATAACAAAGAAGCCCAAATGCGCCTAATGGAAAATATGTCTTTGGACGAACAAAAAGATTTTACGGAATTTTGGAAAAATTTTACATTGGATCTACAGGATCGTTATCAAAAGGCTGAAGTACGTGCCGCGCAAATATGGAGTCAAGAAGCTGGGAGTATAAAAGAAAATGAACCTAAGCCGGATGCGGGGGGCGACGAAGCTCCAAAGAAAGCAAAGACTGCGCCTGCAAACAAACCGGGAGCGCTGCCTAAAAATAATGAAAATAAGCCTGCTCAAAAACCCGGAGAACAGGTAAAACCAGCCTCGCTTGGTTCGGAAGTAGGGAAGTCTAACGCTAAAGAAAAAGCAGACAGAAAAACAGAACTTTTACAAGAAATGAAAGATTTGGGCTTAATGAGACCTGATGCTACAAAAAAGAATTTTAGTAATGAGGAGAGGATAGCTCTTAATAAATTTGTTTATTTAATGCAGGAAAAAGATACAAGCTTGCTTCAGAGTGTGTATGGTGAAGCGGCATTTGAGAAACGGAAAGTCTTAACCTCTGCCTTTAGAGGTTTAAATCAAAATAAGCCAGAGCTATTAATGAAATTTTGCAGGGACGCTTTGGCTTTAGCCGATCAAAACAAAGATAACGGTGAGGGCATTAAAAAAATGCTGACAGAGATGAAGGCGATAAACGCTGAGATTGCTAAAATAGTAGATGAGGAAATTAAAAAACATAAAGCCCCTGTTAAAAAGAGAAAAAAATAATTATATGTTAAACCAAGAAACATTATTTCAAAATGGCGGGGAAGAGCTTTTAAAAGAATTGGGGCTTGCAGAAGTGGATCCTGAGCAAAAGCTTAAATTGGTAGAAACCCTGGCGCAGAGGTTTGAGAGCGTAACTTTTAAAACAACCCTTGGCCTAATGAACGACGCCCAAAGGCTGGAGTATCTGGAGGCAGTTAAAGATCCGGATAAAAACGGAGCAAAAATTGAGGAGCTGGCCTCTCAGGTAGAAGGTTTGGCCGAGGAAATTGAAGCTGCCTGGCTGTTTGAGCTTGAGTCTTTAAAGCATATTTTAAAAAAATAGCTTAAACTCATAGCCGGTTAGGTTGTTTTTTTGCACAAATTTCCGATTGTGCTATAATTTATGGGTCATTTAAATCGCCAAAATAGCGGTCAAAAAACAAAAATCAAACGCGAAAAACAGCCAAGTTGTTAAGCGCTTGATTTTATTTTTTTAATCGATTATTCTGAACATAGAACAACATGAAAAAAACTATGGAAGTTAAACCAAAAATTGAAACGTTTGCCAGAATTAAGGTCTTAGGTATTGGCGGCTCGGGTACTAACGCCGTTAACCGTATGACGCAGCTTGGCATTCGTGGAGTAGAATTCATCGCCGTAAATACCGATGCGCAGGCTTTGCATAATAACCAAGCTGACCGCAAAGTTCACATTGGCAAAAGCGCGACCAAAGGTTTGGGCAGCGGAATGAATCCGGAATTAGGCAGGCAAGCTGCTGAAGAGAGCGTGGAAGAACTGGAAGAAGTTATCGACAACGCCGATATGGTTTTTATAACCTGCGGGCTTGGCGGCGGCACCGGTTCAGGCGCAGCGCCGATTGTTGCGGAGATCGCCAAAAATAAAGGCGTGCTCACCGTGGGTGTTGTAACCAAACCGTTTACTTTTGAAGGAAGCAAAAGAAAAGAAGTTGCCGAGAATGCTTACGACAATTTAAAAGATAAAGTAGACGCAATAATTTCCATTCACAACGATCGCATATTGCAAATTATAGACAAGAAGACTTCTTTGGTAGACGCCTTTAAAACTGTTGACGAAGTTTTACGCCAGGGTATTGCCGGTATCTCCGATCTCATTACCACCCATGGTATTGTTAACGCAGACTTTGCCGACGTGAAATCTATTATGCAAGATGCCGGAACCGCGTTAATGGGTATTGGAAGAGCCAGCGGCGAGACTAGAGCGCAAGACGCGGCCAGAGCGGCAATTAATTCTCCGCTTCTCGAAATGACTATCGACGGCGCCAAGGGAGTGTTGTTCAACATTACCGGCGGCAGCTCTTTGGGTATGTTTGAAATAGACGAAGCTGCTAAAGTAATTACAAAGAGCATTGATCCTGATGCCAAGGTAAAGTTCGGCGCGGTGATAGACGAAGCAATGGGCGACGAAGTAAGAATTACAGTTATTGCTACCGGCTTTGACGAATCCAGCAAGCGCAATAACGCGGTGTCTATGGTTTTAAATGAAGAGCCAAAGAAACCGAAGTTTACCGAGTCGAGAATTTTCCCAAACCCGATGCCGGCTCCGGAAGTAAGAAAGCCGATGTTTAATCCAAAACCTGCTCCGCCAATCGACAACATTGAAGTGAGCGCAGATGAAAGCCAAACCCCGGAAGACGAACTTGATATCCCGGCTTTCATTCGCAAGAAAATGAAATAAGTCTACAGAATAAATACAAATACTACAGAAACCTACAGAAATTACCATCCAGATTTGGGTGGTAATTTTTTTGATTTTTTGTAGGCATCTGTAGTGACTCCATTGTAGTTGCTTTTTTTCTCTAGCCGTGCTATAATATATATGTTAATGATTTCAAATGGTCGAACCGCTAAAATAGCGGGGGAATCAAACTAAACTGAATACATCCAGCAAAAATATGGATGAATTCGTTGAAACAAAAAATAAAACAAAATTAAATAATATAGAGAGTTAGGCAGATAGGAAGTTTGCCGGTTGTTTTTGTTAAGGAGTGTGTGCGCAATCACTTCTCCTTCTTAAAAGTTTTAAGAATGCCGGAGGGAAAAACGCCAAATAACTTTGCTTTTTGTCAAATAAAGTTTATGCACATAATGACTCAAGAAACACCGGGAAAAGTTTTTTCTCTTTTGGGCGCGGCCTTTGCTTCAATGTTCTTTTTGTTCGCGGTTACAACCAGCAATGCCAGCTTTGAAAAAATGGAAGTTCCTTTTCCTGACGTTTTTGCGCCATCACAAGTGGTAGCCACGCTGGACAGCGTCGCAAACGGTTATTCAAATTTTGTCTATGCAAATTTGATTAATCCGGCAAAACAAGATTATGCATTTTATGCCGACAACGTTTCATTCGTTGCCGAAGAGGCTGGTCCGTCCCTCTTACAAATTGCGGGCCTGCAGGGTTTATCTAGTCCGAGCATTGCTCACGCAGAAAATGGCCAGGTGGCCGGAGCTTCGGACAAAATTGTTTATAGCAAATATTACCCAAGCTCAGGCGGGGTATTTAGTGTATTTTTTAAATAGCCCTATAAAAGAATTTTAGGAAAGATAAAGATAAATTTTAAAACTCCCGGATGTGCCCCCGGGAGTTTTTATTAGTGACGTAAGGCGAGCAGTCTTGCTTGCAAGGCAAGCGAGCTTAAACTGCGAAAAGAAGTTTGCTCCTTGGGGGCCCCGAGATATCTTTATTTATCCACTGGTGAATTTTAAATTTTGTGATACAATTATTTTTACAACTCATCTGCGATTAGTTGCCCCGAGAACGGGGTTTGGTTTAGGAAAGTCGGGTTTAATTCCCGCGCTGTGCCGCAACTGTAAAGCCTAAAAAATTTAGGACAAGCCAGGCACTACCAGCTAATTGTACGACGGTCTCTTTCCCCGAGCAGGGAACAGGGATTTTTATGTTGGCCAACTTTAAGGAGTGAATTGATGAAACGCAGAATCTTTCTGTCCGGTCTTTTTGCTGCGCCTGTGTTTGCGGCCAGCTATGTTTTAAGCTCGCGCCAAAGCGATGGCAGCTTGCTGCTCTCGGGCTTTAAGAACGGCTACTTGTATGACGCAACAATTAAGGCCGGGCTGGACGGGAGTTTGTCCAAGTATGAAGTTAACGTCACGGCCAAAAGAAGCTGTACGGTTGAAAGCTTGTTGCTTGCTGCCGGACTCGAACCGATATTTAAAGCAGGCTTCAGCGGCCTGGACGGGGCTTTGCTGGTGCAGCTAGAAGATGCGGCAGGGGACTTTAACTTGCTGGTTGATGGCGTCTTGTTTTTGAACGACAGTGCCGGTTCAAAGAAGCTGCTGCCCGGGCAGAAACTCACTATTCGAGCTCTGACGGGAAGCAAGCTAGTGGCAAAGTAGAAAGTATTTCTGAGCGCGAATGTCCGCCCGATCCTCTGGAAGAGGTTTAGGGCGGACATTTTTGTTTTTATGTGGATATCTCCATGTCGCATAATTTATTGTTTTAAATTTATTAGGAAATTCGCGCAGTTGATAAAAACTACATATAGTATTATCATTAATAATGTAAACACTATATCTAGTAGAAATTCGGGGGTAGCGAAATCAAAACTAAAGAACAAAAGAGCCCCAAAAATAAATAGTGCAGTAAAATAAGGGCTTTTAAATAAGTTAAACATAAGGACTTGCGCAACAAGCCTTATTTATTGCCCTCAAAATAGGAAAAAATGACAGTTTATCGCCGATTATCATTCAAATTAAAAAGTATATGCGTTGCCCCAATTGCCAGTACGAGGATACAAAAGTATTAGACAGCAGGCCGGTAGACGAAGGTAGCGCCATCCGCCGCCGCCGGGAATGTGAAAAATGCGAGTTCCGCTTTAGCACTTACGAAGAAATAGAAATTTTAGACCTTTCGGTGGTAAAAAAAGACGGGAGTAAGCAAGCCTTCTCTAAAGAGAAACTGGAAAGAGCCCTGCGGCTGCCATTAGACAAAAGGCCTTGCACGGAAGACACCATGAGAAAGCTGCTTTCTTCCATAGAAATAGACATTCAGCGAAAAGCAAAAGACGGTGAAATCAAAAGTTCAGAGATAGGGGAGATAGTTATGAAGAAATTAAAAAAATCCGACAAAGTAGCTTATGTTAGATTCGCGGCAGTATACAGGCAGTTTGAGGATGTGGACGAATTTAAAGAAGAGTTGAAGAAATTATAAACTTTACGAAGTACGCCTGCCTACCGGCAGGCAGGAAAAAAGTACGAACTTACGAAATAACACTATCAATTAACATTGAAACAAAATTCTGATCAATCATGGTCAATTTTGATCAATTATGGACAATTAATTTATGCAATCCAAAGTAAACTTACAAGAACGAAAGGTCAATGGTCTCTCCGAGCTCGGAGAAAAAATATTTTTAGATCGCTACGCGGTTAAGGACGTTAAGCGCGAAACTTTAAGCGCAGGAGATACTGTGGTAGTTTTGGTTAATCCAAAAACCGGACAGCGCGAAATAGGCACTATAGAAAATATTAACCGCGAGACTCGCGAAGTAAGCGTGCGCATGCGCGGCGGAGAATTAGAATATCGCACCATTGAGCACGTGGACAAGCCGCTTGAATTAGTGCCGGAGCAAATGTTTGACCGGATTGCCAGACATATTGCCAGCGTAGAAAAAACCGTTGAGAAACAAAATGAATGGGAAGGAAAATTTAGAAAATTAATGGACGACTGGAAGTATGTTCCGGCTGGGCGCATTTTTACCGGCGCCGGTACCGGACAGAATTTAACTTTTTATAACTGCTACGTTATTCCGCACCCAAAAGACAGCCGCCATGGAATTTTTGAAACCTTGGGACAAATGGCTGAAATTATGTCCCGCGGCGGCGGCGTTGGCATTAATGTTTCTTCTCTTCGCCCGCGCTACGCTTATGTTAAAGGCGTAAACGGCCGTTCTTCCGGCTCTGTTTCCTGGGCCTCTTTATATAGTTTTGTTACCGGACTTATTGAACAGGGCGGCAGCAGGCGCGGCGCGTTGATGCTGATTTTAAATGTTTGGCATCCCGATGTAATAGATTTTATTAATTCCAAAAAAGAAGCAGGCAAAATTACCAATGCCAACATTTCCGTAGGCATTACCGATGATTTTATGCAGGCCGTAAAAGAAGACAAGCCCTGGGATTTAATTTTCCCGGACACTTCCGATCCGCTTTATGCTACCAAGTGGGACGGCAACATTAAGCGCTGGCAGGAAATGGGCGGTAAAGTTATTAAGCACAAAACCGTGCGCGCCCAGGATATTTGGGAAAATATTATTTCTTCCGCTTGGGCTTCCGCTGAGCCGGGAATGTATTTTATTGACCGCGCAAACTATTATTCCAACTCCTGGTACTATGCTGACCTGCCTTGCACCAACCCTTGCGGCGAGCAGCCGCTTCCAGCCTGGGGTGTGTGTAATTTAGGGCATGTCAACTTGGCTAAGCACATTAATAAAGAGAGCGGTGAAGTAATGTGGAATGAACTTAAAGCTACTGTTCAGTACGCGGTTCGTTTTCAGGATAATGTTATAGACGCTACTCCGTATTTCTTTGACGAAAACAAAGACCAGCAGTTATCTGAACGCCGTGTTGGCATGGGTACAATTGGTTTGGCGGAAATGATGATTTATAAAGGAATAAAGTACGGCAGCCCGGAAGCCGTGGAATTTATTGACAAACTGTACCAGTTTATTGCCGTTACCGCTTATGAGACATCTATAGAATTGGCTCGCGAAAAAGGTTCCTTTGCCAAGTTCAACGCGGACAAGTTTTTGCAAAGCGGGTTTATGAAAAATATGCCCGGATATATCCGCGACCTGGTTGCCAAATACGGCATTCGCAATGTTACAATTATGACCCAGGCTCCGACTGGTACAGTAGGAACTATGGTTGGCACATCTACCGGCATTGAGCCGTTCTTCTCCTGGACTTACTTTAGAAAATCCCGTCTGGGCGTTCATGAAGAAAAAATTAAATTGGCGCAGGACTGGTTAGATAAACATCCGGGCCAGGACCTGCCGGACTATTTTGCCACCGCTATGTCGCTTGCTCCCGAAGAACACGTAAGAGTGCAGGCCGCCGTTCAGCGCTGGACCGATAGCGCTATTTCCAAAACTTGCAACGCCCCGCAAAATTATACTGTTGAACAGACCAAAGAGCTCTATACTTTAATGTATGACTTAGGCTGCAAGGGCGGAACTATTTATCGCGACGGCAGCAGAGATGAACAAATTTTGGCGACCGACCACAAAAAATTGGGCAAAGACGCTTCCGACCAGGTGCAGGCCAAACAAGACGCCGCCGCCGGTTCTCAGCCAAAAGAAGTTATGTCTGTTTCCGGAGATAATTTACAGATTAAAATTGCTCCGCGCCAGCGCCCAAATATAATGCAGGGCATTACCTATAAAATGCAGACTGCTTACGGCAACTTGTATGTGACTATAAATGAAGATAGCCAGGGACCGTTTGAAGTTTTTGCCCAAATGGGCAAGGCCGGTGGTTTCTTCTCCGCTCAAACGGAAGCTATTACCCGGTTGATTTCTTTGGCCTTGCGTTCCAATGTAGCTATAGAAGAAATTATTGAGCAGCTTAAGGGTATTCGCGGTCCGGACGTTTCTTTCTCGGACGGCGGCGTAGTCTTCTCTCTGCCGGATGCCGTGGCTAAAGTTTTGGACAAACATATTAAGCGCGCAGACAAACAGCTTACTTTAAATTTGCCGGTGGCGGAAGCGGTTACTGTTTCAGAAAAAGAAGAAATGGTTTTAAAAACCGAAGAGAGAATTTTGGAAACAATTGCCGAAGAGAAAATAAAGACAAACGGCACGCTAACCTATAAAAAGACGCAAAAAGTTTCCATTGCCAATTTAGGCAACGCGCCGGTTTGTCCTTCTTGTGCTAATATGCTGGTTTTTGCCGAAGGCTGCCAGAAATGTGAGAGTTGCGGTTACTCCAAGTGCGGATAGAATAGATTTAAGATTTATGATGTAAGATTTAAGAATGGCTACAGAAACCTACAGAACCTATAATGCGTTGTTTATCAGGAACCGCAAGGAGTTAGAATTGTAGTAGTATGCCGATTTATCGGCCAATAGTAATTAAGTATCAAGCAAAGGCGGACGGCTGCTGTCAGCCGTCCGCCTAAAAAAATTTTACCATCCCGAGCGGAGTGAGGGATCCCTCGGGTGCATTCGGGATGGAATAATATTTATGACTGAAAAGAAAAAGAAAATTAAAATGCCAAAAAAGTTTTCTGACGAGCCGAAGGGTTTGGTAATTTGCTATATTGGCGCGGGCAAGGGCAAGACTACGGCCGCTATGGGTATGGCCGTGCGCGCGGCAGGGGACGGCAAAAATGTTTTTATTTTACAGTTCGTTAAAGCCGGAAACAAAACCGACGATAAAGTTAAAGAAGGTGAATGGCCGATTTCCTCGGAAATTAATTTTTTTGATAATATTAGTTATTCTGGAAATATTGGCACGATTGAAAATGAGCAGGTAGGTTTGGGTTTTGTCGGGATACTTGGAGACAAAAAAGAAAAAGACATCCACATTCGCGCCGCGCTTAAAGGCGTGGAAAGAGCTAGGGAAATAATTACCTCCGGCAAGTATGAGTTGGTAATTTTAGACGAAATAATTTCGGCGCTCGAAGTTGGGATATTGGAAGAAAGAGATATTTTAGATTTAATAAAGCTCAAAGGCCCTTTGCAGCATTTGGTAATTACCGGACATAATCAGTATCCAAAAATTTTAAAACAGTGCGATTTAGTGACGGAAATGAAAATGATCCAGCACCCTTATTATAAAGGGATCCTGGCGCAAAAAGGGATAGACTATTGAAAATTTAAGAGATATGATTTAAGATTTAAGATATGGTCAAATACAGAAAATTTATATTTGCGAGTTTAGCGATACTATTATTGGCAGCCGGATGTACAAAGACCCAGCCGGTGGATGATACAAACTTAGAGGGGTCTCCTTTATTAAAGGAACAGTCAGGCCAAAGACCGGCAACATCAACGTCCGCAGCTCCTGTTACAGCACCCAAGACCCAGAATCCAAACGCCGTGGTTACGCAAAAAACCATTGCGCCTCCGATGAATGAAATTAAGTATCAGGGAGAAGACGGAAAAAACGCCATGGACTTGTTAAAAGCCAAATACAAAGTTGAAACTAAAAGCTTTGGTTCGGCCGGAGAATTTGTAGAAAGCATAAATGGCGTAAAACCGGACAGCAAACATTTTTGGAAATTTTTTATTAACGGCAAATCCGCAAGCGTAGGCGCCAGCAGTTATGTTACCAAGAGCACGGATATGCTTGAGTGGCAACTGGACGAAATTAAATAACTAATATTTTATATGATTTTTTACTTTATAATAATTTTAGCAGTCGCATCCCGTTTTGTTCCTCATATGCCTAATGTTGGTTTAATAACCGCGTTGGCAATGTTTTCCGCCGCCAATATGGACTGGAAAAAGTCGGTTGGCATTACTTTGGCCGCCAGATTCATTAGCGATATTTTCTTAGGTTTTTTTGCGTGGCCGTTAATGGTTGCGGTTTACGCAGCTCATCTGGTTGGAATTTTGTTTGGCGTTTGGATTAAAAATTCAACCTCTCCCGCCCTGCGGGCATCCTCCCCTCATAAGGGGAGGGACGGGGAGAGGATGCAGTATCGTTGGGTAAAAATTATTTTCTCTTCTTTGGCTTCTTCCGCAATTTTCTTTTTGGTAACTAACTTCGCTTTTCTTTACGCTGAGTACCCGCACAATTTTGCAGGAGTAATGTTGGCCTATGCTAACGGCCTTCCTTTTCTGCGCGGCACTATGGCAGGGGACATAGCTTATTCGCTGTTGTTGTTTGGATCCTTTGAGTTGGCTATGCACTTTAAATCAAAAACGTCAGAAACTAAATTCCTAATCCCTAATTCCTAATTCTTTTCCTATGCTTAAGGGAATTGATTTTGTTGGAAATTGTGTAGTGTTCTTTTGCCACGATGGCAAAGGAAAATTTGTTATGGCCAAACGCTCGCCCCGGGCGCGCGATGAACATGGGCGCTGGGATATTGGCGGCGGGGGACTAGAGCTTCACGACACAGTGGAAAATACTTTAAGAAAAGAAATAATGGAAGAATATTGCACCGATGTTTTAGACTTTGAAGCTCTGGGCTACAGAGATGTTCATAGAGAGGTTAACGGCCAGCCAACTCATTGGATTGCCTTGGATTTTAAAGTTTTGGTGGACCCGACCAAGGTAAAAATTGGCGAACCTAACAAAATGGATGCGGTAGAGTGGTTTAGTTTGGACAGTATGCCGGCAATGGAAGAATCTCATTCCCAGTGGCCGGAGTTCCTAAGGCTGTATAGAGATAAATTATGACAATTACCGTTCAGGTTCACCCAAATAGCAAAAAACCCCGCATAGAAAAAGATTTGTTCGGCGAACTGCATATTTATGTTAATCAGCCGCCGCTAGAGGGTAAAGCCAATAAAGCGGTCACAGAAAGTTTGGCCGAGCATTTTAAAGTAAGCAAGTCCCGCGTGGTTTTAGTCCGCGGAGAAAAATCAAAAAAGAAAACCTTTGAAATAGATGTCTAAGTCCAGGGTATTTATTGGCATAGCAATCTGTTTTGCCGCGGGAATTCTGGCGGCGTCTGGTTTAGAAATCCCCAGAGAGTATTTATACATTTATTTAGCGTTAACGCTTTCCGCATTCGCCTTAACTTTTTTAAATGAAAAAACTTTCAGCGCTCTTCTAGCGCTGTTTTTATTTGCTTTTGGCTTAGGGGCGCTGCGGCTGCAGCTGGCCCAGGTTAGCAGCGAGTATGAGCGTCAATTTGGAGAAAAATTGCAAATGGAAGGTTATGTGGTAAAAGAGGCGGACGTGCGCGACGGCCGGCAGTTATTGTACATTCTGCCAAAAAATCACGCTCAGAATATTTTGGTTACTACAACTTTGGCGCAGGAATTCTTTTATGGCGATTTGGTTGTTATTGAAGGCAAAGTCGCGGAGCCAAAAAGTTTTGAAGATTTTGACTACAAAGGATATTTGGAACGCTTTAACGTGTACGCGCAAATGAGCTATCCAAAAATTTTAATTTTAAAAAGCCACCAGCTAAATCCGGCAAAAGAGGCTTTGCTAAAAATTAAACAGCTGTTTGTAAAACAGTTGGGATTGCTATTTACAGAACCGCAAAACAGCTTGTTGCTGGGAATTTTAATTGGCGCAAAGAAAAATTTGCCCGTTGGCATTGTAGATAATTTTAACGCCACCGGCACTTCCCATATAATTGCTATTTCCGGATTTAATATTACTATTATGATTTCCGCATTAGCGGTTTTAGCCAGGCTGCTTGGGCGGAAGTTTAGTTTTTGGTTTACAGTTTTTGTAATTATTGCTTTCGTTGTTATAACCGGCGCGTCCGCTTCGGTGGTGCGGGCGGCGATTATGGGTTTTTTATTGTTATTATCCTTTAACATTGGCCGGCAGTATTCGGTCGGCCCGGCGCTGTTTTTTGCCGCGCTGGTTATGCTGGTTGTAAATCCAAAAATATTATTCTGGGATGTTGGTTTTCAGTTGTCATTTGCCGCGACTTTGGGGATAGTTTATTTTTCGCCGCTCTTTGGCATAATTTTTTCCAAAGCACCCGAAGCCTGGGGAGCAAAAACTTTATTGCTTACAACCTTTGCGGCAATTATTTCCACCATGCCGTTAATCTTATATAATTTTCAGCGTTTAAGCTTGTCCGCGCCTTTGGCTAACTTGTTAATATTGCCCATAGTTCCGTGGGCAATGTTATTTGGATTTTTAAGCATTGTTCCCGTACTTGGCCCGGGCTTTTCCTGGCTGGCTAACTGGTTGTTGCTATATATTTTAAAAGTTACTGCTTTTCTGGCCGCTTTGCCTTATAGCAGCGTTAATTTAACCATTTCCACATTGGTTTTTTGGATTATGATGGCTTTGGTACCGGGATTATATTTTTTCCTGTCTAGGATTTTTGCCGGGGAAAAAAAGCGCAATATCCCAGCCGGAAACATTTCTTAATGTCGGGTAGCTTTGCCGGGTTGAAGAAAGCCGGCCTATATGATAAAATAGCAAAAGAATTCATAAAAATTAAGGAGAATCATGACAAACAAAACACTCATTCTGGTGATTGCCGCATTGGTAATTTTAGGAGCCGGAGCGGCCGGGTACTACTATTGGCAAAATTATAAGCCGCTAACAAATGTTCCGCTGGAGACGTATAATCAGGAACAGCAGCAGCCGGCGCCAAGCAATAATCAAGCCGCCCAAACACAAACCCAATCGCCAGCAACAACAACGCCAAGTTCAAACGGCGCAACTAAAGAAACATTAAATGGATGCACAAGAATGTTCGACGCAAATAAATTGAAAAATGACAAAGTAAGTATTTCCGGACGCCAAGTCCAAATGGATGTAAAAGGTTTTGGTAAAATCACCGTAGAATTTTACGACAAGGATGCCCCTAAGACTGTGGAAAATTTCTTGCGTCTCACCAACGCCGGTTATTATGACTGTTTAACTTTCCATCGCGTAGCTAAAGGATTTGTAATTCAAGGCGGCGATCCGAGCGGGACAGGTAGCGGGGGAGACTCGGCATTCGGCGGAGAATTTGCCGATGAAATTAACGCTTCTTCCGAACTTTATAAAACCGGTTACGTAAAAGGCGTGCTCGCTATGGCCAACCGCGGACCAAATACCAACACCAGCCAGTTCTTTATTATGTTGGGCAATGTTCCTCTTTCCCCGGCCTACACAATTTTTGGTAAAGTTGTTGCCGGACAAGACGTGGTAGATAAAATTGGTTTAGTAGATATAACTCCACAAATGGGTCCGACTGACGGTGCCCCAAAAACTCCGGTAGTTGTAGAAAGCGCTAAAATAATTAAATAACAATTAACAATTAAAGATACAAATATACGGATTGCACAAATGAAACTAATTACAACTAATTCTGTTTAGGAAGGATTTGTAGATATTTGTATCATTTGTCCATTAGTATATTCGTATAATCATTCGCATATGCAAAAATTGAAACAGGAAAAAACTTTAGTTTTAGTAAAACCGGACGGAGTAAAGCGCGGGCTTATTGGTGAAATTGTCGGCCGCATTGAACGCCGCGGTTTAAAAGTTGTCGCTTTAAAAATGGTTCAGGTTGGACGCCCTCATTTGGAAGAACATTTTCCAAAGAGCGATGAATGGGTCGGCCGTTTGGGCGACAAAGGCCTTTCCACCTTTGCCGATTACAAGTTGGACCCGAAAGAACATTTGGGAACTGACGACAGAATGCAGATTGGTAAAAAAGTTAAAGAAAGCTTGTTTGAATATATGACTTCCGGCCCAATAGTGGCAATGGTAGTCCAGGGTATGCACTCAATTGATATGGTGCGCAAGCTTGCCGGACACACTTTGCCGTTTAAGGCCGATATGGGCACCCTGCGCGGAGATTTTAGCGTAGATAGCCCGGCAGTAGCTAACGTAGAAGGCCGCGCAATTCATAATATTATGCACGCTTCCGAAACTCCGGAAGAAGCCGCAAATGAAATTAACCTATGGTTTAAACCGGAAGAAATTCACGAATATAAGAGAGCAGAAGAAGACGTGATGTTTTAAAATTCAATAAACACAAAAGCCCGCTTCGATTCGTCGGAGCGGGCTTTTTTGTTAATTGACGTAATTTGTGGCTTTGGTATATGATTATTTACCAAGGAGGAAGACGGGTGAAATCTAAGATTGTCGCAAATCCATACCGCCGTTTTTTAAACCGCATCGCTTCCTCTGAGAGGGAGATGGATGTTCTAATGGAGCTTCACGAGCAGCAAGTTGAAAATTACAGGCAGTCGGCCGGCTCATACGTTGAAAAGCTATTTGAGTTTATCTGTGATAAACTTGAGTCGTCGACGGAGTTTCGTTTAAAGCCGCACTGGTTTTTTCAATTTGAAACCATGTTTTCGTTTTGCCCCACTAGCGAACACGCGGTGATGGGTCGAAATGCCTGGTTGCAGGACTTGTTGTACTCCGGAGAAGTTTGCTCGCGGGAGTTGTATTTTGAAGAAATGAACCGCAAGCTCTTGTTTTCCGGTAAATCCCAGACTTTTCAGCAAATTGGCTGTGAGATTTCCATGCTTTTTATGCCCCTGGAGGAGTTCATAGATGTGCGCCTGATTGTTCTTGAAGGGGAGAGAGAAGTAAGGAGAAAATCAGTTTGGGATAATGGTTCAGACGGAAAGCTGCACCGCCGCAAGCGATTGGTATCTGTTAAATATCCCGACCGGGCTTATCTCAAGCTTACGCTGCTTAAAGTCCCCAAACTCAAAGGGTGACTCTCCCGTCTCGCTACGCAACAAGCAAGGCCCGCTTCGATTCGTCGGAGCGGGCTTTTGTTGTCAGTATTATCTGTTTTGTATCCACGCCAGCCTATCGGTAGACAGGGCAGGCAGGTATTTGCGATTTATTTTTTTCTAAAAAACTTGGGAAGGGTAAAATCTTTTAGCTTTAATTCTTTAATTCTTTGCAAAATTCCGCTGTCGTGTTCGGTTAAATAGTGGCGGATTTTATTGCGCGCGCTGTGGGTTTTAGCTGCCTTAAGCCAGTCCCGGGAAATAACAGCTTCTTTTTTAGTTTTAATAATTTCCACTACGTCTTCATTTTCCAGTTGGTCATATATGCTGCGCATTTTGCCGTTAATTTTTGCGCCCATCATATGGTAGCCCAAATCGGTATGCACGGCAAAAGCAAAATCTATTACGCTGCTGCCTTGGGGAAGGTCTTTAATGTCGCCCTTAGGAGTGAAGACAAAAATACGGTCTCGGAAAAAATCTATTTTTAAGCTTTCCAAAAATTCATCCGGATTGGTGGTTTCTTCCTGCCAACTTTGCAGTTCTTTTATCCATTTGGCCTGCAAACGCCCGGCGCTTTCGGGTTTGCCTTCCTCGGCGTAAAACCAGTGGGCGGCAACTCCGCGTTCGGCTTCTTCGTGCATTAGGTCGGTGCGGATTTGGATTTCAAAAGTTTTGCCGTTGCTGCCAAACACAGTGGTGTGAATGCTTTGGTAGCCGTTGGGCTTTGGGTTGGCAATAAAATCTTTAATTCTTCCCGGCACCGGCTGAAAGTGTTTGTGAATGACTCCTAAAGCCGCGTAGCAGTCGGAAGTGGATTTGGTAATAATTCTTAAAGCAATGAAATCATGAATTTTAGTAATATCGCCCTCATATTTTTCCAGTTTGCGGAAGAGGGAATAGAGGCGCTTAACGCGGCCGGTGACATCTTGAAATTTTATGCCCTCGGTGCGAAGAATATGGGTAAGGTTTTTTTGCATATCCTTATTTCCTTCTTCGCGGCTTTCCAGCTCCTTGTCCAACAATTCTTTGGTGCTGGCGTATTCTTTTGGAAACACAATTTTAAAAGACAAATCTTCCAGCTCATCTTTCCAATTACCAATACCCAAACGCCCGGCAATCGGCGCGTATATTTCCAAAGTTTCTTTGGCAACCTTAATTTGTTTTTCCGGGGGGATGAATTCTATTGTCCGCATATTGTGCATGCGGTCGGATAGCTTAATTAAAATAACACGAATATCCTGGCTGGTGGCAATAAAAAGTTTGCGCAGGTTTTCCACATAGAATTTATCCTTGCTGTTTTTCATTCTAACGTGGCCAAGCTGGGTGACGCCGTCAATTAGCCTGGCAATTTCTTCGCCAAAAAGTTCCGTAATATTTTCTAAAGTAACAGTAGTGTCTTCCGGCACATCGTGAAGCAGGGTGGCGGCCAAAGTGGGAACATCCGGAAACAGCTGTCCCAAAATTATAGCGGCCTCGCGTCCGTGAATAAAATAATCTTCTCCGCTTTTGCGTTTTTGCCCATGGTGGGCCTTTTGCGCGAATTCGTAAGCGCGCTGAATAACAGCCTCTTCATCGGCTTTAAATTTATGCGGAATTGAGTTTAAAAAGTCTTTAAAATATTTCATTAAAGGCATTATAACATAGCAGTGTTTTTAATGTATAATTAAAATACAAATTTACAAATTAACGAATTATACCTGCCTGCCTGTGGGAAGGTAAATAATTACAGATTCCTTCAAAAAGGATTAGTTGTTATTTGTTTCATTTGTCTAATCCGTATATTAGTATCTTCTATTATGCCTGAATTGCCCGAAGTGCAGACCGTAGTAAACGAGTTAAATAGGAAATTAAAAAATCGGACCATTAAGTCCGTTGTTGTTAATGCGCCAAAAATGGTGGCGGTGGGGCCAGGCGTTGTGTCAAACATTAGGCGAGTTAAAAGTTCTCAAGTTAGCAAGTTTATCAAGTTGCTGCAGGGACACAAAATAATTAGCGTAAAACGCCGGGCGAAATTATTAATTTTTGATTTTTCCGGTCCGTTGTCTATGCTGGTTCATTTAAAGATGACCGGACAATTTATTTTTGAGGACAAAAAGCTTCGCGAGCTTACGGGAGGGGAGTACCGCTTGCTTAATCGCCCCACTGCGCCAAAAGTTTTGCTGCCCTCCAAGCATACGCATGTTATTTTTTCTTTTACTGACGGCAGTACTTTGTATTTTAACGATATTCGAAAATTTGGATATATTAAATTAGTAAGTGACAATGAAATAGGCCAGGTTCGGGAATTAAAAGAATACGGTCCGGAGCCGCTGGAAAAAAAGTTTACTTTGGAAGCATTTTTTGCTGCAATTAAGAAACGCGCCCGTAGCCCCATTAAGCTCGCTTTAATGGACACAAAAGTTGTTGCCGGTATTGGCAATATTTATTCCGACGAAATCCTTTTCCATGCAGGAGTAAGGCCAATGAGGTTGGTATCAAGTATTAAGAATCAAGAATTAAGGGAAATATATCACAATATTAAAAAGGTGCTTAAGATAGCCATTAAGGCCAAAGGCTCTAGCGTGGGAGATTTTGTCCGAACCGATGGCAGCTGGGGGCAAATGGGTAAATTTCACTTTGTTTATGGCCGGGCTAAGCAGAAATGTAAAAAATGCGGTACAATAATAGAAAGCCTAAAATTAGGAGGCAGAACGGCAAGTTTTTGCCCGAAATGCCAGAAGTAATATTGAACATTATTAATTTATAAATATGGAAACAAATCAACCGCAGCCACAAAACAATCAGTCGCCATCAGCTATGCCAACCGAGCAAATGCTTGTTGAGATTTTAGAAAATACGCGCAAGACCAAAAATTATATGAAGTGGTCTTTGTATATTACAATTGTGTTGGTTGTTTTGCCGCTACTCGCCGCTTTATTTATTGTTCCGTTTGCTATGCAAAGTTTAACTTCAACTTATGGAAGCTTAATACAATAATTATGTCGCACATTCACGAAAAAATCGATTTCACCGCAGATGCCTTTATTGTCCACAAAAATAAAGTTCTGTTAAGAATTCATGACAAATATCATGTTTGGTTGCAGATTGGCGGGCATATTGAACTTAACGAAGATCCCATAGAAGCTCTTTTTAGAGAGATTGAAGAAGAATGCGGTCTTAAGACTGAACTGGTAGGGGACCGCGGAGAAATTTTTGATGAGCGAAATAAGCGTTTGCCGGTGCCAAGATTTTTACACCGGCACAAAATTAAACAAGGCGAGGTTCATGAACATATTAATTGTATATATGTATTAAAAGCCTTAACAACAGAAATAAAGCCTCGTGAAAATGAAGTGCCTACAGAGTTTAAATGGTTTACAAGTGAAGAGCTAAGCAATCCACAATATGAAATTCTCCCTCACGTGCAATTTTACGCTAAAGAAGCTATAAAAATCGCGGCACAAGACTAAAGTTTGCCATGCAAAGTTTAAAAGCTTCTTACGGGAGCTTGATATAATAATTATTTATCCACTAATTCACGAATCAACACAAATATCACTAATCCTGATTTCGTGTAATTCGTGCTATTAGTGAATTCGTGGACTATTTATGCAGGACGACAAATGGCAGGAGTTAATTGAAACAGCCAAAAAACATTTTAAGAACGTGTCTTTGTCTACCGAAGACTTAATAATGGACACGCAGGACGGCCCGGTTAAACACGGTACGCAAGACGTGTTAATTTTCCAAAATGCCGCCGGCCATTTTAAAGTGGTGCGTGAAAACAAGCCGGTAGTATTGGAAAAAAAAGAAATGTTTTCTCATCGCGCCGGCCAATCGGCGCAGGCCCAGTATAAATTTTCAAACACAGAGCTGTCTCACAAACTGCGCGTGTTTAAAGAAATAGATTTTGATGACTGGGAAGAAATTACTTTAGATAAATTGGGAATCTAATGAAATTAAGATATTGAGAAATTAAGAAATTATGGAACATTCAGCCAAAAGTTCCTACATAATTTTACAAAATTTAGAAGTATATAAGTTGGCCAGAGAACTGTCCAAAGTTGGTTGGATAATATATGGGAAGTTAGATTGGCAAACGAAAAAAATTAACGGCGATCAATTTATTGAGTCAACAGATTCAGTTGGTGCTAATATTGCAGAAGGGTACGGGAGGTTTCATTTTCTTGATAAAATTAAATTTTACTACAATGCTCGCGGTTCTTTTTTAGAATGCTACGAGCACTGGATTGAATTGATGTTTGAACGAAAAATGGTTGTAAAAGATGACTATTTATCTTATAAAGATATTGGCCAAAAATTATCTTTGAAGTTGAATCATTTCATTGCCGCTAATTATAAGGCAAAGTCTCAATAGTTTCATAATTTCCAGTTTCATAATTTCAATGATTTTTATGCTTAAAAATCGAATTCTTTCAACTTTAAAATTTTTTGATCTGCAGGACTATCCGCTTACTCTTTTGGAGTTGCGGCGTTTTTTAATTGCTCCTAAAGAAAACCTTAGCTTGCAAATAGACGGCAGCGGCGAAATTATTGCAACTAATTTGTCGCCCGACCCCATAGCCCCGGTTTTAGCCGATGAAATTTTAAAATGCCTGGAAAATGATTGCCAGGCAGAGGTAAAAAATATTTTTGGCTTTTACTATTTAAACGGCAGGGAAAATCTTGTTAAACAGCGTTTGGAGAATTATTATTTTGGCATTAATAGGGAAAAGCAAATAAACCGTTTTATTAAAGGTTTGCGCCATTTACCTTTTGTGCGCGGTGTTGCCCTGGCCGGGAGTCAGGCAATGGGCCAGCAAAAAGAAACCTCGGACATAGACTTGTTTATAGTAGTTTGTCCCGGATATATGTGGCTGGCGCGCACTTTAATTACCGGGTACTTTCAAGTTTTGGGGAAAAGGCGTTATGGCCAATATATTGCCAACCGTTTTTGCCTGAATCATTATATTATGGGGCCGAAAGAAATTACTAATTTAAAAAATCTTTACACCGCCTCGGAATACTTAAAGTTGCGCCCGTTAATTTACGAGCACAGTATTTGGCAATTCCAAAAAATTAATGAACAGTGGTTGAAAATTTTTTTCCCAAATTTTGCCTTAACAGAACCGGCAGCCGGCAAGCAAAGTTTGGTACAGAAAGCTTTTGAGTATTTGTTAGATAATTCTTTTGGCCGCTGGATTAATGAAGTGCTAAAAAATTGGCAGCTGCCAAAAATCCGCACCGAAAAGTTTATTGTGGTGGAAGAAGATGAACTGTCTTTTCATCCCGAAAGCAAACAGCAGAGGCTACTGTCCGATTTTAACAAATTCCAAAAGCAAGAACAGCGGGTAGCGGAAGAGCTTGTAGTTTAGGTCAAATTTTTTACTGTCCTGCGCGGAAGTAATTTCTGTTTTTTGTTTTAATTTCAGCCCGGCGGCGCCTGCGGCTAATAAATAGTTTTCCATTGTGTAATAAAAACAAGGGATTTTGCTGTTGCCGAAATAGCGCTGGAATTTAGTACCGCCCGAGGGCGGTTTTTTAAATATTAATTTTGGCTTTCTCCAAAAAATAACATCGGCCAGGCTTCTGTGCCAAACCGCTGCCGGGGAAGTGAACTCCGGGTTAGGTATGGTTATAATTAGCGAGGATTTTGGTTTAAGGGCAACAGAAAGGTTTTTAAAAGCCAAGCTTAAATTTTCCAAATCCGGCGCAGCCATATTTAAAATTATTGCGTCAAAATTATTGGCAGGGTAGGGAAGCGGTTTTTCCAGCCCGCATTCCGCAAAGGGAATTTTTGGAAAGTGAGTTTGGGCAAACTTAATTAGCAGCGGAGAAGAATCGCATGCCTCAATGCCGGGATAACTCTTCTGCAAATGGCCGGCGAGCCAGCCGGAGCCGCAGGCTGCGTCTAAAATTTTGGTTTGCGGATTTTGGGGGAGGTGGCGTAAAATCTCCCGGCTTAAGACCTGCTGCTGAATTTTACCATCAATAGAATTAAGGAAATCCAGGTATTTTATAGCCGCGTCCGCAGCTTGATAAGCATTATTCATAATGGTATTATATCACGGCAGGATAAGAGGTTTACATATTATCACTCCATTTGACAGAGTGATAAAAGATGCACTATAATCCAATTATAAACTGATAATTAAGTTAAGGAGCAAACTTATGAAAGTAAAACCCTTAGGTAACCGGGTACTGGTAAAACAGCTTTCCAGCGAGGAAGTAACCAAAAGCGGAATAGTTTTACCGGCTACCGCGGACAAAGAAAAAAAAGCGCAAGGAAAAATTGTAGAATTAGGCAATGGCAGCGAAATTTCTTCTTTGGGCCTGAAAGTTGGCGACACTGTTGTGTTTGGCAAATATGCCGGCGAAGAAGTTGAGATGGAAGAAAATGGCGAAAAAACCGAATATAAAATTTTATATGTCGGCAAAGAAAAAGACGATAGCGATGTTCTAGCGATTATTGAATAACAATTAATATAATCCGAATAATACGAATGGCTGCAATCCAAATAACCCGAAAGGGGAGCATTTGGGGGCATTCGGATAATTATTCGGAGCATTAGGATTATTTTATGTCCAAGATAATAAAATATGGCTTTGAAGCCAAGCAGGCCATTAAGGCCGGCGTAGACAAATCCGCCAATGCGGTAAGGGTAACATTGGGGCCTACCGGCAAAGCGGTGATTTTAGATAAAGGTTTTGGCAGCCCGACTATTACCGATGACGGCGTTACCGTTGCCAAAGACATTGAATTGGAAGATAAGTTTGAAAATATCGGCGCTTCTTTAATTTCCGAAGTAGCCAACAAAACCAACGAAGCAGCCGGAGACGGCACTACCACCGCTACGGTTTTGGCGCAGACAATGATTCAGGAAGCTTTTGAAGCAGCAGCCTTGGCTAGCACTCAGGCTAATGAAATTAAAAAAGGCATGGATGCCGCGGTTCGCTTTGTGGTTAATGAATTGAATAAAGTAAAAAAAGACGTAAAGAATAAAGAAGAGGTGCAGCAAGTGGCGACCATTGCTTCTTTGGACGAAGAAGTTGGCAAGCTGATTGCCGAGGCGATGGAAGAAGTTGGCCATGACGGCGTAATTACCGTAGAAGAAGGCCAGACCACCGGATTGGAAAAAGAAGTTGTTAAGGGTATGCGCTTTGACAAGGGTTTTGTAAATCCGTATATGGTAACCAATGCCGAGAGAATGGAAGCTGTTTGGGAAGACCCGTATATTTTAATTACCGACAAGAAAGTTTCTAGTGTTCAGGACATTTTGCCGCTGCTAGAAAAAGTGGCGCAAAGCGGCAAAAAAGATTTGGTAATTATTGCCGACGAGGTGGAAGGCGAAGCCTTAACTACTTTTGTGTTGAATAAATTGCGCGGCACCTTTAATGTGCTGGCCGTTAAGGCTCCGGGTTTTGGCGATCGCCGCAAAGAAATGTTGCAAGATATTGCCATTTTAACCGGCGGAACCGTAATTACCGAAGATATGGGTTTGAAATTAGACAAGACTGAAATTGCAGACCTGGGACGCGCTCATAAAGTTATTTCTACCAAAGAACACACCACGATTGTTGACGGCAAAGGCGAAAAGAAAAATATTGAAGATCGCGTAAATCAAATTAAAGCGGAAATAAAAAATTCCACTTCCGATTTTGATAAAGAAAAGTTGCAGGAAAGAATGGCCAGGTTGTCCGGCGGAATTGGCGTAATTAAAGTTGGAGCTTTTACCGAAACGGAAATGAAAGCCAAGAAATTTAAAATTGAAGATGCGCTTAACGCCACCAAGGCGGCTGTAGAAGAGGGGATTGTAGCCGGAGGCGGCGCGGCCTTAACCAAGATTGCTCCGCTACTTGAAGCGGAAATGGCCAAGGCCACCGGCGCGCAAAAAACCGGTTATAAAATTGTGCGCAAATCTTTGGAAGCTCCGTTGAGGCAAATTGCCGCCAACTCTGGCGTGGAGCCGACCGGCGTTATTACCTACATCCAAACCGGCGGCCCGCATGCGGGATACGATTTTACCAAATACGACGAAGCCGATTGGGGTAAAGGCAAAGTGGAAGATATGATGAAGGCCGGAATTGTTGATCCGGTAAAAGTTACCCGCTTGGCTTTGGAGAACGCCGTGTCTATTGCTTCTACTTTAGTAACTACCGAAGCCATTGTTGTAGACAAGCCCGAACCGAAGTCCGCTGAGCCTGCTCCTGGAGGAATGGGCGGCGGTATGGGCGGAATGTACTAAATCGCAGACCTGCCTGCCGGCAGGCAGGTGCGCTGATAAAAACAGATAGCGCAGATCAAACCCCGTCCCGATAACTCGGGACGGGGGTTTGTGATATAATGCAATTATGAAAAAAGAGCCATCAGACATTACCGGTTTTAATCCTGAAAAAATAAGCAGAGAAACCAGTTTGTCAGCAATTAAACAGGAATTATTAAGTTCTGCCGATGCGCTGCATGATGAAATTGGCAGGGCAGAGGATTTGAAATTTTTCAGCCCTGAAGTGATTGCCTATTTTCAGGTGAAAATTGATCAGTATTGCATGACTTTCGGTGTATCCGCCGATGATTTTTGGCAGGAAATTAATGCTTGGATAGATAGCTCGAATCATCAATCACAGGCTGTGTTAAGAAGGCTTGAACAAGCAATACGAATTCCCTCACACTAAAATTAAATAATTTTTGGCTTAAATAAAGGTATTTTAAATAAAATCGCCCTTTGGTCTTGACAAAAGGGCGGTTTTGGCGTATACTATATGGTCATGCTCAAAAGGCATGCTTTAACAACTGAATATATTGTCTCTATGTTTTTACAGGAAAGCATACGGATAATTTGTCCTCACGCTAATCTTCATTGGTATTGCACAGTTTAGAATCTGACACATATTTATAAGAGATTTCGTTGCTTACACATTACTTGGTGGAGATTCGTGTGAGGATAAAGTTCATAGCATACATATTATCGGAGTAATCCGCGTCTATCTGTGTGTCTGTGATTTTTTACATGCTCCTGATTTCGGGAATACCGGATTGGGGGCGCGAAAAAGCCGTATACTGCATACAAGAATAATTTTTACATTGATTCTCCTGTATTGAGTTTACGGTTTTTTCATTTCACAAATATTTTTTTAGAGATTGAAATAGTGCTATAATTCTTTTTAGCATTGTGGGCCTTAGGAGGGCAAAACTTTTTTTCCCGAGCTTATCGGGATAGGCCTCTGTCCTTAAGACCCGCAGTATTAGAAAGAATTTTTTTGTGCCAACGTTTTTGCCAAAAAGCTTTTTTGGTGGAGATGTTTGCAAAAAAGGCTCAAGGAGGGCTAAGAGATGAACGGTTGGTTTTTTAAAGGAGCAAGAGAAGCTGTGGTCTACAGCTTACTGGCACTGATGGCCTGCATGGCAGGGTATGCCAGCGGGACTGAAGCTCAGGCGTGGTGGCATAACAAAAGCATGACCACCAAGCACATCACCCCGGAGAGCACGCGATGAAGGAACTCTGGGATGATATTGTCTGGAGCTGGGAGGGCAAGAGCCCTGCCAGTAAAATGATCTTCAAGATATTTTTCGGCTTTATCGCTATGACGATAATCTCAATCGTCTCATCGTTGATAGCGAAACACGCCAACCAACTGTAGTCGGAAAGGGCGGCACCACAAAACGCCGCCCTGTCCAAATTCTAATTTAACATTTACTGCTTTGCGCCTAAAATATTTTGGGCTTAAAGTGGTGGATGTAAATCCACAATTCCTGAAAGCCTCCCCCGAGACATGAAGGAATGTTTGCCGGCTAGAGTACAAGCCGGCGAATAACAACATCAAACCCTTTTAAAGGAGGGGTAAGATGGTTGAATCAATTAAAGCGCCTAACGGCGCCGAAGGGCACTTGGTTGCCCCAAACCATTTTGTTGAAAGCATGGCCCCGCCTGAGCGGGGTCGGTGGTCCGCGGGACAGATTTTCGTCGCCGGCTTGATGGCGGTCTTGTTTTTGGGCACTTTGGTGCTCATGTATATCAAACGCGGATAGCACTCGGGCGCAAGGTCGTCGCAGCAACTGCCGACCTTTCGCCCTCCCAAATTTGCCAATCTGTTTTGTATTATGAGTTTATAATTCTTAATTCATTATTCATAATACTACATTCGCAGGTTGTCAGGTTTGGGGCACAATGGAGAAATTTATTATCTCTCTCACGGTCACCATTTTGGTGGCCGTCGGCATTCACTTGTCCGAGTCCTACCGGCGGTCCTTTGATCGTTCGTTGGAGAAGGAGAAAAAGAATGAGTGAGTTCATTTGTATCGCCTTCGCCATGGTGCTGGTTTCAATTTTAATCATGGCGCTGATTGATCTGGAGTTTTTGGTTGAGGTGATTAGGGACAGCCCCATCACCAAAACCATTACTACCGTAGTGATGGGGCTGATAGCGGTTGCTGCCGTTTGCATTTCATACTGGTGGCATAGCTTCAGCTGGCCAATGGAAACCTGGGCGAGAATGATGTCGCCCAGAAGAAAAGGAGGATAAAAATAGTACAGGATTTTCTGTATTATCTCAACAGCCTACCTGCGTGGCTTAGGCTTTCGTTGGTAGTGGGCCTCATGCCGGGCCTTTGTCTTGTCGCTGTTGTAATTTTGGCATCCCGCCACGGGCGTCACTAGCATCCCAATCGGATGCGCGACGCCCACACACCTTAGTTTATAAATATTTTGTAAATTAAGGTGCGAGGACAAAATTTTCTTTTGCGGCCCGTTTAGCGGTTAAGCGAACAAAAAATTATTGAAAAATACTTTTTTATTCGTTTTCCTGTAACTGCTAAGCGGACTGAAGAAGGAAATTTTTTTTTGCAAACAAAAACCGCGCAGGTCTACCAATGGTAGATTGTTCCCACGCGGCGGGCTACGAAGAGCCCAAAATAATGTTAATAAAACCAATGCCTGCTCGAATGACCCATCTGGGCCAAAACGTAGCGATGGCTGCTCCGATTAGGCCATGTGCCAGGCCAAGAGCATAGAGGTTTCTTTGTCTGTTGAAGATGTAAGCGCTCATCCAACCTGCGGCCAGCGTAATGAACATCAACGCCGGGTTGGGCAGGTGAGAGGCGCAAAATATTAACGCAACTACTCTTTCCGCTTTTCTTGGACAGACTTTTTGCAGTCGGACAAAGACGTAAGACTGCATTAAGAGCTGCTGAAGGAATGCGCTAAAAATGTAGCTGTTTTTGTTGGCGGGAAAAAACTCCGATCCTGGTGTGTCGTTCGCATTGCCTGTAAATACTCCCGTTAACCAGATGAGCGAAATAATAATCAGGACTGGTTCGCTCATCCATAGGCTTCCTTTGGAGTTTTTGAAACGTAAGCCCATCTCTGTGAGAGAGGTTTTGTCCCAAAGCGTAGTCAATATCAACCACGCTGCCCCGAGGAGAATTATTCTTCCGCGAGAATTGCGGTGAGTCCATAGACCTATCTGAACCAAAACACTTGTCACCACAATTTCGGTCCATGTCCACCAAACCGGAGGGCTGTTGTTGGGCCAGGGGATGTGGAGTTCCAGGTGTTCAATTTTGATTGTCATTCTCTTCTCCGTTACAGGAAGAACGTGTGCCAAATGCTGTCCACAAGCGCGTGGAGAAGCACCGCGTAGAGAATGCTTCTGGAGTGCCGGAAAACTTGACCGTAGGCCAGACCGGCTATGGTCGCAAAGCCCGCATAAGTCCAGTTCCAATCCCAGATTGCGAGTCCGCGTGCCCCGTTGTTGAGGTGGGCTAAGCCAAACAAGATACTGGCGAAAAACCAGGCAAGGTTTGGGCGGTTGAGGGTTTTTTCCAAAAAGTTTTGGATTATACCCCTAAACATAAACTCTTCCGATATACCAATCGTGATGTAAATCTTGATTAGATACCAGAGGAATTTCCAAGTTGCCAGGTGTTTCCAAATTACTGACGGCAGGCTGGATTGTGCCAGCTCTTGGCGCCAGAAGTCGCGGGGAACGAGAAAGCCGGAGGCGAAACCTAAAGGCAGCAGGAGAATCAGCAGCACTGACAATCCGGCAAACACTTTGGCGAAATCTTTCCAGCTAAATTTCAGGACCATCTTTGTCCCCTCGATGCGCCTGAGGCACACCCAGAAGGCAAGTCCGATTAATACGCCGGAGATGGCTGTAAGCGGCCAGTCCAAAGCATCCTTGATGCGGTGTTCCCGGCGGCCAATAAGATGCAAGTCAAAGGGGAGCCAAAGCATTGCAATTGCGACCCAGTCCAGCCAGGTAATCCTTTCTCCCTGGTTTTTTATTTGCCAAAGCACAAGGCTCGGCACGCCTAGGTACGCGAATATTTGCAATGAGATTGACCAGTCGATGCCGCCGCTGAATTTGCTGTAGAACAGAAATCCTGCCCCGAGAACAGCGGTGAGACACAGGGCAATGTAAGGCTGCTTGTCGCAAGCCTTGCGCCCCGCTGCTTGGCCGCGCCTTGTTAGTAGTGTAATAAGGGTCCCGTAGTAAGCGAGGACCATCACAATCAACAACCATGTTGGATTCATCTTCTCATCCTCCTTCGTGGATGATTGCTTATTTTAACACCGGGCAAATTAACAGTCAAAGAACAGGTATTTGACGAAAAAGCCTTTATTAGCTATAATAAACAAAGTTTTTGATGCAATACATCTTAACTCCTAAATCTTAAATCCTAAATTACTACTATGGGCGTTCCCAAAAAGCACAAAACTAGAAGCGGCCGTGATCAGCGCCGCAGCCACCATGCCTTAAAGAAAACCTCTTTTGCAACTTGCAAAAACTGCGGTGCAGCAACTATGCCACACTTGCCGTGCAAAAACTGCGGATACTACAAAGGCAGAAAAGTAACCAAATAAACTTGAATCATGAATTTTGAATCAGGAATTATGGTCTAAAACTCTCTTAACCTGAATTTCAGGCAGGGAGTTTTTGTTTCTCTTAATTCTTAATTCCGCATACTTAATTCTTATTTTATGGCCAATCGACATCTTTCCAGAACTATCGCAATGCAGTCTTTGTTTGAATGGGATTTCAACGAGCGCAAAGATGATTTAGAAGAAATTTTAAAAAACCATATTCAGGAATTTGGCGGCGAGGTGGAAGAAACTGCTTTTATATATGAACTGGCCAGGGGAGTGCAAACTAATCTTGATGCTATTGATCAAATAATTACCAAACACGCGCCGGAATGGCCAATGGAACAGATTCCGCCGGTAGACAGAAATGTTTTGCGGTTGGGCGTTTATGAGCTTATGTTTTTAAAGCAAGTTCCGCCCAAGGTTGCTATAAATGAGGCGGTGGAATTAGGAAAGACCTTTGGCGGAGAGTCTTCGGGAAAATTTGTTAACGGAGTTTTAGGAACTCTGTATAAGGAGCTGGATCCAGACGACGCTGAAGAGATTCAAAATACCAGCGACCCGCAAGAAGGCCAGGAAAAAACAGAAGAAGAAAATTTAAAACCGGTTAAGGAATAGCATTCCTCAAACCGGTTTTTTATTTAAATAAAACTGGTCAAAATTGGACGATCGTCCAATTTTGACCAGAAACAAAAATATAAAATTATCGTATTGTGAAAGAGCGATTAAAAAATAAAAAGCAATTTTCTTACCAGGCAAAAATTTTACTTTGGTTGTTTACGGCTTTTGATTTTTTGCCAAAACCATTTGAGCATAAAACCGCTTACTTTAAAAGACAATTCAATGGCAAAATCTCTTATTATGCTTATTTTTCTGCACTGCGAAGGCTTGAGGAAAAGGGTTTAATAAAAATTTACAAACAGAATGGCCATCAGTTTTTACAGCTTACTAAAGCTGGTAGCTTGGAGTCCTTGTTCTTGAAAGCACAAATTGCTAAAAAAACTGCATGGGATGGAAAATGGCGGATGTTGGTTTTTGATATACCAGAGGGAGCTAGAGAGTACAGAAGTAAGATAAGATTTTTATTGAAAGTTAATGGCTTTAAGCAGGTGCAAAAAAGTGTATATATTAACCCCTATCCCTTGGACGGGAGTGCTGTTAGTTACTTGCATCAGTCTGGCCTAGATAAATATATAAGGTTATTTAGAATTGATGAAACTGACAGTAATTCAGAGTTTAAAAAATTATTCGGTTTATCTAATAACTGGTCAAAATAAGACGATCGTCTTATTTTGACCAGTTTAATAAATTTAAAATTAAATTAAGAAAAATATGTTCGAGAGAATAAAGGGGTTTGTTTGCGCCTTGTTGGTTATAACAGGGTGCTGGTTTGTTGCGTCCAGCGCCAAAGCGGAAGGCGAGCCAAACCATATTGTTATTAGCCAAGTTCAAATAGAAGGCGATGCGGCAAATGATGAGTTTGTAGAAATTTATAACCCAACAGACGGCTGTATAACTTTAGATGGCTGGTCATTACAGTATAAATCGAGCAGCGGAAATTTCCCCTTAACGACCGCAAACAGAAAAAATATTCCCAAAGTTATTATGCCCGCGCATACTTATTATTTAATTGGCGGATCGTTATATAACGGCGCAGCTTTGGCAGATGCGACTAATACTAATTTTTCTTTATCCGGCAGCGCGGCTGGAGCAACTATATTTTTGGTTTCCAGCAGCGCGGCTGTCGCTGCTGCTGACGATATTTCGGTTGTTGATAAATTTGGCTATGGCACCTCTGCCGACAGCGCTCTTTTGGTTCCTACAACATCGGAAAAGCCCGCCGTTGACTGGGCTTTTATGAGAACCTTTTATACAAACAATAATTTAGGCGATTTTCAAGTAGGTATTTCAGACCCAAGAAATTTTTTAGCCTCAGCCGCCGGTTTAAGCTGTAATCCGCCGCCAAGTGATGGCCAAAATAACGATGCGAGTACGACGCCTGAAAATGTTGGAGGCAGTAATTCAACAACAACTTCCAGCACTATAAAAAGTTTGCTGGTAAAAATATACAAGTTTTTGCCAAACCCGGCAGGGGAAGACGTGGGTAGCGAGTGGGTGGAAATAAAAAATTTAGACAGCCAGGAAATTAACCTCGACGGCTGGCTGTTGGACGACAAAAATAGCGGAACCGGGCCTGCCGCCGACGCCCTGGCTTTGTCGGGTAATATAGCAGCAGGCGAAATCAAACGCTTTGTTTTGCCCTTAGAAGCTTTTGCTTTAAATAATAGCGGCGGCGATGAAGTTAATTTATATTTTAGCGATAAAACCTTGGCGGACACCGCGGCTTATTCGGTTGTGGCATACGACGATGGAGTTTTTGAATTTCGGGACAATATTTGGCAACCGCCGACAATTAGTTCCGGGAGCAGCGGCTCGTCCGGGTCTTCCTCTTCGGGGTCCGCGGTTTCTTATTTAGGTTCGTCTAATTTTAAAATAAATGAAGTGTTTGCAAATCCGGCAGGGGATGACGCGGGCAGCGAGTGGGTGGAAATTTATAATTCCTCATCCGCGACAAGCAGTTTAAACAGCTATTATTTGGCGGATGGCGATTCAGAAAGCTGGACTTCTTCGGCTTATGCTATTTCCGCAGCAACCTCCGTGCCGCCAACAAATTATTTTGTTGTGTTGTTGCCAAAAGATTCTTTAAGCTTAAATAATACCGGCAAGGAGAAAGTTAAACTGTTTAATCCGCAGAAGCAGTTGATTGATATAGTTGAATATTCAGATTCGCCGGAAAATCGTTCTTGGGCAAAAGACCAAAATGGGAAATGGTTATTTGGCTTACCTACAAAAGGTATAAATAATAATCTGCCGCCCCCACAAGCGCAGGTGGTAATTAGCGAAATTTTGCCGGCTCCAACCGGCGATCAGGATGAGTTTGTTGAGCTATATAACGCAGCCACAACAACAACGGATTTGAGCGGCTTTGTTTTAAAAATTGGCACCAGGGAAAAAGTAATGGCTCCCGGGACTCAATTGTCGCCTAATGCTTTTTTGGTTATATTGGCGGATGATTTGCCCGTGGCTTTAAGAAACGCCGGACAAGATTTGTCGTTATATGATGCATACGGGCGCAATATTTTTTCAATAAGTTATCCCAAAGCCCAGGCAGGCGAGTCTTATGCCAGAAGCGAAGCAGGGGATTTTTTCTGGACAGGCAGCCAAACCCCGGGAGAAACTAACCAGATAGTTTTGGCAGCTAGCGATGTTGTTTCCGCTAAGTTGTCTGCAGAAAACGTTAAAACCACGGTGACGGCCAAAAGCTTTAGTGAATACAATAAACTGGCAAAAGAAAATAAAAGCCTGTCCGACAGAGTTGTGGCTTTGGAATCCCAGATCGGAGAGCTGGCTTTGGCTATAACTAATCGGCAAGAATCACCGGGGGTTGAACAAAATGAACCAGTCAACAACGAACAAGTGCCGGCTGCACCAAAATCTCCCTTAAGTTCGTATAAATATTTAGTTTTAGCCATTTTGGCGTTGGTTTTTTTAATAGTATTAATAAAAAAATATTTATTTTCCCCAAACAGCAAAGTTTAGCCAAGAATGTGGCTAATTTTGCATAAATAGGCTATAATAGTACTACTGAGGCCTGCTCAATTTGGGCAGGTTTCGAATACCGCAACTCAGGTTAAAAATTAATTGAAAAAAAGGAGAAAATTTATGAATAAGCTACAACTCACGGAACAATTAGCAGCCAAGCTAAGCATTACTCATAGCGAAGCCGAGCGTTTTTTAAACACATTTATTCAAATGGTTTATGAACAGCTCAGAAGCGGGGATAAAGTAAATATTTCCGGTTTCGGGCAATTTAGTGTTTCGCACCGCGCTCCGCGCATTGGCGTAAACCCAAGAAATCCAAGCCAGAAAATTACTATTCCAGAGTTAAATACTCCAAAGTTCAAGGCCGGTGAAGCCTTTAAGGAAGCAATTAAGTTAAGGCCATAAGGCAGATATGGTATAATAAAATCTACAACTGCCCGCAAGGCAATGTAAAATTAAAAGCCCCTTCTAGAGAGGGGCTTTTATGTTTGAGGAAATTTTACTTTTAGTTATTGCGCTGAAGAGGTGTTAATTTTGGACTGTCTTAAGTACTGGAAGAGTAGGAAAGCGTAAACAGTTACTAATGGTGTCCATAAAACCTGAAAAATCAGGCTGGCAATTTTTGTAACCTCTGAAATTTTCAAGGTTTGAGAAATGGTTCCAAAAACTATTCCTACGGCAATGGCAATAAGAATGCTGATTAACCCAATAAAAAAGCCTTTTTTGAATATTTCGTTTATATTTCCTTTCGCGTAGTTTTTGCTTTGGCTTAAGGCTTTCATTCCCGACAAACCCTCGGTAATAACCACATAAAAGGTTTGGCTATACCAAAAGCAGAAAATTATGCCAGGGATAGCTAATAAAATAAAGCCACCCAAAATAATTAAATATAGAAGTATTCCGGTGAAAAATAAAGGAAGCACATCGTGAGATGATTCAGAATAAAATTTCCCCACAGTTGCCGCAGGGTCTGTAGACATTATGCAGCGAATAGTAGCCGCGAAGGACCAAATTGAAACATATATTATTAAGATGACAAAAAGCAATCCTAATATCCAGCCGACGACTTCTTCCGGGCCCTGAACAGACTTTAAAAAGTTGGCGCCCTGATTTTGCGCAAAGCTTGGAATGGCAACCACAGCAATGGTGATTAAGGAAATAAAGAATAAGTTTTTAAACTTAGCTTTATATATTTCTTTTGCTTCGGCTAAAATTTTTGACGCTTTTGGGAACATAAAGACTGTTGGCTGAATTGTTGGCGCCGGAGCCGGCACTTGAGTGTTTGTTTGTGTTTCCATTTTTTTTGAGTTAATTTACTCTTATTATAGCACTTTATTTAAATTTCTATTAATTCAGCAGGACTTGATATAGTTACATATTTTTGGTAATATTAGACAAGTAAATTCGCGGGATTCGTATAGTGGTAGTACACTAGCCTTCCAAGCTGGTGGGACGGGTTCGATTCCCGTATCCCGCTCCAGCGAGTCAAACTCGCTTTGATGAGCGCAGGCCAGTCTGACTGGCCCAGGGTCAGTCTTTCTGAACAACTATTGACTGGCTAATCTAAAAAAGGTTGTTCTGTGACTGACAAAAACATGAACTTATTTATATATATATTTCAATAGCGGTTTTGGCTGGCTATTTTTTTATTGTCTTTTTTGTTATTCGACTGTTTGCCCCGTTTTTTGGATTTAAGAATCAGATGCCATTGGTTGAACCGCCGCAGGATATAAAAAACACTATTGCTGCTTTGGAAGCTGCGTGTATAAATCAGCAGGCGTATTTGGAAGCCGTATATAATTTGGTGTTAGACAAAACCTTGCACCAATGGCATCATACGCGCTTTCAAGCCGCTTTCCGCATTTCTAGGCTATTTGTTAAAGATTTGTTAGAAATCTGGCAGACTAAAGATTTTTTGTATTGTACGGCCATTAACTATTCGGCATTTATTCTGTTAGCGCAAAGCAAGTTTTTTACCGCTAATGATATAAAAGTAAAACATATATTTTTAAATTTTGTACCGCACCAGTATTTGCAGGTTAAAGTGGGGGAGAAGTGGGTAGATTTTGACCCCGCCGGCAGCGGGGTACGCGGGCTGCCTTTAGGAACTCATGCCGAGTGGTTTGGCTAATTGACAAAAAAACGTAATCCTACTAAACTAAGTTTAATTGAATAAGTTTTTATCCAGAGAGCAGTTAGGGTTCTAGCCCGATGATCTGCCAGCAACCCTGAGGAAACTCGAATGGGTGCTAAATCTAGCCCCACGCGGGAAAGATAATTTACATCTCATCCGCTTTGGCGGATTTTTTTGTGCCATCCTTACCCCGAGCATTTTTATTTAGGGGTAACACAGGACGATTAGGGCATTATTTAAATAATATTAATAAAAAATTATTAAGCAGAGAATTTATGAAATCATCAATTCAAAAAAAACTGTTTACTTCCGAATCGGTGACCGAAGGTCATCCGGACAAAATGGCAGACCAGATTAGCGATGGCGTCTTGGATGCTATTTTAAAAGAAGATCCAAAGGGTCGCGTGGCCGTGGAAACCTTGCTGACTAACGGCGTTTGCGTCGTGGCCGGTGAAGTTACTACAAAAACTTATGTAGATATACAGAAAGTGGCCCGCGCCATTATTAAAGACATTGGTTATACCAACGCTGAATATGGTTTCCATTGGGAGACCTCCGGCGTTATGGTTGCCATAAAAGAGCAATCAAGTGATATTGCTATGGGCGTTGATGCATTTGAAAAGAACAAGAAAGGGGAAATTGTTAAAGAAGATTTGGAAAAAATTGGCGCCGGCGACCAGGGCTTAATGTTTGGTTTTGCCACAGACGAAACTAAAGAATTAATGCCTTTGCCAATTGTTTTGGCACATAAATTGACTCATAGATTGGCAGAGGTCAGAAAGAAAAACATTATTAAAGGTTTACGCCCTGACGGTAAAAGCCAGGTAACCGTTGAATACAATGGCGACAAGCCAAAGCGAGTGCATACGGTATTAATTGCCGCGCAGCACGATGCCGAAATTGACAGTGAAAAATTGAAAGCGGAAATTATTAAGCATGTAATAAAAAAAGTTATTCCAGGACAGTTATTGGATAAAAATACCAGAATTTTAGTTAACTCTACCGGCAGGTTTGTTATTGGTGGACCGCAAGGGGACACAGGGCTCACGGGTAGAAAAATTATTGTTGATACTTACGGCGGTTACGCCAGGCACGGCGGCGGGTGCTTTAGCGGTAAAGATCCGTCTAAGGTGGATCGTAGCGGCAGCTATATGGCTCGTTATGTTGCTAAAAATTTAGTGGCTGCCGGATTGGCTAAAAAATTAGAAGTGCAAATCGCTTATGCTATTGGCGTGCCGGAGCCTTTGTCAGTACGCGTTGATTCCTTTGGTACGGGAAGATACGGCGACGATAAAATTGCGGAAATTGTCTCCTTGGTTTTTGACTTAAGACCAGGAATGATAATTAAGAATTTAGGTTTACGCAAGCCAATTTATCGCGCTACTGCCGCTTATGGACATTTTGGCAGAAACGACCTTAAGCTTCCTTGGGAAAAGACCGATAAAGTAAAGGATATAAAAAAAGTTTTAAAGAAATAGTTGAAAGTTAAAAAACACCGCATTTGCTTGGGCAAATTGCGGTGTTTCTTTTTACTGGGACTGGTTTCTGATAGAATTAGGACAGGTGTTATGAATCGATAAAATATAAATTATGGAACGCGATAATTTAAATTACTCAAGGTTTTTAGAAGAAGCTAAGGCTTTAGAAATTGAGCTGGCTGAGATAGATGCAGAAATTGGCGGTTTAGAGGAAAAAATGGCAAATATTGAAGGAAAAAGAAGTCGTAGCAAAGGAGATATACTTAAGCACTCTATGTTGGATGTGCAACTGGTTGATATATTATCGCAATTGGAAGATTTAAGGATTCGCAGAGGCGACCTGATAAATATAATTGTCGCAAAAAAGAATTCCTATGGAGTTGTTGATGAAGGCTTAAAAGATTTTGATTCAAAATACAAAAATTAAATTTAAAGAAATGAAAAATAATTTAGAACAATTAGCAAAATTAGTTCGATATTATATTTTAACTTCCACTACCGCAGCGGGTAGCGGACATCCTTCTTCCAGTCTTTCAGCTACGGATATAATGGTTGAACTTATGTTTGGCAGATCGCAGAATAAAGCGGACGGTTCTGCAAACGCGGACGAACGCGGAAATGGCTCATTTTTTAGGGCCGATTTAAATGACCATGAGAATCCAAACAATGACAGATTAATTTTTAGTAAAGGTCACGCCAGCCCTTTGTTTTATGCATTATATGCGGCGGCTGGACAGGCGCGGAATGATGTGGAGCTTAACGCGGACGAACACGGAAAACTGCATCGGGCAATCGACCCGGAGGAGCTTCTTACTTTAAGAAAATTTACCAGCCGGCTGGAGGGACATCCTACTTCTTTATTTCCTTTTACTGAAGTGCCGACCGGTTCTTTAGGGCAGGGTTTGTCGGTTGGTGTTGGCATGGCGCTAAACGCCAAGCTGGACGGGTTGGATTATAGAACGTATGTGCTTATGGGCGACAGTGAAATTGCGGAAGGAAGTGTTTGGGAGGCAATGGCTGTTGCATCTTTTTATAATTTAAATAATTTAGTAGCAGTCTTGGATATAAATCGTTTGGGGCAAAGAGGGGAAACTATGTTGGGGGTTAATACGGAAATTTATAAACAACGGGCAGAAAGTTTTGGTTGGAATGCAATTGTTATTGACGGCCATAATTTTGAGGAAATTACAAAAGCATTTGAAACAGCAACCTCTCCCCAGCCCTCCCCTCAGAAGGGGAGGGAGAAGCCCATAATGATTATCGCGCGAACAATAAAAGGCAAGGGGGTAAGTTTTATAGAAGATAAAGACGGTTGGCATGGTAAAGCGTTGTCGGCAGAAGAATTGAATAAGGCTCTGGCGGAGTTGGGTGAAGTTGATAAGTCTTTGGTTGGAGAGGTGGCATTACCTGAAAGAAGCAAGAGTCAAGAATTAGGAATTAAGGTAGAAACACCCAAATTTACTAATTATGAAGAAGGGAAAAAGGTGGCAACGAGGAAGGCTTATGGAAATGCATTGGCAAATTTGGTTGAGGTTGACGAGCGAATTGTTGTTTTAGACGCGGAAACCTCTAATTCCACATATGCGGATTCAGTTAAGAAAAATCATCCGGAAAAATTTGTGGAATGTTTTATTGCCGAACAAAATATGGTTGGCATGGCATTAGGATTTTCCCGCCGCGGTAAAATACCCTTTGTCTCCACTTTTGCGGCTTTTTTGTCCAGGGCCTTTGACCAAATAAGAATGTCAGCCTTGGCTCAAAGCAATATTAAATTTATTGGTTCACACGCGGGAGTTAGCATTGGCGAAGACGGCAGCTCACAAATGGGTTTGGAAGAAATTGCAATGTTTAGAGCGCTTCCGGAGACTGTGGTTTTGTATCCTTCCGACGCAGTTTCTACCGAAAAGTTAGTTTTGGAAGCCGCAAAACATAAAGGCAACGTTTATATTCAAACAACGCGTAAGGAAACAGAGATAATATACAGAAATGACAAGATCGACGGGAATGACAAGAATGAGCAAGAATTAATGCAGCAAGAATTCAAAATTGGGGGATCCTGCACGTTAAAATCATCAGATAAAGATATCGCAACGGTTATTGGCGCTGGGGTAACTTTGCACGAAGCCCTGGCCGCATATGAAGAATTGAAAAAAGAAGGAATTAATATTCGCGTTATAGATTTATACTCTGTTAAACCACTTGATTTGGAAAGTTTAAAAAAGGCCACGGTGGAAACCAAAAATATTATTGTGGTGGAAGATAATCACCACGAAGGCGGTATTTACGAAGCCGTCGCTGGCGCTTTGGCTTCAGTTGAAAGTTTATCAAGTTATAAAGTTGCAAGTTTATCAGTAACCAAACTGCCCCGCAGCGGCAAACCGGACGAGCTTTTGGCATACGAGGAAATAGATAAGAATGCTATAATTAAATTAGTAAAAACAATCAATAATTCTATTTAAATATGATTGATCAGGAAAAAATTGAAAAGTTGAGCAAAACCGCAAAAGAACTTGTTGCTCCGGGTAAGGGGATTTTAGCCGCAGACGAAAGCATGAACACCGTAGGCAAGCGCTTTGCCCCAATCAATTTAGAAAATAATGAAGATAACCGCCGCGCTTTTAGGCATATGCTGCTTACCGCCCCCGGTGAGAGCGAATTTATTTCCGGAGTAATTCTGTTTGACGAAACCATTAGACAGAATGACTTGAGCGGTAAAAGTTTTGTTTCGGTAATGCAGGAAGGGGGAATAATCCCGGGAATTAAAGTTGACCAGGGTTTGGCTGATTTTGGAGACAGGGGAGAAAAAACAACCAAGGGGTTAGAGGGCTTGTCTGACAGGCTTAAAGAATATGTTTCTTTGGGAGCAAGGTTTGCTAAATGGAGGTCTGTAATAACTATTTCAAACGCAACCTCTCCTAGCCTCCCCTCAGAAGGGGAGGAATTGCCCAGTGACGGCAATATTTTGCAAAATGCCAAGGATTTGGCGGCTTACGCTTTGGTATGCCAGCAGGAGGGCTTGGTTCCAATTGTTGAGCCTGAAGTTTTATTAGATGGCAATCACAGTCTACAACAGGCAAAAGATGCCAGTACCAAGATTTTAACAGCCTTATTTAATGAATTAAACAATGCCGGCGTGGTTTTGGAAGCATTATTGCTTAAAACCAGCATGGTTCTACCTGGCAAAGACTTTGGCCAAAAGGCTTCAGCCGAAGAAATTGCTAAAAATACATTGGAAGTTTTTAATGCAACAGTGCCGCATAATTTGGCCGGAATAATATTTCTGTCCGGAGGGCAGGGAGACGTTGAGGCTACAGAAAATTTGAACGCTATAAACAGCCAGGGGACTCAGCCTTGGCCATTAACATTTTCATATGCTCGCGCTTTGCAGGACGCAGCCACAAAAACTTGGGCCGGAAAACCGGAAAATATGGATCAGGCACAGCAGGTATTTTTGCACCGCGCCAAAATGAACAGTTTGGCAACATTTGGGAAATACACTAAAGCTTTGGAAGAAGGGTTTGCTACTGCTTCCGGGGGCCAGGCCAGCCAGGATTAGATTGAAGTGAATTTATAAGCATCAATTTTTTATTTTATAAATTACCTCACGGGGCAAATAAAATTTAGAATTGAAAATTACAAAAATTAAATATAAAATATGCCATTAAAAAAATCTGAAGAAAATCATAATCATCACGATGTAATTTGCTTTACTTCGCAGGGCAGGGAAATTTGCATTCCGGCAAACCAGCTCCCTCATTTATTCAAGAAAGGAAAAACTAGAGAGGTCTCCAGCTGGACCATAATGCGGATAATGGGTGAATTTACTTTGGGTTTTGAATTTCTTAAACGTTTCAAAAAGTCTGTCTCCATTATGGGCAGCGCTCGCGTGGGTTTGGAACAGGGTGTTTATCAGGAAGCCACAAATTTGGGTTTTAAGCTCGCAAAAGCAGGTTTTGCAGTGGTAACAGGCGGCGGGCCGGGAGTAATGGAGGCTGCAAATAAAGGAGCGTTTGAAGCAGGCGGCAGAAGCGTTGGCATAAATATTCGCCTTGCCACTGAGCAGCGCACCAATCAGTATGTGAACGAGTCGGAGAGCTTTACTTTTTTCTTTACCAGAAAAGTAATGCTCGAAACCGCATCTTCCGCATACATATTTTTCCCCGGCGGTTTTGGAACTTTGGACGAATTTTACGAAATGGTTACGCTGATTCAGACTCATAAAATAAAACGCGTGCCGGTAATTTTAGTAAGCCGTGATTTTTGGCAGCCATTGGTGGATTGGATGAAAAAGTCTATGCTGGAAAAAAACCACGCAATTGCCAAAGACGACCTAGATATTTTTCATTTGGTGGACACTGCGGACGAAGCTTTTGAGTTAATTAAAGAGCTTTCAAGGGATAAAAATTTGTTTAGTTAAATAACCTAACTTAACTTTACGGGATACTGTTTTTACTAAATACCTATTAGTACTAATATACTAATGGACCCACAAACCAAACATATAAGGGGAGACTTGTTGTATCCCGAATTAAGTTATAAACTTGTCGGTGTATTGTTTGATGTTTTTAATGAGCTTGGGCATGGTTACATGGAAAAGGTATATCAAAAAGCTATTGCTCTGAGGCTTAAGCAGGCGGGGATAAAATTTAAAGAACAGTTATATGCCCCGGTTTTATTTGATGGTGTTGTAATTAGCAAAAACTATTTTGATTTTCTAATTGACGAAAAGATTGTATTGGAAATTAAAAAAGGCGATCATTTTGCCTTAGCTCATATAAATCAGGTAAAACAATATTTGGCTACAAATAGTTTGCAGTTAGGGATATTAGCTTATTTTGCTCCCCGTACAGTTCATTTCAAAAGAATCGTTAATATTAAGGATTAGTATATAAGTATAAATTAGTATTTAGTAAATTTAGGAGAAAGTTATGACTAAGTTATTTTTAGATTCCGGCGATCCGAAAGAAACCAAAGAAGCTTTGGCTGTTTTAGGGATGATCGACGGGCAAACCACTAATCCGTCTTTAATTGCCAAAAACCCCGAGGCGGTTGGCAAAAAATTTACCAGGGAAGAAATTAATGAGTTTTATAAAGGCGTGGTTAGGGAAATATCAGCCCAAATTCCAAAGGGTTCGGTTTCGGTGGAGGTTTATGCCGACGCCAATACTTTAGCCAAAGATATGATTAAGCAGGCGGGGGAGTTCAACTTGTGGATACCGAATGCTCACATTAAACTTCCAACTACTCCAGAAGGCTTAAAAGCGGCTTCAGAGCTTACTAAACAGGGGATTAAGGTAAATATGACCTTAGTTTTTAATCAGAGCCAAGCAGCGGCAGTTTATGCTGCTACCCAGGGCGCGAAGAAGGGCGATGTGTTTGTTTCTCCTTTTGTTGGGCGTCTGGACGACAGGGGAGAGAATGGCATGGACTTAATTAAGAACATTTTGCAAATGTATCGAGCAGGAGATGGTCATGTGGAAGTTTTAGCGGCAAGTATTCGATCATTGGAACATTTTACCAAAACTATTGAATTTGGGTGTGATATTATAACGGCTCCATTAAAAGCCTAAAAAGAATGGGTAAGCAATGGCAAGCCATCGCAGTATCAAGAGTCAGGAATTAAGAATCAAGCTTTAAAACCAATTATTTACGAAGAAATTAGCTTGGAGAAGCCGTTTACGGAGTATAATATAAAACATGAGTTAACAGACAAAGGGTTGGAGAAGTTTGCCGCTGACTGGAACAATTTAATTGTTCAGAATTGATCAGAATTTAAAGAATCAAAAGGGTTATAGGAAATTTTATAATACTAACCCAACAGGCGTCATTCTGAGCCCGAGTGCATCCGAGGGAGAAGAATCCTTTAAATTATAAAGAGATCCTTTTTCCAATAAATCGGAATCAGGATGACGTCATTGAAAATAATCGATATATGTCAGTACGTGATGATAGTTTGTGGGCTTTAGCTGCTGAAAATTTAAGCTTATCAGATAAATTGCCAGCTGTGGATTTACACGGACTGGCAATTTATGAAGCGGAATCAATCTTGGAAAGTTTTTTAAATGAACAGTTTATGTCAGGAGAAGAGGCTGTTAAAATTATTTCCGGTATTGGCACGGGCAAATTAGCTGCCGCTGTTGAGAAAATTTTAGCTGAGTATAAACGCCACGGCTTGGTTGAAGATTATTTAAGGATAAAGGGCGGGGGAGTGTTTATAGCCAGGCTCTCATCAAGGTAAATAAGTATGCAGGTATGTAAGCAGACAAGTATGTTAAGTGCGGATAATGTTTTTTCAAAATAAAAAATGCCCCGATTAATCGGGGCATTTTTTA
>JACRDK010000014.1 GCA_016218585.1 Candidatus Doudnabacteria bacterium
AAACAAAAAAACAAGAAAACAAGAAAACCGAAATTTTGGTTTTATAACACAATCCAAGGGGCTTACTCATAGGCGTATGGTTATTATAGCATATTTTGAGGGGGAAGGGTATAGGGGGGTAGGGGTGTAGGGTTATAGGGTTGTAGAAAAGAATATTTTTATAGTCTTACTATTAAATACTATACCCCTACAACCCTATTACCCTACTCCCTCTTCCCTCTCCTCCATTTTTCTGCTAAAATACTCTTATCCCTAACGGGATACACGTATGCCTTCTCTTTCCACTCCCGCAATCAAACTTTCCCGCGTGGGACTAACGGTTCAGCGGCAGTTAAAAAAATTGGGGATTAACACCGTAAATGATTTGCTGCTTCATTATCCTTCCCGTTATGAGGATTACAGCTGTTTAATTCCCATCAGCCGCCTGTCCGCAAGTAAGGCGGTAACGGTTTGCGGACGGATAGAATTGATTGCCAACAAACGGAGCCCCGTAAAAAGGACAATTGTCACCGAAGCCTTGGTGGCGGACAAAACCGGCGCCATTAAAGTTGTGTGGTTTAATCAGCCTTTTCTTATCCGCAATCTTAAAATCGGGGATAACATTTTTTTATCCGGAAAAATAGACGCGGATTATTACGGGATGCAGATGACAAGTCCGGCTTATGAAAAAATAGCTTCTTCTTCACAACGGGGCTCGGGGACAAGTTCCGCGCAAGAAACCACGCATACGGCGAGAATTGTTCCCGTTTATCCGGTTACGGAAAAATTGACCCAAAAACAACTGCGTTTTTTGATTAAAACTTCGCTCCCGGCAATAAAAGAAATTACGGATTGGCTGCCAATGGAAATTAAAAAAGAATTGAATTTAATTGATTTAACAACGGCCCTGAAACAAATCCATTTTCCGGACTCTCTTACGCAACTGCAATCAGCCCAACAACGGCTTAAATTTGACGAATTGTTTTTACTGCAGCTGCAAGCCCGACAAATTAAACATCTTGTTCAAAATCAGCCGGCTTATTCCATTGGTTTTAATCAGACATCCACGCAAAAATTTATCCGGCAGCTGCCTTTTAAATTGACTTCGGATCAGCGCAAAGCGGCTTGGGACATTTTGCGGGATATGGAAAAAACACATCCGATGAACCGCCTATTAGAGGGAGATGTAGGCTCCGGAAAAACCGTGGTCGCGGCTATTGCTATTCTAAATACCGTGATTAACGGCTATCAAGCCGCTTTAATGGCTCCCACGGAAATTCTGGCGCAGCAGCATTTTGAAACTTTAAAAATGCTGTTTAAAGATTGGGATATAAACATCGGATTGTTAACCCGGCGGTTTAGACAAGAAAACAAGAAAACAAAAAAGCAAGAAAACAAAAACGATAAAACAAATCTTAACGGACAAACAATTTCCCAAAAGGACAAGGCAATGCTTGCCTCCCGTCAGGGATGGCTTGCCTCCCCCTTCCTAACGGAGGGCGCGCGTCAGGGAGGGCCTTGTCCCTACGGGGAATTGTTGGAAAAAATTCAAAAAAACGAAATTCAAATTGTTGTCGGCACGCACGCTTTAGTGGAAGAAAAAGTGCAATTCGCTCAATTAGGGCTGGCAATCGTGGATGAACAACACCGTTTCGGCGTAGAGCAACGAACGAAATTAAGAAACAATGTCATCCCGAGCGAAGCCGAGGGAAAAAGTCATTATCCTCACTTTTTATCTTTGACAGCCACGCCCATCCCCCGCTCCCTGTCCCTGATTTTATATGGGGAACTTGATGTTTCTTTAATTCAGGAAATGCCGCAAGGCAGACAAAAAATCCTTACTTACTTAGTGCCTCCGGAAAAAAGAAACAAAGCGTATAATTTTATCCGTCAGGAAATCAACAAAGGCAGACAAGTTTTCGTTATCTGTCCGTTAATCAATCCTTCGGACAAATTAGGATTCAAATCTGTGACGGCTGAATACGAAAAACTGACCAAAAATATTTTTCCGGATTTAAAAATAGCCGTAATGCACGGACGGCTTAAAGCGGCTGAAAAAAAGAAAATTATGGAGGATACGCGGGAAAATAAAATAAATATTTTAATATCCACCTCGGTTATTGAAGTGGGAATTGACATTCCCAACGCGACCATAATGATGATAGAAGGCGCGGACCGGTTCGGTTTGGCCCAACTTCACCAGTTTCGCGGACGGGTGGGACGGTCGGAGCATAAATCATATTGTCTTCTGTTTACGGAAAATGCCGGACAAAAAGGACTGGAACGGCTCCGTTATCTGGAACAAACAAATAACGGCTTTGAATTGGCGGAAAAAGATTTGCAAATGCGCGGGCCCGGAGAAGTCTACGGCACCCTGCAATCCGGCCTGCCGGATTTAAAAATCGCCACTCTGGGGGATGTGGAATTATTAAAAACCGCCCGGAAGCAGGCGGAGAGGGTGATGGATTTGGAGAAGTATCCGTTGATACAAGAAAAATTAAAGAGTTTAAATAAAAAATATTTGGAATAAATAAAAAAACAATTTCTAATTTTTAATTTCTAATTACTAATCAATGCCCAATGTCCAATTTTTAAATGTCTAAAATTTTAGTCATTGCCAGCATTGGGTATTAGATATTGGGTATTGATTAGAAATTAGACATTAGAAATTAATTCCCCAATCCTCCAATTGTTAAAAATTATTCAATCACCGCTAAGATGTCTTCTTCCGACACTACCTTATATTCCTCCTCCCCGACCTTTATTTCTTTGGGCCAGCCGGAGAATAAAATTTTGTCTCCGATTTTTAGACCCAGTTTCCGCACTTTCTCGCCGGGCCCGATAGCCATAACCTCGCCTTCCTCTTTTTTGTCCTTCTCTACCGTATCAGGCAGAATGATCGCGGGTTTGGTAGTTTCTTCTTTGGATACGGGCTTGATAACAACCCGATCTCCCAAGGGTTTGATGTTCATAGTTTAGATAGTCATAAAGTCTGCTTGTCCCCGTTAGGGGAATAAAGTCATAAAGTTTGCTTGTCCCCCGTTAGGGGGGGCAAGCAGGCTTTATGACCTTATAGGCTTTATGAACTTTATAATTAAATATTAAATTTATTTTAATTTTTAAAATTTAGCACTCTAAGTATAAGAGCGCTAATTTATTATATCTAATCTAATATGGTTGTCAAGCGGCAGAATTTAACAGGTTATCCACAAGGTGGATTTGACATATCTTTTCAATTTTCAAAAATTGACAGTTTTATGTTTTTATGGCAATGTTTAAGCATCTAAAAAAATCAATTCAAACATATCACAGATTTGTATAACGCACAAATATCAACCATTATCCAAATAAATAGTTTGTATAATAATCAGTTATAAGACATTTTTGTTTTTTCTTTTCTAAAAAACAAAATTTTAAATCCCCCTTATGAATAACAGATATAAAATACTTCTAAGTGCAACCTTGCTGGCAAATTTTGGTGATAACTTAATAGGCCCGTTTTACGCAGTGTTTGTTGAAAAAATTGGCGGGGGCATTTTAGCTATGGGATATTCTGCAACCGTTTTTAGTATTTGTACAGGGATACTTATGGTGATCGTTGGAAAAATGTCAGACAATCTTAACAAAGAGCTGATTACCATAGCGGGATATGCGCTTTATGCGTTAGGAAGTATTTTATATCTTTTGATTTCAAACCCTTGGCATCTTTTTGTTTTACAAATTGTGTTTGCTTTCGGAACAGCTTGTTTGTCAGCTCCGTTAACCGCTTTATTCGCAAAGCACATCCAAAAAGGGAGGGAAGGAATGCAGTGGGGAATTGAAGGCGGTGTATCTTATATAGTCGTTGGTATAGCGGTATTTATTGGAACACTTATTGTTAATCAATGGGGATTTAAAGTTTTATTTTTAACGATGTTTCTAATACAAATAATGGCTGTGCTAATTCAAACAAAACTATATTTTGCCACGAGAAAAAAACAAAACAGCATATAACACCGAATATCTGGTTCGGGCTTTCCCCGAAAGCCTTCACCCCACGCTGATGATATTTTGCGGAATGCTCATAGCGGCAATAAGTTTTTTAAACATTGTGTTCGCTAAACTGCGGCTGGCAATATATTTAAACGGTTTTTAATATGGAAAGGGATGGCAATGGAAAAAGTAAGATATTAGTATCGGATTTTGTTGTTTTGTGAAACATAAAAAGGGCAACCGCAACGGTTTGCCCTTTTAAAATTGATATGTTTGAAAAATTTTCATTATAAAAATCCGTACAACACCGTCATAAACGCCGCGGCCGCGAACGCCATCAGCCAGGGGTAAGAAATCTAATGAGATAGAATCAGCAGTATTAAAATCGCCAGAATTTTACCGATAACAATACTCATCTCCAGAAAAACCATGCGCTTGACAATATCCCCTTTGCGCGCCGCGTGGTCGTAAGTAATGCTTAAAAGCGGCACGCACACTAATTGTTTGGAAACGCGAGAAAACGCGTCCACCAAAAAAATCCCCCATACCCCGGATATTAACAAACGGAACAGCCATGCAAAAGAAGAAATAACCGAGCCCGCGCGCAGAACAGAGTGTTTGTCGGCAACATCCGCAAACCGTCCTATAAATAATATAATAAACAAAGTGATTAAAGAAGAAGCCGTAATAATCGCGCCCACGGAAAAATATCCTTTAAGCGCCGTAAAAATAAATAACGGCCAGATTACCATTAATACGATTTCTTCCCCATATCCAAGGTAAGAAAAAAATTTGCGGCGGTGTTCTTTGCTTAATAATCTTTTATAAACGGAAAAATAAGCAAAAGGATAAGGGGACGGCGGAAATTTTTCCCGTGTGCGCATCAAAGGAATGTTAGATCCCAGAATAAGCAGGGAAACAAGGATAAACAGAGTATTAAAATCAAAAAACCACAACACCATACCCCCAAAAAACGGACCTATCGCCAGAACCGCGGAATCAAGCGCCTGAATGTTCACCACCTCCCTACCCCGTTCTTCTTCCTGTCCATAATGCGCAAAATCGGAATGATACCCTGGCCAGAAAAAAGTTTTTTGCCAGGCCAAGGCAAAAATTGCCGTAAAAATAAATAATGGATGATACGGGACGGCAAGCAAAGACAAATAATAAAGAACCAAAAAAGGCGTACTGTAAGAAATACCGTGTTCAAACCCGTGTTTTTTAGCTATTTTGCCGCCCACGGGCATAATGAAAAAATAAAAAACATATATCCCTAAAAAAAACCAAAGGATGCTTTTTATCGTCCATCCCAGCGAATAAAGATAAAGAGGTTCAAAAATAGCCACAGCAGCCACCGCGAAATCGCGGATAGCCGTGGACCAATACAACTCTTTAATTTCCCCTTTCAGATGAAGGGGAAAACAGTCGTAGATGAAAGAGCCGATTTTTTGGCAGTGCTTTAACATAGGGTAATAGGGTGGTAGGGTGTAGGGGATAGGGGATAGGGGAGAGGGTATAGGGTTGTAGGTTCAATGATAGGAGTATAAATTAATGCCCCTCTATAACCCTATAACCCTACAACCCTGCTTCCTTATTCCACCGTAACCGACTTCGCCAGATTTCTCGGCTGGTCAATCGGGCAACCGCGCTCCGCGGCCGCGTAATACGCGAAAAGCTGCAGCGGGACAGTAGTTAAAAGGGGTGAGAGCATTTCCGGCGCCGGAGGGATGTAAATAACATCATCCGCTATTTTTTTAATATCTTTGTTTCCTTCCGTGGCTATGGCGATAATTTTGCCGCCTCGCGCTTTGATTTCTTGCATATTGCTTATTATTTTCTCGTAGACGGTGTCGTAAGGCGCGATAAATACGGAAAATAAGTTTTTATCCACCAAAGCAATCGGTCCGTGCTTCATTTCCCCGGCAGCATAACCTTCGGCATGGATATAGGAAATTTCTTTTAATTTTAACGCGCCTTCCAAAGCAACCGGATAATTATATTTTCTGCCCAAATAAAGCGCGTGTTCGTAACCGGCGTATTGTTGGGCGATTTTTTTAATGTATTTTTGCTGCTTTAAAATTTGCGCGATTTTTTCCGGAATTAAATTTAATTCTTCCGCCAGGTTTTTGCCTTCCGTGGCCGGCATATTTCTTTGTCTGCCTAAAAACAAAGTAAGCAGAGATAAAACCGTTAACTGGGAAATAAACGCTTTGGTGGAAGCTACTCCGATTTCCGGACCCGCGTGATTATACACGCCGGCGTCCGTTTCACGGGCAATGGTGGAGCCAACAACATTAACTATACCCAAGGATAAAATACCTTTTCTTTTGGCTTCCCGCAGAGCCGCCAGAGTGTCGGCTGTTTCTCCGGACTGACTGATATTTAAAAGAGCCGTTTGCTCGTCTAAAATAGGATGCCGGTAACGGAACTCCGAAGCGATTTCCGTTTTGGTCAATAACCCGGCAAATTCGGAAAACATATATTCGGCAATCAAGCCGGCATAATAAGCCGTGCCGCATGCCGCGATAACCATTCGTTTGATGCCGCGCAGTTTGTCTTCCACGTTTTCCAATCCTCCCAATTTGGCGGTTCCTTCTTCCATCAACAAACGGCCGCGCAAAGCGTTTCGCACCACTTCATCCTGTTCGTTGATTTCTTTCAGCATAAAATGGGGGTATCCTTCTTTCTGCGCCTGCTTGATATCCCATTCTATTTCCTGAATTTGTTTGTAAATTTGCTTGGTTGTTTCACCGCGCATTGCGGACTCCACATCCACCACATTAAAGTCATCCGAAGTTAAAATTGCCATTTCCCCGTCATCTAAATAAATCACCTGCCGGGTATGCCGCAGTATGGCGGAAACATCCGAAGCAATAATATATTCCTTGTTTCCCAACCCTAAAACCAAAGGACTGCCGCAGCGCGCGGCCACCAATTTTCGCGGCTCGTGTTCGCAAATAACCGCGATGCCGTAAGTTCCCTCCACCAGAGTTAAAGCTCTGGCTACGGCTTCTTCCAAAGAGCAATCGCGAAAAAATTTTTCAATCAAGTGAGGCAGAACTTCTGTATCGGTTTCGGATTGAAATTTATGTCCTTCTTGTTCCAGCTTGGATTTCAAGGCCGCGTAATTTTCAATAATTCCGTTATGCGCGACATAAATCCTTTTTTTACAATCGCAGTGAGGATGAGCGTTAATTTCCGTAGGCGCGCCGTGCGTTGCCCAGCGGGTATGAGCGATTCCTAAAGACCCGTTCAATACCTGTTCAGATACCAGCGGTTCCAACCCCTTAACTTTACCCACAACCTTAACGCAGTTAATTTTATTTTCTCTGTTGTTATTATCAACCACGGCCAATCCGGCGGAGTCATAACCCCGATATTCCAGTCGTTTTAATCCCTCAATCAAAATTTGAGGCGCTTTTTGCCGGCCGATGTAGCCGATGATGCCGCACATAGAAATAGGGAATAGGGATTAGGGTATAGGGTTATAGGGTTGTAGAAAAGAATATTTTTATAGTCTTACTATTAAATACTATAACCCTATACCCTAATTCCTATAAAAATTATATCACAATTCCCCGGTTCTGGATATTGCCATTTTTAATGAATTATGATAGGATTAAATCAGCAAACAAAATTATGAGAAAAACAAAACGCACAATTTATCAAATACCGGTTTTCATTGAAAAAGACGACAAGTGGTTTTCGGCTATTTGTCCATCTCTTCAGGGATGCTATGCTCAAGGGAAAACACTGGAGGAAGTCTTGAAAAATATTCGGGAAGCCATAGAACTGCACATTGAAGAAAGATTGGCAGAAAAGGAACAAATTCC
>JACRDK010000015.1 GCA_016218585.1 Candidatus Doudnabacteria bacterium
ATAGATGGAGATTTTTTAATTTTTTATTTGTGTTTTTGATATTTGATTTTTGATATTTGATTTTTTAATGATATTTGATTTTTGATTTTTTATGCTTTATAATAACCTTATTAAGACTAATTAATAATGTTCCGCGATATCCCTTAATAAATGTAAATATTTTGGGACATTGCGCCTCATAAACACACATCTATGACCACACAACCCCTTAACCAATCCCCCAAAAACAACTATCTAATCCCCACGGTAATTGAAAAAACAGCCTACGGGGAGCGCGCTTATGACATATATTCGCGTTTGCTTAAAGAGCGGATTATTTTTCTGGGATCTCCCATTGACGACGGCGCGGCTAATACGGTAATCGCCCAGCTTTTGTTTCTGGAAAGCGAAGACAGCAAAAAGGACATAAAACTTTATATTAATTGTCCCGGAGGATCCGTTACCGCCGGCTTGGCCATTTACGACACTATGCAGTATATTAAGTCCGATGTGGCAACGATTTGCGTGGGACTGTCCGCTTCCATGGGAGCGGTACTGTTGGCGGCCGGCGCAAAAGGCAAGCGGTTTGTTTTGCCTAACGCGGAAATTATGATTCATCAGGTAATGGGCGGAATGGAAGGACAAGCCGCTGACATCAAAATCCGAGCTGAAAGAATTTTGCGCATTAAAGACCAGTTAAACAAAATTTTGTCCAAACATACGGGTCAGCCGATAAGCAAAGTGGAAAAAGACACGGACAGGGATTATTTTATGTCTCCGGACGAAGCGTTGAAGTATGGGTTGGTTGATAAAATTATTAAATAGGGTATAGGGTATAGGGTATAGGGGACTGTATTTTATAATTCTACCGTTATAAACTCTTACCCTATCCCCTCTTCCCTATACCCTAATCCCTATACTCTATACCCTAACCCCTACACCCTATTCCCTTCTCCCTATGTTCTCCCACCTCCACACCCACAGCCATTACAGCCTGTTGGACGGTTTGCCCAAAATCAATGATTTGGTAGAGTATGTTAAAAGTTTAGGCATGGATTCTTTGGCTTTGACAGACCATGGGGCAATGTATGGGGTGATTGAATTTTATAAAACCTGTCAAAAAGAAGGCATTAAGCCGATTGTCGGCGTGGAGGTTTATATTGCCAGGCACGGGCATAAGCAAAAGAGAGCTAAAATAGACGACAAACCCTGGCATTTGGTTTTATTGGCAAAAGATTTGGAAGGATATAAAAATCTGATGAAATTGACTTCCATTGCCTATGTGAGCGGTTTTTATTACAAGCCCCGGGTGGATAAAGAATTGTTGAAGCAATATAATAAGGGTTTAATTGCCATGACCGCTTGTTTGGCCGGGGAAGTGCCTCGGTCAATTATGGAACATAATGATTTGAATAAAACCGCGGAAGTCGTTAAAGAATATCAGGAAATTTTCGGCAAAGAAAATTTTTATCTGGAAATCCAGCCCCATCCGGAAATACCGCAACAAGAAGGTGTTAATAAAGGAATCCTGGAATTGGGGAGAAATTTAAACATTCCGGTTATCGCCACTTGCGACAGCCATTATTTGCGTCCCGATGACAGCGAGGCTCAAGATGTTTTAGTTTGCATTCAGACCGGTAAAATTTTGAGCGACGAGAAAAGATTGGATATGAGCGACATAGCTTCTTATTTAAGGACGCCGGCGGAAATGGCCGAATTTTTTGCCGACACCCCGCGGGTGTTGGAAACAACCCAAGAAATAGTGGAGAAATGCAGTCTGGAAATTCCTTTAGGGAAAGCTTTTTTTCCGACTTATGAAATTCCTCCGGGCAAGACGCACGATCAGATGCTGCGTGAACTGGCGTATCAGGGGCTAATAAAAAAATATAATTTAAATCCTGAAAAAGAAATAAAAGAGCAGGTGGATAAAAAAGTTTATGATCGTTTGGAATATGAACTGGAGGTAATCCTCAATAAAGGATATGCCGTGTATTTTCTTATTGTGCAGGAATTTATCAATTGGATGCGCCGGCGTAACATTCCCACAACAACGCGGGGGTCAGCGGCCGGATGTTTGGTTTCTTATTTGATCGGCATTAACAATTTTAATCCCTTAATTTATAATCTGCCGTTTGAAAGATTTCTTAATCCTTACCGTCCTTCTTTGCCTGATATTGACGTGGATATTGCGGACAGCGCCCGAGATCGGGTAATTGAATATGTTAAGCAAAAATACGGGGAAGACAAGGTGGCGCAAATTTGCACTTTCGGCACTATGGCGGCCCGAGGCGCGGTGCGGGATGTAACCAGGGTTCTGGGACTGCCTTATACTTTGGGGGATGAACTGGCTAAAATGATTCCTTTGGGCAAGCAGGGATTTCCTATGTTTATTTCCAAAGCCCTGGAAGAAGTCGGGGAATTGAAAGAAAAATACGACAACGACCCGCAGGTGAAGAGAATTTTGGACCTGGCTCAAAAAATTGAAGGCTCCGCCCGCCAAATTTCCACGCATGCGGCCGGCGTAGTCATCGCCCCCACCGACTTGACTGATTTTACGCCCGTGCAGAAAGAAAAAAACGGGGAAAAACTGATAACGCAATACGAAATGCATGCGGTGGAAGACGTCGGATTGGTAAAAATGGATTTTTTGGGACTCCGTAATTTATCCACCTTGGCTGAAGCCGCCAAAATTATAAAAGCCACAAAAGACCTGAATATTGACATAGAAAATATCCCTTTGGACGATGCTAAAACTTATAAATTATTGTCAGACGGCCGAACCA
>JACRDK010000017.1 GCA_016218585.1 Candidatus Doudnabacteria bacterium
TCCGGCTTGCAGACCAATGGTGTTGGAAGAAATTTGCAAAGGAGCAGTAGCAGAAGTAATTCTGTTGGTGTATGCCGTATCCCAGAAAGTAGAAGAAGCATTAACAATGTTGTAAGCAGTATTCCAGTTGGTGGTGGAAGCAGAAAGAGGAATAACATATCCCGGGGTCAAAGACAAATTAAATGTATGAGTTGAACCGGTTGAAGTAATAGTCTGAGTTAATCCGGTAGCTGTAGTGTTAGTAGCTAAGGTTTGGTTTAAAGAAGACAGCCCGTTAATTGTTTGTATGCCGCCAACAATTCCCAAAGAAGAAGTTGCAACCCACTGTGTTCCTGTGCCTGTGGTTTGCAAAATCATACCGTTGGTGCCGGAAGCGTTATTGCTGTCGAACAAGGCACCGGTAATTCTTGCGTCCCCTACTACAACTAATTTTTGTTCTGGAGTAGTGGTATTAATTCCAATCTGACCTGCTAATAAATTCCCCCATCCGGTTGAGCCATCGGTAACCTTTACTACACCGGCGCTATTTCTGGCTAATCCGGTATCGTTTGTTTGGGACAAGAAACCAAAACCAGTTAAAGGGCTCCACCCATACTGGCCGGTGGAAGCTGTTACAACGGTTCCTGTGTCATTAACGTTGACCGCAGTTCTGTATAAGCTAAAATCATTATTCATAAATCCGCCGGAATTATTAACCCCGGAATACGCGGAGAAAAATCCGGCAGATGATATAGAACCATAAGCATTGTCATCTTTATTTCTAATAGTCAGACCATCCAATCCGATGGTTGAATCATTAGACTTTAAGACAACTCCCAAAGATCCGGCAGAAGTTAATTTTATTCCGGATGAAGCTACAAGTTCTAATGCTTGAGTCGGGGTCACATTTCCAATTCCCACATTTCCATTTGGCAAAACAGTTAACAAAGAAGTACCGGTGGAAGAGTTAACTTGGAAAGCATTCCTTGAGCCGGTGCCCTGTACCAAGAAACTTGCGGTTGAAGAAGTTGCGTTAACGCCGGCTACTGTGCCGTTGTCCAACAAAACTCCGGTGGTAAGGCCGGTGGAAGAAGCCCAGCGGGTAACGTAACCATTTGTGCCGCTGCCGGTAAAGGTGTTGGTGGAATTTAAAATATTACCGGACCAGGCAAGGCCGGTGCCAGCAGTAATTCTGGTAGAAGGAGCGGCATAGAAGTTAGACCATTCTGTTGTAGAAGCAGAAAGAGGAATTGAATAACCTGCGGCCGGGCTCAAAGTAAATGTGTGGACATTTGAACCTGAGGTAATAAACAATGACAAGCCGCCGGAAGTTGAGGTGGCAAAGGTTTGGGAAGAACCGGTTTGCAGGTTCAAAGAAGTAATACCGCCGCCTGCGCCTGCATCACCACTGCAGAGGAAGGAATTAGTAGTAGTGGAATAAATTAATTTTTGGGAAGCCTGGTCACAAGCAGGCAAAGAAGCAAAGTTGTAGTTGGTGCCGTTGGAAACTAAAATTGTATCGTCTGCGCCAATAGTAGAAGTGCCTGTGCCGCCGTTGGCTATTGGAAGGACTCCGGTAACATGAGAGGCCAAGTTAATTTGATTTGCGGTAATTTGTTGTCCGGAGAGAGATAGGTAATTTTGTCCTGTTAGAGTTACGTCTCCTGTGTTTGTTCCGGAAAGATTTGCCGCGTTAATATTTCCGGTTAAAGACAAAGCTGTGCCGGAGGCGTTGGTAAAGATTAATCTGGTCGCTGTGGTGGTTGCTAAATAAGTATTATTGGAAACTGTTAAATTTGTAGTGGAAGCATTGGTGGTGTTAATGGAAGTAAAGGAAGGATTTGCGGAAACTGCAATTGTTGAAGTACCAGACAGGACAATGTTACTGCCGGCATTTAAGAAGCTTATTGGGTTATTATAGAAGTTAGCCCACTGAGTGGTAGAAGCGGTAAGAGGAATGTTGTAGCCGGCTTGCAGACCAATGGTGTTGGAAGAGATTTGCAAAGGAGCAGTAGCAGAAGTAATTCTGTTGGTGTATGCCGTATCCCAGAAAGTGGAAGAAGCATTAACAATGTTGTAAGCAGTATTCCAGTTGGTGGTGGAAGCGGTTAACGGAATGCTATAACCGGAAGAAACTGTTGGGGTAAAGGTATGAACATTACCGGCTGAAGTTATGGTTAAACCAATACCAGTGGCAGTGCCAGTGGCAAAGGTTTGAGAAGAACCGGTTTGGCCGTTTAGGGAGGTGATGGCGGAAGTTAAATAAGTAGAAGCATCAGTATACAAAGAACCATTGCTCGATCTTACAATGCCGGTGCCAAGATTTGAGACTGTTGTAGAACCGTTAGCAGCTACGGTAAAGAGTGATGAGCCGGTGGAGGAAGCAACTACCAAAAGATTCGAAGTTTGAGAAGCTATGCCTTGCACTAATAATGCGGTTTGAGTGGTTGAGGTAGATACAACGGCTAATTGAGCAGTTGGGGTGGACGTGCCAATTCCAGTATTGCCAAAGAAAATATTGTTACCAGAGCCAAAAGCGGTAACAGTATTTAGAAGAGCAACTCCAGAAGAGCTTATTTGATATCCGGAATTTCCAAAAATGGTATTTCCATTGACAGTAATATTCCCGACAAAACGGGAGTTCCCGTTAACATCTAAAGAATATGCCGGGGTGGCTGTACCGATTCCCACATTTCCAAGTTGGTCAATAACAAACAGAGACGCATTAGAAGAAGATGTAACCCTAAACGGATTTTTTCCCGCTATTCCTTTAATGTCTACGCTGGCCACCGGAGCCACATTATTAAAGCCAACAATTCCAGTGCTTGCAATGTTTATTGCAGTGACAACATTTACAAGGCTTCCGGCGGTGCTGCTTGTTGCAATATTAAATTTTAAGCTGCCAGTGTTGCGTTTATCAAAACGAATTTCTGCTGCCAATCCATCTACCATATAACGATCGCTGCTACCGTCATAGTACATGTTAAAGCCTAACCTTCTTACCGAACCGCCAACCGGCGAATGAAGAGTAATTAAATCTCCAACCTGCAAAAGTTCTGCCGGGGTGGCTGTACCAATCCCCACGTTTCCGTTTGGCAAAACAGTTAACAAGGAAGAACCGGTAGAAGAGTTAACCTGGAAAGGAGTGTTTGAGCCGGTGCCTTGCACAAGCAGGTTAATATTGGAAGAAGTAGCATTAACCCCTACTACAGTACCGTTGTGCAGCAAGGCAGAAGAGGAAGTTAAGCCGGTAGCAGAATTCCAGTAAGCAACTTGCCCATTAATACCGCTGCCGGTAAAGGCGTTAGAAGCATTTAGAGTATTGCCGCTCCAGGCAAGACCGGTACCGGCTGTAATTCTGGTTGAAGGAGTAGCATAGAAGTTAGACCATTCTGTGGTGGAAGCGGAAAGAGGAATAACATATCCCGGGGTCAAAGACAAATTAAATGTATGAGTTGAACCGGTTGAAGTAATAGTCTGAGTTAATCCGGTAGCTGTAGTGTTAGTAGCTAAGGTTTGATTTAAGGAAGACAGCCCGTTAATTGTTTGTATGCCGCCGACTATTCCCAAAGAAGAAGTTGCAACCCACTGTGTTCCTGTGCCTGTGGTTTGCAAAATCATACCGTTAGTGCCGGAGGAATTATTTGAATCATACAAGCTTCCGGCTAATGTTAGCGCGGTTACAGAAGCGTTACCCAAAGTTGTTTGTCCTGATACATTCAAATTACCCAAACCGGTAAGATTACCGGTAAACAAACCCGTCCCTGCAACTGTCAAAGTCTGCCCAGGAGTTGTTGTACCAACCCCAACATTGCCGTTTGCGGAAACTCTTAACAGTGAAGCGCCGGTAACAGTAGCTACATCAAAAGGATCCAAGGTTCCTTTTCCTTGAATAGCGAGCAATGTAGACGGGGTAGCTGAGCCAATCCCAACTTTTCCATTAGCATCAACCACAACCAGACTGGTGCCGGTTGTAGAAGCTAAAGTTAAAATATTCGAAACCGTGGAAGTAGAAACAACTGTTAATCTGGAAGATGGCGTATTGCTGCCAATCCCAATGTTATTTCCAGAAACAAACAAAACTTGCTGCGGCTGAACTTCATCTGTGGCGGAAGGATAGTATGCAAAAGATCCAGGAGTTCCTGTGCCAACCGAACCACTGCCGGTTCCGCTGCCGCCGCTGCCTACTGCCACCCAAGAAGTTCCGTTGAAAACGTTATATTGATTTGTATTTGTGTTGTAGACTAACAAACCGCTGGCCGGAGAAACAATTGCGTCTCTTTCAGCTTGTGTCATTCGCGGAGCCAGAAAACCTGTGCTAGTGGAATTAAGTTGAAGAATTGCGCTAGCGCTCGGGGAATTTGTACCGAGCGAAAGCTGTGTCGTGCTGGCGTTGAAATAAAAATTGCTATTGTCTTGAGCTAATCCGTTAGCTCCCTGGAAAATTACACTTCCTGCCAAAAATCCGGTGTTAAAATTTCCAACTGTTAAATTATTTATAACCGTGTTGCCGTTTAAGTTTGTGTTGCCGTTAACAGTGAGCTGATTATTTACGGTTGCATTGTTGGTAATAAAATCCTGGGCGGACAAATAAGTAAACCCGGTCATGCTGCCGCCGCCGGAACCACTGCTTGGCTGGATGTAAGTTATTGTCGAAGATCCGCCAGGCAAACCCTGCGCCCCAGCATCGCCCTTGTCGCCTTTAAACTTTCCTTCCGCAAGATACTGGTTTAGTCTTTGATCAATTAAATTGTAAACCTGAGATTCGTTTAATCCCAAAAGTTTATTTATAATCTGAGTCCCGCCGTTTCTGTTTACAATAACAGTTGTTGATGTGGAATTTTGCACAACCGGCAAAGACGACTTGCCTGAATCGCTATAAAATATTTTTGTAACGTCATTGGTTTGAGCCAATCTTTTTTCCGTAACAAAATTGGAGAGCAATGTTGAAGCAACAATTCCTAAAATTACTAAGGCCAAGCTAGCAAAAACTAATGGCAAATTTTTTGCTTTTGGGACAGCAAAACTTTGATAAAGTTCTTTAACCTTGTTCTTGGTTAAAACCAACTTTGAATCAACCTGCTTAACAGATTTATTTTCAGAAATATTTTCTGCTTCAAAGCTTAAGTTAGAAGCAAACTTCTCAGACAGCCTTGGCCTATCCGAAGCAGCAGCCACTGTTGGCGGTAAAACATATTCTGTCTCTAAGTAACTATTTGTTCCGAGGACCGGAAGAATCTCTTTTTCTGAATTTCTATTTAACTGATTCTTTTCTTTTTCAACGACCTTAGTCTCCAAAACGTTAAGATTGTCGGATAAGTTTTTTATTCTTTGTTCAATGTTTTCAAAAACCTCATTCTTCAGTTCATTCAATTTCAAACTTGGCTGGGCCAACGGCTCGGCATCTTTAACCGCAGGAACAGGTATAGCCACAACCGGCTGAATTGCTTCAGGTGCCTCAAGCTTAACAGCCTCAGTCTTTTTGTTGGCTAGTATATGAACTTGAATCTTGTTGCCTGTTTCATCCATCACTTCAGAAATTCCGTTTTTGTAGTTTTTTATAAACTCGTCAAGGTTGCTTTTCGTTGTAACCCAGTTCCTTCCGATCTTAAAACCTTTGAGTTTTCCCGTCCTGCACAAAAACCCAAGGTAATCCTGGTGGTACCCGGTGGACTTGCTTGCCTCCGACAAAGACATAAATTCTTCTTTGGCAGGTTGTGAATTTTCGGCTTCAGAACCCATATAAAAATCTATCCCGGAATTTTCTGTTTTCCGGGTTTGGTCTTCTTTGCCTATTTCACTAAATTTTTTGTCTTTTGTTTCGTCCACTTATTCTTGTATTTGTTTAAAATCGGTTATCCGATATCTATATTTGCATAAAAACTAATTTTCTTATAGCTTTGTGCTTTTTTGGCTAAATATCGGATTCACGATATCTGTATATATTATACTTCCCTTAGATTAACTGGGTCAAAACTTTAGCTAATTGATTTATTTGCTCTCCTTAGTCAATGAAACAGAAAATATTTAAAGAAATTTGAATTAAATAGCTGTTTCATTTTGTATCAAAATTGAGTTAAAATTTGAACCTAAAATTCATCAAAATTACTAAGCAAAATTCACAAGCTAACTATGCGCATCTTCTAGGTGTTCATGAACCACAATTCTCAATTCCTAAAACTTGTTGTAAAACATAACAACTTAATATTTTGCTCATTATGAAACTTAAAATTTATTTTTTAAAATTAATTATTTGATATTTGAAGAAATTTAATTCTGTACTTTTTATTGCTTTTGTAAGTAAATAAAAAAAAGTATATTAGAACAAACTTTTGTGAAGCAAAGCCATGTATTAAAAATGAAACAGAAATTTAACTAATGCTGAGTCACTTATAAATGAAATAAGTTACACAAAATTAAAGCCCTCATATTGTTGCGATTTATATTTTTTTGACTGTTTTTAAAAAAATTATATCTCACCATATTTAAACTTAACTTGTCAAAAAGCCGGAAAAAAATTAATTGCACTTATCCACACTAAAATAATAAAAACTAATGTTGAATTTGACAGTTACTGCCGAGAAGAGTAATATTTGAATACTTAAGTCGTTTAATAATTTAACTTTATTTAGGGAAGCGGGGTGCGAGTTAGCGATAAAGTTGCTCAAGTTTTTAAAGTTATAAAGCAAAAAACTTTACAAACTTTTCACTTGATAGACTTTATAACTTCTTTATTCCCCCACTGTGCCGCAACAGTAATAGTTCACAGATACGCTGATGGAAACGATGCCGCAGATTCTGCACCAATGCAGTTATCCGTGTTATCTGAATTTCATCTGTGCATCAGTGAACTTAAGTCTGGTCGCTAAATAAATTTGTCTTCCGCGTAAAAGCAACCCGGAAGCTTCCCGAGCAGGAATTATTTTGCAATGAGTCAGCATTGCAAAATATATTTGCATACCGTCCTCTCTTGGACGGATTTTTTATTTTAAGGAGACGAAAACTCTTTTTAACAAATCTGCTCAATAAAAGTAAAAGCGAAAAATTCTTAATTCTTAATTCTTAATTCTTAATTCTTAATTCTTAATTCTTAATTCTTAATTCTTAATTCTTAATTCTTAATTCTTAATTCTTAATTCTTAATTCTTAATTCTTAATTCTTAA
>JACRDK010000016.1 GCA_016218585.1 Candidatus Doudnabacteria bacterium
CCCTACAAAATCTGCCATTTCCTCACCTGTCCCTACGTTTTTTTTGCCGCCGACGGATTTATCGTTCAACAACGATTCAAAAAATTTTAAAGCATTCTCAATGGTTAAATTAACGACATAAGCTATGTTTCGTCCGGCAAAGGTTACGGCTAATGATTCTTTTTTCAATCTTTTCCCGTCGCATTCCGGACATTTCAGAACGCGCATATATTTTTCAATCTCCTGCCGAATATAATCCGAATCCGTTTCTTTATATCGTTTTTCCAAATTCGGGATAACGCCCTCAAAGGTGGAATAAGTTGTCCCTAAAATATATTTTTCTTCTCCGGTGCCGCACAAAACAATTTCTATCTGTTTTTGGGAAAGCTCTCCCACGGGAGTATCCACGGAAAAGCAATGCTTGTCAGCCACTGCTTTGAGTATTTTTTGATACCATGCCTGATTGGATACGGTTTTGGACCATGGTCTGATAGCTCCCTGATCCAAAGTTAAACGGGGATTGGGCAAAACCAATTTGGGATCCACTTCCAACTTAATACCCAACCCTCCGCAGCGGGCGCAGGCGCCGTGCGGGCTGTTAAAAGAAAAACCGCGCGGTTCAATTTCCGGCAGGTCAATATTGCATTGGGGACAGGAAAAATGCTGGCTGAATATAAAAATATCCCCTTTCTTGCTTTTGTTATTTTTGGCGGACCATCCTTCTTCCGTAATTTCCACCAGAATCAAACCGTTGCCCATATCCAAAGCGGCTTCAACAGCCTTGGTTAAACGGGTTTTTTCATAATCATCCTTTTTATCCCCCATAATCATTAACCTGTCCACAACTATTTCTATGTTATGTTTTTTATTTTTGTCAAGCCGCGCGCTCGCGGCTTCTCCCATTTCATAAAGAGCGCCGTCAACGCGCGCGCCGAGGTATCCGGCTTTGGCGGCTTCTTCCAAAACGCCTTTATGCTCGCCTTTTTGATCACGCACCATCGGAGACAGCACCATAATTCTGGTTCTTTCCGGCAAAGACATTATTTTGGAAACAATCTGCTCGGTTGTCTGGCGCGAAACCTCTTGTCCGCATTTGGGACAATGGACAACTCCAACGCGCGCGTACAACAGTCTTAAATAGTCGTAAATTTCCGTTACCGTTCCCACTGTTGAACGGGGATTTTGGGATGCTGTGCGCTGGTCAATGGAAATAGCCGGGGATAATCCGTCAATCCGGTCCACATCCGGCTTGTCCATTATGCCAAGAAACTGACGGGCGTAAGAAGACAGGCTTTCCACATATCGGCGCTGTCCTTCGGCGTAAATGGTGTCAAAAGCTAAAGAGGATTTTCCGGAGCCGGACAAACCGGTAATCACCACTAATTTGTCCCGGGGAATGGATACGTTGATGTTTTTTAAATTGTGGACGCGAGCGCCCTTGATAGTTATTTGGGACATGGAAAGCAAGAAAACAAAAAAATGATAAAAAACCACCCTTATTTTCCAGTGTATCATAAAAAATAAGGGTTGTCCAGAGGGGAGAAAACTGGAATAAATAATTTCTAATTTGAGACCTCTGAAAAAGTCTTCCACCCTATCCCTAACGGGATACACTTATCCGCTCATGGTGTGTCATTCCCGTTGTTTTAGAGAGGAAGGGTATCCGTCGGTTGAGGCGGGCAGGCACTATGGAATACCGGTATCCTTGTCTGTGTCATTCCCGCGAAAGCGGGAATCCAGAGACAAAAGGCACAACCGTTATAAGTAATGCAAGTGAAAAATAAAAACCGTATGTTGTGTTATTATTTGTTTTTAAAAACATTTTCGTTCTTAATTTAATAGTCAATGATATTGACACATAAATGCTAATTTTAGAGCATCAAGCGTTTTTTTCTGGATTCCCGCTTTCGCGGGAATGACACTTCACGGGAGTACGGAGAATTTGCGCCTTCTTGATTCTTAATTCTTTATTCTATTAATATTTTCATCCGCAATTTTTTGAATCACGGCTATTTCCTTTTTTCCCGCATCTGACGCGAATAGATGCTTAAACCGGCGCTGGTGTTTCAAGTATTCTTCAACCGGAGGACGGTCTTTGGGTAGGGGCATTACTGTGGTCCTTTTGCCATACTCGGCTTCAAACACCGGGTACAGGCCGGTGCGGTGGGAAAGTTTTGCCAGCTTGACCGTAAGCCGGCTGTCGTATTGCCATCCGGGCACGCAGGGGCAATGAATCTGTATGTATTTGGGGCCTTTGAAAGTCAAAGCTTTTTTTACTTTTGCCTGAATATCCAAAGGATAACCAACAGTGGATGTTGCCACATAAACGCATTTGTGCGCCAAAGCTATTGCCGGCATATTTTTTTTATACAAGGGATTGCCCCAAGAATATTTACCGGCTGGCGTGGTGGTTGTAGCCGCGTCATGGGGCGTGGCGCCGCTCCCCTGGTATCCGGTATTCATATAGGCTTCGTTATCATAACAAATAACCAGAATATTTTCCTCGCGCTCCCAGGCGCCGCTGATAAGTCCCAATCCAATATCAAAAGTCCCGCCGTCGCCGGCCTGGGCAACAACGGCAATATCCTCTTTTCCTTGTTGTTTTAACGCCGCCAAAATTCCGGAAGCCACAGCGCCGGGATTTTCAAATAAACTGTGAATCCAGGGATGATTCCAGGCAGACATCGGATATTTGGAAGTTGTCACTTCCAAACATCCGGTGGCATTGGCAATAATTGCCTTTTTACCCAACGCTTCCGCCACATGCCGGGCCGCCAGCAGTTCTCCGCAGCCGCCGCAGGCGCTGTGCCCGGGGGAAAGAAGGTTAGCGGGGTTTTGGGGGACTTTTTTATGAGATGGAGGCATATATTATGTTTTCAGTCTACCATAAAAAATAAAGGATGTCCAAAATTTTATATTTTTGCTGAATATGACGGCTGGAAATCATCCATAATAAAAATACCGTCGCGTGATTTGACACCTTTTAAAAATTTTGATATTCTCTTAATATAACCATTACAGCCTAAAATCAGGCTAAAAAGTTTAACAATTTAAAAAAAGGGGGTGAATAAAGTGACGAAAAATATGGAACGGATAGGGTTGGTTTTAATCCAAACAGCGGTGCAAGGAGTAATTGTTATTGTTATATGGATACTTTTAACTCCAATTTATCCCTATCTCGCAGCCGGGTTTGGGATAACATTTTTTGTATCAGTAATGATCCTTCTGTTGCTTCACTACTGGACGGACTGTTGGGCTAAAGGAGTTGAAAAAAATTGTTGGGTGCCGGACGCTTACGCGTCTATCTATGTTCACGGTATATTCATCGGACATCAGATACTGTACATAATCGGGTTTGGAGGAATTTTAATAACTTTAATACTATTGCTATTAAAAACGTTGGCTCGGTTTTTATAAACTGGCGCGCGACGAATGCAAAAGGGTTTTAGTAAAAATTTACTGAAACCCTTTTAAATATATATAACTTACATTTTGTATTAACACATTTTATATTGTAATTATATTCAGACATACACCATTGCTTGGATCCCATTGACAACCCTCTGTTTTCTGACACATATCTTCGGCTAATCCACTGCAAACAACGACATTCTCTTCTTGTTTAATATCTATAATCCCCTCACAAACACCTATTTCATCACCATTGTATAGGGTCCCCGTAACATTACACTGTCCGCTTTCGCACATCTCTTTTTCGTATAGTTTATAACATTCCGCTCCTTTTCCTTTTTTAGTGAATGCTTTTTGCGCTTCTGGCGACCCCGGTTTCAATGCCCCTTCCGGGACTTCTTCAACACCACACGGCCCATCCTGATAAAGTTCTTTTCCGTTAACCAAACAACAATACCCGCTAGTTTTCACCTCGCCGGCGCAAGAGCATAGGGTGGTTATTTGAGCGCCAACAACGCACTGACGGCCTCCCGCGGTTTTCAATGTCTTCATTTCTAATTTTAACAAATTCGGATTGATGGTCTGTAAAATAATATAAGAGC
>JACRDK010000018.1 GCA_016218585.1 Candidatus Doudnabacteria bacterium
GCTGGAAATATAGTAGCTGCCGTAATATCCGCTATTGCTGTAAATGGAAACGTTGGAATTCTGTCCGGTGGTTAAGCTCAAAGTTGAAGGAGTGAAATAAATGTTGCCATAACCGCTGCCGCTGCCGGAGACGGTGACATACAAGCTCGCGCAGCCGGAAGCGCCGCTTTGGCAAATGGAAATTGTGGTGCTGCCGGTTTGATTGGCGTAAACATTAATTGTGCTGCCGGAAATGCTGGCCGAAGCGACATTTGAGTTGCTGTTGGAAGAAATATAGTAGCTGCCGGAATAGATGTAGCTGCCAATAGAAACATTTGCCGTAGCGCTCTGCCCGACATTTAAGCTAAGACTGCTTGGATAAACTGTAAGGCCGCCAATATTGCATCCGTAATAACCGCAATTATTATTGCCGCCCGGGTAAACAGTTATGGTTGAGGTCTGATCGCTGCCAACCGTGGCATACATTTGCACCTGGCTGGAGCTGCCGTCAGAGGGCATGCTAATTACCTGGGTAAAATAGCCACTGCCGTCGGTTTGCCCAATATTGTTAACCGAGGTCCATAATGTGCTGGACTGGCGACTAAACAGGCTTACCTGAGCATAAGGAGAGCCTCCGCTTACGCTAATTTGGACGTTGTTATTACCGCCTTGGTAAGAGGCGGAAAGGGTTGGGTAATAAGCCAAGGCTGAAGGCGCCAAGCCTAAAGAAGCCAGGAAAAATACCCCTAAAACTAAGGTTTTGAGAAATGTTTTCATATAGGTTGTTTATTAATTCTTGACTTAATATTATTACGCATTTAAGCCCTTTTGTCAATTATTATACGGGTTTAAAAGGTGTTTTTGGTGCTATAAAAAAAGCCCCTTTATGGGGGACTTTTTTATCGTTTTTTTATCCAAAACCACGCAGAGAGCGCTGCCCGCGCCCCCTCCCCCATAGAAACAAACTCATCATAGCAGTTTGCGTCCGTAACCTGTCCGGCCGCAAAGATTCCGGGAACATTAGCTGCCATTTTACCGTCAACTTTTACAAACCCGGAACTATTTTTTAAAGTTAAAAGGTCAAAAACCGTGTTGCCATTTTTCCCGTTCTGTTCAGAGCCGGAACAAATAATTATGCTTTTGCCATAAAAAATTCTGCCTGTTTTGGTTTCCGCTGAAAAGCTTATTACATTTTTTTCCAGACTCAATACCTCTTCGCCGCTTATAAATTCCAAAGTCTCGGGCTTATTTTTTAATTCTGTTTTAAAGATTTTCTTTAACTTTGCGTAATCAGTTAAATCCGCCACGTCCAATTTAATTCCATCGGAAAAATCTTTAGCAATAACTAAAGTCTTTAACTTTTTTTGCGTCGCAAACAGCGCTGCCGCAAGGCCGGCCGGTCCGGCTCCAATAATTAAAACATCATGCATAATATTTTAAACCCCTTTTTCACTTTCTAAAATTTGGCTATCGTTATTATTGTCGGCAAGCACCAAAAATGTTACGGCTGCCAATAAAATTACAGCGCCTACGATTTGCCAAACGTTAAGCGTAATCCCTAAAAACTTCCAGTTAACGGCGGTCAAAGCCAAAGGGTATCCCAATTCCATCAAAGTCGCTACCGAAGCTTTGGTCCCTTTTAAGCCATAATAATAAAGCAGCAGGGCAAAAAATCCGGTGACTAGGGAAATAATTATTACATTGCGCCAAAAAAATGGGGTCATTAAATTAAATTCAAAACCTTTGGTTGCGAGCATGAACAAAAACAAAAACCCAAGGCCAAAAATAAATCTGGCGCCGTTAACGAATTCAAAATTCAAATTTTTTAAAAGCGAGCGGCCAACCACCGTTCCCCCGGCCCACAAAATTGCGGCTAAAACCGCCAGCGCCGGGCCAAGTAAATTTAAGCTGCCGCCTGAATAAAACAAAGCTGCCGGGGAGGCCAAGCCAAAAGTCACCAGGTAAGCGCCGACTAAGGCAGGCAGGGCGAAAAACCAAAATTTGGGATGCAGTTTCTCTTTTAAAAATAACACGGCCAAAACAATGGCAAAAATTGGCTGCAGCTTTTGCAGCAGCGCGGCAACCGTAAAGTTATAATTCATAACCACGGCAGACTGAACAAACAGCAAGGCCCCTAAAGCTGAAGCTCCTGCGCCAATATAAATTAGCCCAAAAATTTGGAGCTTTGTTAGCTTTTTCCATTCGCCGCGCTGTCTAAATAAACCCGGCAAAGAAGCAATGCTGCTAATTAAATGCTCTAAAAAACTGACAAATGGGACAGACAACCCGCCAACCAAAAGCGGCTTTCTAAAAGGACCATCCCCCGCCCAAAGCAAAGACGAAAGAAAAACTATTAATGAGCCGAGTCTTGCTTGTTTAGTTGGTGTTTCCATATTTATAAAGAATTATCTTACTTAATAATAGAGAGTTAGAGAAAAAGAGATGTTGTAAATTAGTATTTTGATACCGAGCTTTTCATTTTTAAAACCAGACTCGTAAGCATCTTTTGAATTTCTGAATTTAAATCAATTGCGAGCGTGTAGTTAATGTGGGAATATTCATTTCTTGCAACAATTAAATGGGTTTCCAATTCCGTTGATGAACCATAAGAGATATTCAAAAATCTTATAAACTCCACCTTGTGATTCCTCCCCCAACCTTCGGCAATATTTGCAGGAATAGAAATTGCCGCCCTAATCATCTGGGAAACTAAAATAAATTGTTCTGGTTTAGGCAATTGCCGACAAATATTATAAACTTCTTTTACCAATTCAATTGCCTTTTGCCAAACAACCAATTCTTTATACGTACTTATCTTCATATTATTTTGTCTAACTATTCTCTGCGTATCTATTTCTCTAACTTTCTAATTCTCTGTATATCTTTCCTAATCTGCTTCTTTAGCTCCGCTTCATTTTTAAATTTTTTAAACGGCCTTAAATATTTTAACAAGCTAAGATTAAGTTTTTTACCGTAAAGGCTTCCGTTATAGCCAATTAAGTGAGCTTCAATTTTGGGAAGACCTGCTCTCTCTATTGGGCCAATAACAATACCAGAGAGATAATTTTTAATTTTTAATTTTTCAATTTTTACCATCCCCGCATAAACCCCGAGCTTAATGTTTAACTTCCTGCGGGAATAACTGCGCCTGTCCAAATTAGCGGTAGGAAAACCCAACACCCTGCCATACTGCTGGCCTTTTACTACCCTCCCGCTAATTGTTGTTATCTCTTTTTTCTTTAAAAAATTTTGAATCATGAATCATGAATTAAGAATTATGTTTTTACCTTAATTCTTAATTCTAACTTCTTAATTCTGTTTCCTGCTCCGCAAGAAACTTCTCCACGTCCAAAGCCGCCATGCAGCCCATGCCGGCCGCGGAAATTGCCTGCCTGTAGCGAGGATCATTTACGTCTCCCGCCACAAAGACTCCTTCAATATTAGTTCGGGTGTTATTATGCACCTTAATATAGCCCTTGGCATCAGTCTCTACGCCGGCAGCGGTAAAAATCTTTCCGGCCGGAGTGTGGCCAATTGCCAAAAACATTCCCTGGATCGGCAAAGTCTTTTCTTCTCCGGAAGAATTATCTTTTACTTTCAGACCTTCCACGGAATTTTCTCCCATAACTTCTAAAACGGAAACATTGGTAACAAAAGATATTTTTGGATTATCCTGAGCGCGCTTTAACATTATTTTCGATGCCTTAAACTCTTCGCGGCGATGCACGATAATGACTTTATTGGCAAACTTGGTCAAAAAAGTAGCCTCTTCCATGGCGCTGTCTCCCCCGCCAATCACAGCAACATCTTTACCTTTGAAGAAAAAGCCGTCGCAGGTGGCGCAAGCCGACACGCCCTTGCCGCGCAAGCGCTGCTCACTTGGAAGACCGAGCCAGTTCGCCTCGGCTCCGGTGGCAATAATTATTGATTTTGCTTTATGCTCTTCTTTTTCCGTTTTAACGACAAAAGGTTTTTTGCTAAAATCCACGCTCACAGCATTTTCTTGTAAAATTTCCGCGCCAAAACGCTTGGCCTGTTGCATCATATTATCCATTAACTCCGGACCCATAATCCCGTTAATAAAACCGGGAAAATTTTCTACTTCTGTAGTGTCCATAAGTTGTCCGCCCGGTTTTAAACCGGCCAGCACTAACGGTTTTAATTCAGCACGGGCGGCATAAATAGCCGCGGTAAGGCCGGCCGGGCCGGAGCCGATTACTATAACATTCTTTATTTCTTGGTTGTTCATATTTTTTAAAATTACTGCTTGCTATAAAGTTTAATTAATTCGTTAACCGCCTTTTTTCTTTTGGCGGAATTTTTGCTGTTAACCGCGTCCCAGGCACACTCCCCTAAGTAGCCGTCGAGACTCATTTGATTAATTTTCTTCAGCGCCTCAATTACGCCATGGTTTTGATTAACAATATCCAGGCAATATTTATTTTCCTGGATCATTTTCTCCACGGCGCGCAAATGCCCCTGGGCATAATGCACCCGTTTTATGACATCTTGAGTTTTTTTGTCCATCTTTGTTTCTACCATAAATCTATACTCTTAAATCTTACCTCTTAAATCCTAAATCTTTAATCTAATACCAACCCCTCCCAGGGGGGTCTTTTAATACTATACCCCTAAGGCTTGACAATTGTCAACTTTAGGACTACAATGACCGGTCCCCCGGCGTTGCTTGTGAGGCAAGCCCCCAGGGGAAAGATCTTAAACAATTAGTCAGGAGGGAAGAAAGGAACCATTATGGAATCCTTACTGTTCCTGATTCTGGCAGCCGGCACTATGACGCTATGGAGTTTGAAAAACAACTCCAGCACTCTAGCCCGGACTTTGGGCCATCACTTTCCCAAAGTCCAAAAACTGCCACAAGCCATGGGTTTAATGATTGTCTGCGCTCAAATTTCCGAGCTGCTGAAAGTCATTGAGCACGTGTCTCTGGTCAACGTTGTTGCCGCCTTGTTTTTACTGGCGATAGCCGCTGCGGCCAAATCGGGAACTGAAGGAGAACTGCATTAAACCCGTCCCCGTAAATCGGGACGGATAATTTGCAGCGCAACCAAAAGGTTCCCGAATGCAGAAGTACGCAAAGCCCCGCTCTTTGACACAAAGAGCGGGGTTTTCATTTCCATATCTACTCGCTACTCGCTACTCGCTACTCGCTACTCGCTACTCGCTACTCGCTACAAGCTACAAGCTACAAGCTACTTATAAGATCCCAAAATTACCGGCAACTCCAACTTCTCCTGCCCTCGCAAAATTTTAAGCATAATTTGGTTGCCTGCCTGATATTTTTGCAGGACCGAATCAATTTCCAACATTTTCCCTAAAGCAACTCCGTTCACCGCAACAATTATGTCACCCTGCTTAATTCCAGCCTTAAATGCAGGGCCTTGGTCGGCCACGCTGGCAACCAGCGCCCCGCTGTCTGTTGGCAAGTTTTTTGCCGCCTGAACTTCCGAGTCAATTGTTAAAAACTGAATGCCCAAAAACGGCCTGGTAATTTTGCCAAAAGTTTTTAACTGGCTTAATGAATCTTTTACAACATTAATCGGAATGGAAAAACCCAAATTAGATCCGCCTGTATCAATTAAAGTATTAATGCCCACTACCTCGCCGGCCAAGTTAATCAACGGGCCTCCGCTGTTGCCCAAATTAATAGCCGCATCTGTCTGAATTAAATTATGCAGCCGCGGGGTAGTGCCGCTCTCCTCTTGCAGTACTCGGCCAAGCCCGGAAACTACTCCTTTGGTAACCGTATTTTGATAAATACCCAAAGAGTTGCCAATGGCAAAAACAGTCTGTCCGGTTTCCAAGCTATCCGAATCGCCGAGCTTAGCGGCGGGCAAATTTACATTTTCAATTTTTAAAAAAGCAATGTCGTCGTACTTGTCTGTACCCAAAACTTTGGCGGGATATTTTGTTCCGTCAGCCAAAATTACCGTATAATCCAAATTCTCGTCGGAAATCACGTGGTTGTTTGTGGCAATAAGCCCGCTGGATTCAATAACCACTCCGGTTCCGGAAACTGTTTCTTGCGGCAAGATTGGAACAATTATAACCGGACCAGACGATGCGCCAGAGGATTGCTGGCTTGCTGGCTTGCCCTTGCCTACAATATTTACCACGGAAGCTTTTGCGGTTCGCACAGCCAAAATTGACTGCTGCTCGTCGGTAAGCTGGGAAGCAGCCTTAGTTCCCGGTTTTATGGGATTCAATTTTATATTTTCACCCAATGCGCTGCCTGCCAAAAAAATCACTAAAGTCGCAGCCAAAATTGACAGAACTTTTTTTGTATTTTTCATTTTGTTGTCTTCCTTAATTCTTGATTCATAATTCATAATTCTGAGTTAATTCCTAATTCTAAATTCTTAATTCTAAATTCTTAAATGCTATATGCCATTATTCTATTCCCTGAGCCTGCAGCTCTTCTAAAACCTGCCTGGTGGCCGCCAGCCAGTTGGGATTTTTTGGCTGCACATAAACGCCGTTCATTTCTTCCAAAGTCCAATCGCTATATTTTCTTTCCAATAATTTATTAAAGTCTTTTACCCAATCCGCTAAAGTTGCGTACTGATGCCAATACGGATGTCCGGGCTTTACTCCAATGTTGCTGCAGTTATTGTCTACACAGTTGCGCCCAAAAGTGCTTTCGGCAAAAGAAATAGCCATAATCAGCTTCCAGTGTTTTTGTTCGGCAATTACATCCGCCACATCGGCAAAGGGGCTTTTTTTAGACTTTAAATACTCGCGCAGCTTAGTTTTTCGAATAGCCAGTTGTTCCGCCGCTTTCGTTTCCCGGTTTTGCTGGGCAATGGAATTTAAATAGCTTTCCAACTGGCCAATGGTCATATTAAACAGCACGTCGTTGGAAACATTGTTTATTGGGCCAAGCGAATTGCCTGTCTCAATTGGCATAGAACCGGCCTTAGTTGGCGCTGTGTTTTCCGCTTCAGTCTTTTGGGTAGACAATGCCGCCCAAGCGCCGCCGCCAAATGCCAATACTAAAGCCGCCGCCAGCACATAGGCCGGCATTATTTGCCGTTTGAAATTTGGAATCCTCAAACTTGTTTTTACCCCGGTAAAATATCTTTTTAATTTTTTTATGCCGGAGTAGAGCGCCACAAATTGTCGCTGCGGCTGAGTTGGCAGACTAATTTGCGGCTGGGATGAGCGCCCTATAGCGTCAACCGGCATTAAGTGTTTAATCTTAACTACCGGGCTCAGAATCTTTTTGGTTGTTTTAATTTTTTTAATTCCGTCTATATTTTGCATTTGTTTTTTGCGTATACTTGAATACTTGCCTACTTACATACTTGCATGCTAATGAGAACGAATGTCCGCGTGTTTTTTGTGAAAGGGGCGGCCAAACAACACGGTCCACATATAATTTAAACCATAACGAAGCGGGGTTAAAAAGAAACCTTCCGCCCTAACGCGGCGGCCGGAAGCAAAAATCGGCAGGCGCATAGTAAAAACCACATTACCCACTTTATTCATTCTTTTTGCTATGTCCGCGTCCTCGCCGTAAAAATCAAAACCCTGGTCGAAACCGCCAATTTTTTCCAATGCTTCCCGGCGCAAAACAAAATTCCCGCCCTGCACCATAGAAGCGGCGCGCAAGACATATTTATTAAACCAGTATAGGCCGTACACTATATAATAGTAAACCATTACTCCCCGGTTAAACCATTTCGGCATATCATAAAAAACATGAGGGCCGCTTAAGCAGACCAACGAAGGATTTTCCCGATAATATTTTAAAACTGTATCCATCCAGCCTGCTGGCATTATCGTGTCGGCGTCTAAATTAGCCACGAGGTCGCCGCTAGAAGCTTTAAAGCCCGCCTGCCTGGCAAAGCTTAAACCTTTCCGCGTTTCGTCCACAACTTTTACCTGCGGGTAAGTGAGCGCAATATTTCTAGTCTGATCGGTGCTGGCATTATTAACTACAATAATTTCCGAATCGATTTTCTCACCGGAAATTCCTTTAATTATGGAATCTAAACAAAGTTTTAAATGGCTTTCTTCATTATATGCTGGCACAACAAAACTTATTTTCATTCTATTTTATAGTCGCTTAATTCTTGCTAAATATTACTTGCTACCCGCTGCGTACCACTTACTGCCCGCTCATGCATCTATATTATACCCTGCCTCAGGGCACCTTTACAACTGCTTAAACTTTGATATTATACCTCTACTAAATATATTAAATTACCGTATTAAAATTAATAATGATTTTAAGCGAGTAAAAATAAAAAGGATTGTATTTATATGGATAATTTTAGCGAAAATGCCAAAGGGCTGGTGGCAAAAGTTGAGCTAACCATTAAAGCGACCCCGGAAAAAGTTTGGGAAGCTTTAACTAAGCCGGAAATAGTAAAACAATACTTATTCGGGACAAATTTAGTTACAGACTGGACAATAGGCGGGCCAATTGTGTACCGCGGTGAATGGGAAGGCAAAACATATGAGGATAAGGGTACTGTTTTGGAATTTATTCCAAATAAAAAAATGGTCTCTACTTACTGGTCCAGCATGGGCGGGTTGCCTGATTCTCCGGAAAACTACAACACCATTACCACGGAGCTAACTGAAATAGAAGGCGGCACCAAGGTCACTCTGCTCCAGGACAATAACGCTACCGAAGAAAAACGGGACCACAGCCAAAAAAATTGGACAATGGTTATGGAAAAAATGAAAGAGATTTTGGAAAAATAATTTATCAAGCAATTTTTACAATAATTCTACCACCAACCTGAGGACTTAACTTTAAGTATAAAAATCATTATACTTATAACATATGTCTGAATTCTCAAAAAATAATCTTGAGGGGGAGGCTAATAACGTAATTGAGATATGGAAACAATCCCCAGTCTTTTTAGCGTCCAGCTCCGAATTTCGCTTAAATTCGCTTAAAAAAATTGGTTTTAAAAACATACGAACGATTGCTGCTCCAGAATCAGTCGAACATTCAACTTTGTCAGACATTATCAATAGCCCCGGAGGAGATATTTACAACAAACATTCTTGTTCCGCTCCCGCTGATATTGCTCAGGCGAAAATTGAATACTTGCTTCAACATAATAACGTGCCAAAGGACGCTTTCGTTTGCGCTGTTGACACAATGCCGGTTATGTTTCGTTTTAACGAAACAGAAACATCATCAACACCAACTCATAGTGGATGGTATTTTGAGCAACAATTACCTAAACCTTCTTCTGAAGAAGACGCAAAAAAGATGATTGCAAATATTATAGACAGTATTAAAAATGGATACCTCAGGTTTAAAAAAGAATACATTGAAAAAAGATCACCTGAATTTACTGGGGATAAAGAGGTAGACTTAATGCAAAGAATTGGTTACCCCCCTAAAAACCTACGAATAAACACCGGCGTGGCTATTCGTCTACCAAACACAGCGGATATTGATACTTTTACGGTGGAACTAAATTTAGAGCCTCGTGCCATTTATGATATAGTTGATGGAAAAAATCCTCTTACAATCGAACAACTTGTGGAAGATGTCTACACGACAATGTTAGAGGAAGGAATTGACCCAAAATCTGTTAGCGGCGCTATTGACTATGGAAATATAAAAGTCAGGTCAATCTTGGGGGTGACGGAATTAAAACTAACTGACGATGATTTTTCTGAAGATGTATATTTCGGCTTTCCCAAAAAACAATTTTTGAACTACTTAAAATACAAGGCGAAAAGTTCAATAAGTTAACAAGATTATCAGAAATAAAAATGTTCAACCCTCTCTCACAAATTTCGAACCAGACGATAACAGTCAGCTCGCAAAAAAATAATTAATTAAAATGTGCGGCTCCCCAAATTGGAAGAGCCGCACTTGCGTTCCTGTAGACAAAAACCATCACGACTTGAGCTTGTTGTGCCAGAAGGTTATCGTTGCCGTCAATAGTGCGATGTGATCAGGGTCACCATTTTCAAAAATCTTTTTGACACTACTGACGAGCTCCTTTTTTTCCGCCGTAGTTAAGCTGCGAGGTTGTTGCTCCTGAGCGGGGCCTGGGTTCACAGCCGAGCTGATGGCCTGATAGGCAAATGCTTGAATGAAAACACCAAGCTTTGCGCAAAGAACCTTCAGTTCACGGTGTTCATCGTCGCTTAGCCTAACAGACAAATTCTTGGGCATCCTCTTTCTCCTTAATGAGATACTACAATATTTAAATAAATTGCGCAAAAACAAAAAAAACCCGGGGAATCCATTGGTAAAAATTTAAATCCGCGGCATCTGTTTTATCCCTGCCTACCGGCAGGCAGGCGTAATCCGCGATTTAAACTAGTTTGACAAATTTTATGTAAGATACTAAACTATTAAGTAGCTTATGTAATTAATTTAAGCACTATGGACCGCAAACAAACCGTACAAAGCTTGATGCAGAATATGGGCACCCTTGGCCGGGCCGCCATGGGCCGCTGGGGCGCTGACGGCAATACTGCAAAAAACATGCCCACCCGGGCCCAAATTGGCGTCCTCTTTACTGTGTGGCACGAAGAGCGCCTAAGCATTAAAGAATTGGCTCAAAAGTTTAGCATGAGTTCCAGCGCCGCTACCCAGCTGGTCAACGGCCTGGTAAAAGAAGGCCTGCTAGTTAGAACGGAAGACAAGATTGATCGCAGAAAAATTACCATTGCCTTAACCGCTAAGGGCAAAAAAGACATTGAGTTGCTCAAAAAAAAGCGCTATCAAACAATTGAAAGGCTAGTCTCTCCCCTTTCCGACCATGAGTTAGAACAATTAAAAATAATTTCAGAAAAAATTGCCAAGAATTTAAAAACCATATGGACAAAAAACCACCGTTAAAAAATCCGGAAACCCAACCAAGCCTATTTGGCTTGCTTAAACCTTATCGCGGCCTGGTGGCCGTGCTTATTTTATTAGCCCTGCTTAGCAACGGGCTTACTTTGTGGGTGCCGTTAATTATTTCCCACGGCATCGACGGGTTTATTAAAACCGGCGGACTGCCAACTAAAATTCTTTGGGAATTTTCCGTGGCTGCGGCTTTAATTTTTGTTTTTATTTATTTGCAGAACATTGCCCAGACCTATGCTTCAGAACGCGTGGCCAAAGATTTGCGCAACCAACTGTCGGAAAAAATTTCCGGGCACAGCTATTCTTTTGTGGAGAAAATTACCGGCTCCAAGCTTCTCACCAACCTTACGGCGGACGCGGACTCTGTTAAAACTTTTGTTTCCCAGGCCGTGGTCAACATTACCTCTTCCCTGTTTATTATTATTGGCGCCAGCATTCTGCTGTTGTCGCTTAACTGGCAGCTGGCTTTAGTGGTGCTTGCAATTATTCCCATTATTGGCGGAACCTTTTTCTTTGTTTTGGGAAAAGTCCGCAAACTGTTTATTCAAACCCGCGCGGTAATTGACCGGCTTAATAAAACCATTAACGAAAGCATTTTAGGCGCCGGACTAATCCGCGTGTTAAACTCGCGCAAACCGGAAGATGAAAAATTCAACTCCGCCAACTCCGAAGCCAGAAACTTGGGCCTGCAAATTTTAAAACTGTTCGCCAGCATGATTCCGGTTATTACTTTTGCCAGCAACCTGGCGGTATTGGCTATTTTAACTTTAGGCGGACACTATGTAATTACCGGCTCGCTGTCTTTAGGAAATTTTGCCGCCTTTTATAGCTACCTTATAATTTTAATTTTCCCGATTTTAATTATTGGTTTTATGAGCAACATTATTGCCCAGGCGCAGGCTGCTTACGGAAGAATTTGGGAAGTGCTAAGCGCAGGTTTAGCTCCGGAAACCGGCAAGCTCACTAACCCGCTAAAAGGCGCTGTAGCTGTTAAAAATCTTCAGTTAAACTACGGGCAAAAACCCATATTAAAAGATGTCTCTATAAGCTTTGCGCCGGGCAGCAAGACCGCAATTATTGGCCCGACAGCCGCGGGCAAAACCCAGTTATTATATTTGCTTATTGGGCTAATAGAACCAAGTTCCGGCAGCGTAGAATACGACGGGCATAACATCCACGAGTTTCAAAGAGAATCATTGCACCAACAGGTTGGGTTTGTTTTCCAAGACAGCATAATTTTTAATATGAGCTTGCGCGAAAACATTGGTTTTAACACCACCGCCTCCAAGGCTAATATGGACAAAGCTGTTGCCACTGCTGAACTGGAAGACTTTATTCATACTTTGCCCCAGGGGCTGGATACGGTTGTTTCCGAACGCGGTGCAAGCCTTTCGGGCGGGCAAAAGCAGCGCGTAATGCTTGCCCGGGCTTTGGCTTTGAATCCGAAAATTTTATTGCTCGACGACTTTACCGCCCGCGTTGACAACCAAACCGAAAGAAAAATTTTAGAAAATATTTCCAAGAATTATCCGGAACTCACTTTAATTTCTGTAACCCAAAAAATTGCCGCGGTTGAGCACTACGACCAGATTGTTCTGCTAATGGAAGGTGAACTGGTGGCTGCCGGCACTCATGAAACCCTGCTCCACTCTTCTCCGGAATATGCGCAAATCTACGAGTCCCAAAAAAGCACCAGCCATTATGAGTAGGCTAGAATTATGAAGCATGAATTAAGTATTAAGCCTGCAACAAATCTGTTAGTTAATCTTCAATCCTAAATTTTAAATTCCTTTATGGACTATAATCTTCAAAAATCTAATAATCCCGGCCAAAAAACTTCAATGGCCGAAGCGGTTAAAAAACTTTGGCCGCTTATTGCTCCAGAAAAAAGCAAATTGTTTATAGCGCTGGCTGCGGTAATAGTTGGGGCAACGCTAAACCTGCTAGCTCCGCTATTAATTGCGCATGTGATTAATGTTTTTATTCCTGTTAAGGACTACCACAATTTATTAGTCTATGCGGGATATATTCTGTTAATGTTTTTGGGCGCGCTGGTTACCAGCTATTTGCAAACGCTGCTTATGGGCGGCGTGGGACAAAGAGTCCTCTATCGCCTGCGCGGGGCGGTTTTTACCAAACTGCAGGAGTTGCCGGTAGCTTTCTTTAACCAGAACAAAGCCGGAGATTTAATTTCCCGCATTAACAATGACACCGATAAAATAAACCAGTTCTTTTCCCAGTCCTTGGTGCAGTTTATAGGCAGCCTGTTTTTAATGGCCGGCGCCGCAATATTTTTGCTGTCGCTTAACTGGCGCCTTGGCTCGGCCGCGCTTTTTCCGGCGGTCCTGCTGTTTATTTTTACCCAGGCCATTTCTCCATGGGTCAAACGAAAAAATTTGGTTAGCATGCAGTCGCTTGGCGATATGAGTTCGGAAATTCAGGAAAGCCTAAATAACTTTAAAGTAATTATCGCCTTTAACCGCCGCGATTATTTTAAAAAGCGCTTTCAGGAAGTAAACGAACAAAACTATCTTACTTCCGTAGGCGCCGGACTGGCCAACAATATTTTTACCCCGGTTTACGGCCTCTGCTCCAACTTGGGACAGCTAATTGTGTTAACTTACGGCATCTACTTAATTTCCGCAGGCAATTTTACCGTTGGGCTGTTAATTAGCTTTTTGGCTTATGTTAACAACTTTTATAACCCTCTGCGCCAACTAGCCGCGCTTTGGGCCAACTTCCAGGCGGCTTTGGCCAGCTGGGACAGAGTACATCAAATCTTGGTTTTAGAAAGCAACTTAAAGCTTGAACCGGCCGGACAGCAACTTAAAACCGAAGCGGTAATGGAATTTAAAAATGTTCATTTTGGCTACCCGGACGGCAAGGAAGTATTGCACGGCATAAACTTAAAATTAGAGCAGGGTAAAACTTACGCGCTGGTGGGGCCAACCGGCGGCGGCAAAACTACCACGGCTTCGCTTATGGCCAGGCTTTACGACCCGACCGAAGGAACAGTGTTTTTGTCCGGCCGGGATATTCGCGCCCTTACTGACGACGAACGCACAAAAAAAATTGGCTTTATTTTGCAGGAACCATTTTTGTTTAGCGGCACTATTAGAGACAACATTCTTTACGGCAATAACGATTATCCGGACTCCAAGCAGCTGGAGCAAACTTTACAGGCTGCGGGCTTGGAAAAACTGCTTACAAGGTTTGACAAAGGGCTGGATACGGAAATCTCTTCCAGCGGAGACGGTATGAGCCTTGGCCAAAAACAACTTATTGCTTTTATTCGCGCGGTGCTTAGAAAACCGGAAATCTTAATTTTGGACGAAGCCACGGCAAACATAGATACTGTTACCGAAGAATTGCTGGAAGAAATTTTAAAAAAGCTCCCATCCTCCACCATTAAGGTAATAATTGCCCACCGCTTAAATACCATAGCTAACGCCGACGAAATTTACTTTGTAAACTCCGGCGACCTGGTCCAAGCTGGTTCCATAGACCACGCGGTAGATATGCTGCTACATAATAAAAGAGAAAGCTAAAACAAATTAAAAACACGGCTCGTTATAGAGCCGTGTTTTTAATAAACTATTTTGTATCACGATCTTTCAACTCCCCAAACTTATCAACCCCACCCTCACCTCTTTCTTCAAATGACGTATCTGACAAAAATTTATCCACATCAAAAGGTTCAGAATTTTCTAATTGTCTAGCTATAGTATCAGCATTAGGCTTTCCTCTAGCGACGTCTATCCTTGCCACAGTTGGTCCTATGTATTTCTTATACCTGGTTCTAACGAAATTACTAACCTTGTTCTTTAGCGTGCCCGCAACTCGATGTTTTTCACATATCCCGCATGATGCGGGATTATTACCGTGCGGGCATAGCCCTTCCAATTTGCTAAAATCTTTTTCGTTCATAAATTATTTATTTAGTTTTTTAAATGCCCAATACCACAAAGGGCCTAGTAAAATTAATAAAATTGGATACGCCCAATAATGCCAAGTGTAAAATTTTGTGTTATACGCCGGAGTGCCAATATTTTTTACCAACCCGTCAAAAACAGTTGTTCTATACTGAGCCGGTTTATACAGAATTTTAACCCTGTCACCTGCCGTAGCCGCCATGGAAACCAAAGTGATGGTTGAAATTTCTTTTGTTTCAGTTACCACCCTGTTTTCCGCGTCATTAAAACTATAAGTAACGTCCTGTGAAAATTGACAGCCTTTTGAGCCAATACATCTTCTTGCCCAATCTATTTTTGTTATAACCCCTTCGGCAATTTTCGCGCCAGTATAAAAATTATAATTATTATAGAGAAACCATAGGCCTAATACCGTACAGGAGATACTAATAAGTATATTGGCGAGTTTGGTTTTCTTTTCCATTTGATTAGATTTAAGTTTTAATTACTTTAGTTTAAAAATTGCGCCGACAGTGTAAATTATTACGCCGCAGAAAATATAGGTTAAAAAGAGCAAAACTACCGGAGCCAAATATTTCAAAAAGGAATTAGACCTCTCTGCCGGCAGGGCGTCTTGAACTTTTAAGAACGGCACCACATTCATTGCGTGATAATTTATAAGAATATAGGGAATGAAGATTAACAGCCCCGGGTTCGCCAAAAATGTTCTGCTGCCGTCGCCCAACCCCTGGCCTAGGGCAAACAAAATTGCCACCTGCCAAACGTTATACTGATACTTGTTAATTAACCACCAAACTACGCGGAAAATTAAAAAGTAAGCCGGGACGGTAAAAGTTAAGTCTATTAAATAATTAACGAGCATCTGCCCGCCGCTCATCCCCGCGGTAAAACGTAAACTGGTAAAAACCGGGCTGGTTATCATATAGCACCCTTCCACCACCGCGGCGGAAAGCACGCAATACCAAATAAAATACCGTTTGGGATTTTGGCCGGCATACTTCCCTCTTTTTTTAAACAGCCACAAATTAATCCCCAAAAAAACTAAAATTAAAAAATGGGTAATATTGTCCGTGCTAAAGCCCCCTTTAACAAAAACTAAAACAAAAACTAATATTGCCCAAATTAAATAAAATTTAAAATATTTTGGCATAACTCTATTTAAATATTATTAGGCAGGAGAATGCAATAAGAGTGGTGAGAAAAAATACGCCCATAGTATAACCCAAAAGCTGGAGCGATTCTTTTTTCTTTCCGTCTAAATACCAAAACAAAGGCTGCCCGAACATTAACGAGGAAGTTAAAGCCGCGGAAAAAACAAAAAGCATTATCATAAAAATTGGCGCAAAAACCGTGTCGCGTTCGCCAAAGTTAATTTTTTCAATATTGAAAAAAAATAACGCGATTAAAACAATATAAGCGGAGGTGGAAAAAGAATTAATTAAAGCTCTTTTTATAATATTATTCATATAATTTCGTTTAATTTTAAACTTACTTTAATTATAGCATTAATTAAAAACTTCCTTTATTTAACAATAGAGATCTCTTTATGGTCCGTAATTTTTGCCTAATATCGCATCTTGTGATAATTTTACTTTAAACAAACATTCAACCAATGAAACCAAAAATATACATTACAACTCTTATAACCCTCTGTTTAGCCCTCACATTCCCTTGCGCCAACATAGCGCAAGGTTTGCTGTTTGAAGACGCTTCCGCAACGCAGACGCAAAACAGCGGAGATTTTCCATACTCAACCGGTACGCTGGTCAATGACCAGGGTACTATTTATTTTATAAACCAAACTACCAAAATACCTTTTACCAATTATCAGGCGTTCGTTGGTTTAGGCTATTCTCTAAATAATGTTGTAAATGGCAGCCTAAAAAATTACACCATGGCCACAACCTACGCCATAACCAGCGCAACACAGTCTCACCCTTGGGGAAGCTGGCTGGAGTATAAAGGAACAATTTATTACTCGCACGAAGTTGGTTTAATTGGAGTTCCCAGCATGGATGTTTTTCTCCAAAACGGCGGCACTCTTAAAAATATTGTCGCCGCCAACAAAGCGGACCTTGAAGTAAAAGATTCCGGCTCAAATTTAGAAGTGCTCCAACCAAATGACGACAGAGTCTATAAAAATACCGCGGTTGTTTTATCTTCCGCGCATAACCCGGGCGAACTTATTGTCGACAACGGCACTATATATTTAATTACCGCGGGCGGCAGGCAAGGGATCCCAAGTATGGAAGTTTTTAATTCCTGGGGGTACCAGCTTGCCAACGTTCAGCAGGCAAACTCCGCGGACAAAACTTTAACTGTAACCGGCGTATTGGCTCTTAAAACCCAAACCACAACCGACACTCCCGCCCAGACTCAGCAGCCACCTCAAAACCAAACCCCTCCTCCCCAAACAACCACCACCCCCTCCTCTACTCCAGTGGTAACCCAGCCAAACCCCGCGCCAATAACTACGCCAACTCCCGTAAGCAAAGGAGGCAGATTGCTCGGCATAGATATTACCACCACGGAAAATAATAATTTTACCGAAGCCACAAGCAAGGCAAAAGAATTAGGCAGCGAGGTTGTAAGCTTGTCTTTAAACTGGGATGATATTGAAACTTCACCCGGAGTTTACAACAACCCCAATCTTGCCATTGCTAATGATTTTTACAGCGCTCAAGGCCTAAAAGTAACTTTGAATGTGCGAGCCATAGACACTAACGGCAGGCACACGCCTTCGGACTTAAATAATCTTTCGTTAGACGACACCGCTTTAATTAGCCGCTACAACACAATGATAGATTATTGCCTGGGCCAGTTAAACAAGGTAAATTTAAATGCTTTGTCGCTGTCTAACGAAGTTGACCCATACCTTTCTTCGTCCGGACAGTGGAGCAATTTTGGGGCTTTTACTTTTGCCGTAAAAAATCATGTTAAAGCCACTCACCCTAATTTGCCGGTTTCCTTTACCGCAGCCCTCCCTGATTTGCTTGGCTCGCACAAAACTTATTACAAAGCGCTGTATCAGGAAATGGATGCGGTATTTACTACCTACTATCCCCTGGAGGCTGACTTTTCCGTTCAAGATCCGGCAGTGGCAATAACAGACATTAAAAATTTAGTTACAGAATATAGCAATAAAAATATTTATTTTTTTGAAGTTGGCTACCCAACATCTGCCGTGGACAATAGTTCGGAAGAAAAACAGGCGACTTTTGTAAAAAATATATTTTCCTCCTGGGATACTTACAAAGACCGCATTCCCTTTATTTCTTTTACCTGGTTAACCGACCGTTCCTCAAGCAGCGTTGACGGCTTTGCCCAATACTACCAACTAAGCGATGCCAAATTTAAAGAGTACCTGCGCTCATTGGGCTTAAGAACTTACCCCGGCAGCGGAACAGATAAGCTTGGTTTTACCGCATTAAAAACAGAAGCCAAAGCCCGCGGCTGGTAAAATTTTACAGCCTCTTAATTAACTAACATAAACCATATGGCAACACAACAAAATACCTGTTTGCATCTGGAACAAATTGTTAAAGACATAAAGCCAAAAACTCCAAATGGCTGCGAGGAGTGTTTAAAGACCGGCGACGGGTGGGTGCATTTGCGCTTATGCCTTACTTGCGGACACGTTGGCTGCTGTGATAATTCCAAGAACAAACACGCGACCAAACATTTTCATTCCACCAAACATCCCATAATAAAATCTTTTGAGCCTGGGGAAGACTGGAAATGGTGCTATGTAGACGAAATCTATATTTAAACAGAAAAGTACCAAGGGCCTTATCTACTTCATGCCTATAAAAATAACCCGATGTGCCGGGTTATTTTTATAGGCATCCTCGGATTAAAAAATGCGAAACCCTTGTCGAAACAGCTTTGACAACTCTCTAAAATAATAACCAATATAGCCAAATCAATATTAAAGAAATAAATATTTTAGTAAAACCTTTATTAGCTTAATTTTATATATTTTGAAACCTTGCCAATCCTTCTTTTATCAATCTTCAAAATATTCCTTATTTCTCCCACAGGCATTTTAGCTTTTACTGCTTCAAGGATGAAAAGGTTCTGTATTACTTCTAACAATTGATCGAGTTTTTCTGAGATCTGCTCTTCGTTCATATATAATCTAATTATAAATTAAACTTTGTTTTATAAGCAGTTATTAACCGCGCCAGATCTTTGCCGTCAATTATGCAAAAGTATATAGTTTTATACCCACCGCTTACCGATTTAGAAATAGCTAAGGCTTGCATCTGGTCATCGACTTTTTCATCCACTGCACTATGATAAACAATAAAATGACTTTCAGCACTGCTCTCAAATAATCTTTGAATCTGGTCTCCATTTTTACCCATTTTTCCTGGAACTAAGATGCCTTGCGTGGCCTTGCCCTTTAGAGCAAAGGCTGCAGAGATTCTTTTGCCATTAATATTTATAGAAGCAAAAATGTCGTTTTTCTCTCCGCCCCAGTCATTTTTAGAGCCGCTATTAAGTATTTTACATATACCTTCATTTATAATTCTTTCCCCAATTCTATTCATTTGAGAACAATAAGCTTTTGAAATTTTTCTCACTTTTGCGAATGAATCCAAATCATCTATATACAATCTTTTTACTTTTGGCTTAGAAAAAAATCTAAACGTATTCGGGCTTTTAACAACGATTTTAGGATTGCGTTTAGTTGTAAGATTTTTTAATTTTTTAGGATTTTTTAAAAGTCCTTTAATTTCCGGAATGTTAGCCTTATAAAATGGAATTTTTCCATATAGAAGTATATTATTTGGTCCCTTTTTTTTAATGATTAGATCTTCGGCACATAGCTTTGCTGCCGCTTCGCTTGTCTTGTTATTGTACTTACTAACTACAGATTTTATATCTTTGAGTGATTTAAAATGCTTATACCCAGAGTAAATAGCAAAAAATACTTCCCTTCTCTGTCTGGAAGAGTGTAATAAATCGCATACATGTTTTAATTTTTCTGGTTTATCCGCAGTAGGATTGCTAAAATTTTCGCTCATCTGGATTTATTATTTCTTTTTTCGTTTAGTTTCGTATATTAACTTTGCAACCTCTGCTGGTGTCTTTGCGAATATTTTTGCTATTGCGATATTCTCTAAGCCCAATTGACGCAGTTTCATCATTTTGATTGACAAGGCTGTTGGTTTTTTATGACTTTGGTTAATAGAATCTTGCAAATCTAAAAGTAAAGCTATTAATACATCAAGTCTCTCGCAAATTTTTTCTACATGTTCCTGCATATAATTTTATTTTTTTATATTTTTTAAAGGAATCATTTGCTGAATTCTGCGAACACTTACATTTAGAGTTTTTGCAATTTGTTCCGAGCTTACGCCCTGAGAAGCTATAAATAACATTAATAACTGCTTAATATCCATTAATAATTCTTCTGAGCTAACTTTATTATTTGCCATATTAGTTTCCTTTTGGAGATTTTACTCCCTTTACTAATCTATTTACTTTTCCCAGTGCTATTCCTAGATTTGAGGATATTTCGGGTTGTGTTGCGCCAGCAGCATAAAGCTGAATTGCTATGAGCTGCTCCAAAAAATCCAAAGCTTTGTCAAGTTTTTTGTCTATGGGATTGTTGTTATTTTTAGTCATTATTTTTTAAATTACTGTGTTTTAAAATTTTACTAACCCTATGGATGTCGACTCCCAGTATCTCTCTAATTTTTACTTGTGGTACTCCAGCTTGGGCTAGCTGAAGAATAAACATATCTTTTAATATATCTTCCACGGAGGAAGAGGGTTTGAGTTTTCTAGCCACAATTATCCTTTCAAATTTTTATTAATTGTTTCATTTAAATTTTTTACTGGATAACGATTTCGGATAAGAGTATTAAAACATTGGCTTAAATAAGAACAAGATATCAGCATTAAATTATGCATTATCCATATTAGCATAAAATTCAAGCAACTGCAAGTCTTCATAACAAGGAACGGAAAAGAGACAAAAAAAGGGGTCAGGAGCATTTTGTACGAAGGTGACCATTGTTTGGGGAGGTTCGCGTCCCTCTCAGGACAATAAAAAATAACCCAATGTGTTGGGTTATTTTTTATTGGTAGATCAAGTCGAGACAGGTGGAAAACTTTTCTTGCTTTAGTAAGGGAAGTTTATAATCAACTTATCTTTGCTTATTAACAACTACAGACATAAAATAAATTAATATAGCTAATGCTATAAAAATTATACTTTGGGCAGATATGCCAACTAAGGCTAAAAAACTTGAAATCAGGAGCCCTGCAAAGCGACGCTTGCGATTCCACCATTCCCTGGCTTGTATAATTTTGTTAACGTTTTCTTCAATAACTACGTTTGGGTTTATTTTTTGGATTTCCTTAACCAAATCTACCGATATTGCGTATGTTGGAAAGTTGCTATAAGTGGAATTAATAAAACGGGGGCCAAAAGACAAAGAATGTTTCAAATCTGTGAGGCCATATCTATCTACTGTATTTTTATATATATTACCAAATTTAGTAATAATTTTATTTGGTACGATAGTTGGCTCTGCCAAGTAAGCCCATTCAATTTTATCAATATTTCCAACATTTACTTGTCTTTCATTTCCAAATAGACTTTTCTCAATAATTCTCCCATCGTCACTAAGGCTAATCGTATATTTTAAAATGTTTAGATATAAAAGTAGAGACGGTATGAACAAGCTTATTAAAACAATTGTAATTAAAATTAACGTAATTAATAATGCCAATGTTTGATTGTTTGTATCTAGCAGACCGAAATAAATATAAAATAATGAAATAGGAATAATAAGCCAATTGATTAGTTGCACAATTAACTCGGCAAGAATGCTTCTAAAACGTGGCACATGAAAAATTTTTGTCATAAAATTATTTATTAGGACCTGCTAATATTGAAAACTAATCTAGCTTAATTATAAGCCTAATTTGAAAATGCTACAAACACACCAAAATTTTGCCTGCCCGCCATCAGCTGGAGCTTTAGACGACTGCAGACGGGGAAAACTCTTTCTTCATCAATAAAACCAAACTAAAAACCCCATTCCGGAGAATGAGGTTGTTAGTGGTAGCGCTACGGGGAATCGAACCCCGATTTAGTGGATGAAAACCACTTGTCCTAACCATTAGACGATAGCGCCAAGAACTAGAATTAAGAGATTTGAATTATGAATTAAGGATAAAACAAAATCTCTTTTTTAATAACTTCAAGCATTTTACCATAATTAACCAATTTTATCAAGGGCTTTGTTTTTTAGAGTCTTTTGAATTTTTGCATCCCCCCCCTTTACAAAAATAAATATTTCTGCCATACTATTATGTTTTATACCTTAAATGTCCCTGAATGGTTAAAATTTTGTAATTTCGAAATTTTTACCATCCAGAGACTTGTAGAACCCCAAAAAATCACCACTGCTTCGGCGGTCGTTATTTTCTGGCCATGAGCCAGCTTAGTTCGGGACTGCAAGAATTTGGAGCAGACGGTACGAAGACACTAAGGAGGTCTTTTATGCCAGGTTTAGGTGAATTGTTGGACAGATTTTTCGGCCGCAACGCAGCCGATAACCCCACCACCGATAGGATCGAAGTCGATTCATCCAAGGAAGCCAGGCGCATCATCGGAGAGAGGCTCTACGACGGTGCCATGGCGGAAATCACCGCTTCGGCGGCAGTCAGGAAGCTAGTCGAACACCAGAAGGCCAGCGACCAACACTGTGCAGAGCACGTTCGCACGGAAGAGAATCTCCGACACGAACTGGAGATTGCCCGAGGCGACAAACGCATCGAGTCCAACAAGACGGCACGTCTCAACAACCTGCTGAATGAGGTATGCGCCGCTATCGATTCTGGGCGGGTGCTCAGCAGCGCCGAGATTCACACCGGGAAGCGCAATGCGCTCAATGCGGAATACTTCCAGCCGACCTATCTGCCGGTTCCCAAGCCCACCGCGCCGGCGAACAATGCCAATGCAGGAGGCAAAACGACCGCTGACCCTGCGTCCGAAGCGGCCGAACAGCCACAATCGTAGCCTGGCAATAGCGACGGGGCGGGTGTTGGAGTACTTACTCCGCACCCGCCTCTTTTCGTTATCAAACAAAAAAATCCTTATGACTAATATAGACTTCTTAGCTTGACCAATTTTCACACATATCAGGACAAAATATTTAATAATATTTGCTATAATACATAAACCATTAATGGAAGGAGATATATGAACAACATAACTTTAGGACAATATTTTTTAAAGGAATTAGAGGAAGAAGCTGCAGCTACCCGCAAGTGTTTGGAACGCATTTCCGAAAGCTTGTTTGAATATAAGCCGCACGAAAAATCTATGGCAATGGGATATTTAACTTTGCTGGTAGCCGAAATACCCCTATGGATTGAACAAATGGTAGAAGTCGGCGAAATAAATTTCGCCACTTTTAAACATAGCCAGCCAAAAACTACTGCCGAAGTTGTTGCGTTTTTTGACGAAAATATGGCCAAGGCTAAAAAAGCTTTAAGCGCGGCCACAGATGAGCAAATGCAAAAAATGTTTACCTTAAAGGCCGGCGAGCAGGTGCTGATAGCTATGAAAATGGATGACTCCATTAGTTCCACCATTCGCCACTGGGTGCACCACCGCGGACAGCTCACCGTCTATATGCGCCTTAATAACCTTGCCGTCCCCTCTATATATGGACCCAGCGCTGACGACAAAAACTTTTAAGTAATTTTCCCTGTTTCCTGCTATGATACCCATATGAACATTACTTCCGCAAAATTTATAAAAGGAATTACCGGGCCGGATGAAAGTTTGGACGATGGGCTGGACCAAATTGCGTTTATTGGCCGCTCCAACGTAGGGAAATCCAGCGTCATAAACACCCTGGCTAACCAAAAGGACTTGGCCCGCACCAGCTCGTTTCCCGGGCGCACCCAGGAAATTAATTTATTCTTAATTTCCGCCAAAGGAATTAGCAGCTCTTTTTATTTGGTAGATTTGCCCGGCTATGGCTTTGCCAAAACATCCAAAGACACCCAGGAACAAATTCAGCAATTAATTTACTGGTATTTTTTTGACTCTCCCTATGAACAAAAAAAGGTAGTGCTAATAATAGACGCCAGCGTAGGAGTAACTAACACCGACGCTGAAATGCTGTTTAGTTTAAAAGAAGCCAATAAAGATATTCTGGTAGTCGCCAATAAAATAGATAAAATTAAAAAAACCGCACTGGCCAAACAGTTAAAAGAAATTCGGGAAGCGGTGGGTAATTATAAAGTAATCCCCTACTCCGCGGAAAAGAAACAAGGCATTAACGAACTTGCCAACGAAATTCTAAAATAACTTCATATTATAAAAGCCGCTATGCTTGGCATTAGCGGCTTTTTTTATGCTTGACAAGAATGTTAGAATAATATAACATATAACTATGTTAGAAATAATTAACTAAACTACTATGACAATTAAACAATACACTGCGGCTCGGTTAATTACCGCCGCAAGCCTTGCGGCCATAGTCAGCCAGGCTGTGGTTCTAAAAAATTATTATTTAGCGGCTGCCGCTGTCGTTATCGGCGTCCTGCTGCTTATGTATGTAAAAAAACAGGTTACCGAAGTTACCGCAGATGAACGCGACTATAAAATTGCCGGGGATTCCGCCCGCTGGAGCTTAATTATATTCAGTATTTTAGGCGCCATTGGCTCTTTTATTCTGTTAACTGCCAGGGCCTACAATCCTGCTCTGGAAGCAGCCGGTTCAACCCTGGCATATTCAGTCTGCTTGCTCTTGCTGGTCAATAGTTTTGTAAATTACTTCCTCCGCTACCGCCAAAGCGAAATTTCCACTGGCAAAAAAATCTCACTGGCTCTGGCGGCAATTCTTTTAGCCGCCCTGTTTGCCGTTTTGGGCATTCGCTTGTTTTCCGGGGAGGATGGCTGGATTTGCCAAAACGGACAATGGGTCGCCCACGGCCACCCGTCCTCACCGCTTCCGGAAAGGGCCTGCCGATGAAAAATTTAATTAAGGAAAAAAGGGCTCAGTTAAATTTAACCCAGGAACAGCTGGCAAACAAGGTTGGCGTGAGGCGCGAAACCATTGTCTTTTTGGAAGCCGGCAAATACAACCCTTCCCTGCAGCTGGCCTATAATGTGGCCAAAATTTTAAAAACGCCTATTGAAGAATTATTTATTTTTTAAATTTGACTTTTCCAACAAACAGGAATACATTGATTACGAACAGAAAACTTTTACACGGGTTAGAAACAAAAACTTAATTTTGAGCATAGCACTTGGCTGCGGAGGGCGCCACACGCCCTTTAAGGCGGCTTTGAGCCGGGAAGGGGGTGGTGTTTGTGCCGAACAAAATTGTAAACTGCCGGTCGGGATAAGCCGGGCCTAAAAACAAGGGGCCAAGTTTATCCTTATAATATTAATATATGTACGAAACTTGAGCCTTTTGGCAAATGTTTCGTATTTTTTTTGTAAAAATTAAAAAACAACTATGTTTAAAACTATTAGCAAAATTTCAATATCCCTTATAATTTTAGCAATGTCCTTTGGAACAGCCTCTGCTTGGAATCTGCAGGATAGGCCAACAGGCTGGTACGACCCGGGCAACAACACTATGATTTATGGGTTTAGAGGCGACCAGGTTACCTTCCAGGATGTTTATCTTACTATATATCAGGAGAGTATGCCCTCATATATTAGCGTTGACGGATATCAAGATTCTGAGCTACACCCGTCAAATAACTGCGACTTGCTTGACGGAGCTTTTTACCCAGAAGGCTTAGACGTGGGATCCTATGAACTTTACGGCAATTGCCCCGGATTAATTGACGAAGAGGTTGAAGTATACCCAAATTTTGACTTCGTTATTCACTTAACTATTCTTCCCGGCGTAAAACCGTAAAAAATAGTGTTTGTAAACCCCCTCTTTCCAACTGGAAAAGAGGGGGTTTTCTTTTGACAACAAGAGGGATTTTGTTTAATATACCCATACTACTTTTACCGACCGCTCGGTGGGTAAAATATTTTTAATTAGAAACTCCCGTAAATTATGAAGACCAGCCAAAAAACCAGGCAAAGGATACTTGCCGCGGCCAAAACCGCCTTTGCCAAATGGGGCTATGATTCTGCTTCTATGTCAATTATTGCCAGGCAGGCTAAAGTAGATAAATCTTCCCTGTATTATTTCTTTAAGAGCAAGGACGATTTATTTGCAGCCATTACTTTGGACACATGGCAGCAACTTTCTAAGGCGGTTGCCAAAAATCTGGGAAACACAAAAAGGTCTAACCCCCAACAAGCGCTGTCCCAGACCTGCCAGGAATTTATTAAAATTTCTTTGGCGGCCGGAATGTCTACTACCAAAATGGAACTTCCCAGAACCGACCATCCCCACTTTATAGAGACCATGGAAATTATTAATCAAACCCAAAAACAGGCGCTAAACTTTTTAAAAAAACATCTGGTAAAATACCCCAACGAAGCAAGAAGCCTAATTGCAAACTCGGTCCACGGCTATGTTCTCCATTCCTGCAGCGGGAAACATCAGCCATCAATTAAAAATTACTGTGATTATTTGTCCGCCTTAATTATTAAACCTAAAAAAAATTAACTTACCATTTATGAAATTATCTTATTTTAAAAAACATTCAACAGCCACCGCTATTGTAGCGGCAATTGTTATTTTTATTGCTATTTTAGCTGCCCGTTCCGCCGGAAAAAAACCAACGGACACCGGCAGTTCAAATACCAAACCGCTGGTTCATTTGCTTAAAGCCAAGGACTACTCCCAAAATGCGCACACGGTTTCCGCTAACGGCACCGTGGAGTCGCTCCAGCAGGTTGACCTAAAAAGCCAAGGCAACGGCAAATTGTCAAAAATTTATGTTAAAGTTGGCGACCGGGTAAAACAAGGCCAGGTATTAGCCACCATAGACGCGGGCAATGCCGCTGCCGCCCTCACTTCCGCCCGCGGAGCGCTGGAACAAGCCCAGGCCAATTACAATAAACTTATTGCCGGCGCCAGCAGCGAACAAATAGACGCAGCTAAAGTAGCAGTTGAAAACGCCACTAATAATTTAAAAACCACCGAGGCAAACCAAGAGACGGCAGTAAGCAATGCGTTATCCAGCCTGCTTAATACTTCAATTGCCGCCATCCCGGGAAACGGCAACACCAGTTCAAGCGCTCCCGTAATTACCGGCACATATAAAGACACGGCCGAAGGCAGCTATAAAATTAGCCTGTACGCCACGGGTTCCGGATTAAGGTTTCAAACCTCAGGCCTTGAATCAGCATCCGGCGATGTTACAACCCAGCCCACTCCGTTAGGCACAAAGGGGCTGTATATTCAATTCAGTTCCAATCCCCCGACTTCCGATACCTGGACCATTGCCATTCCCAATACTTATGCCGCCGCCTATGTAAGCAATTACAACGCCTATCAAACTGCTTTAAAAAACAAAGACAGCGCCATTTCCGCCGCAAACGGACAACTTAGCAGCGCCCAAGCTGCCCTGGCGCAGGCTCAGGCGCAGGCTCGCCCTGCCGATATCCAGGCTGCTCAAGCGCAAATTTTAATTGCCCAGGGCCAGGTGCAGGCTGCGGAAGTTGCTTACAGCAACACTCAAATTAAAGCTCCTTTCGACGGCACTGTTTCAGCCTTGCCCGTTAAATTTGCCGATGTTATTAGCATCGGACAGAAAGTCGCCTCTGTTGTTAACGAAGGCGGCATGCAGCTCAAAATTTTTGTCAGCGGCGAAGATTTGCCATTTATAAAAATTGGCGCCATGGCAAAAATTGGCGAAGATCAGGCCACCGGTACGGTAACCAATGTGGCGCCCAGCGTAGACGCAACAAGCCGAACTGCGGAAGTAGATATAGCCGTAGTTAACCCAAAAAGCTCCAACCTAACCGTTGGGCAAAATGCCGCCGTAATAATTTTAGGAAATCCTTCCGCCGAAGCTCAAACAAATTCTTTTGTTTTGCCGCTTCAATCCGTAAAATTAACGCCGGACGGAAAAGCTTTCGTTTATAAATTAGACGCCGGAAATAAAGCTCAGGAAGTAGCGGTTACAATTGGAAAAGTAGACGGCGAACACGTAGAGGTTACATCCGGCCTGGATGAAAATTCGGAAATCGTCTCTAATGCTTACGATGTTGCAGCCGGTGATTCAGTGCAATTGCAATAACCTTTGACTATTTAGCACGCAAACCTGTTTAGCTATTTTCATTAACAAAAATTTATGGACGAACAATTGCCAAAAAACCAACAAACAATAAATCCAGGCGGTTCCACCAAAACAACCGATCAACTTTATTTAGACAAGCTCACATTCAACCCGGAATTGCGAAAAAGCTGGTTAAACTTTTTTGTAAGCAATTTCCGCGTGGTTTTATTGCTGATTATTTTACTTACGGGCGCCGGTCTTTTTTCTTTTTTCAAATTGCCGCGGGAATCCGATCCGGAAGTAAAAATTCCGATTGCCGTAGTTATTACAACTCTGCCGGGCGCCTCCCCAAGCGATGTTGAAGAATTGGTCACGAAAAAAATTGAAACAGAAATTTCCGGCTTAAAAGATTTAAGCAAGGTAACTTCCAACTCCGCCAACACCGTTTCCAGCATTACCGTGGAATTTAATGCCAACGCCGACCTTACTGAATCTTTGCGAAATTTGCGGGATAAGGTTAATAATGCCAAACCAAAACTCCCCAAAGATGCCAATGATCCCGTGGTTAACGAAATATCCCTGGATGACCAGCCGGTAATGCAATTTGCCATCACCGGGCCTTACGACGGTTTTACCATGCGCGGTTACGCGGAAACTTTAAAAGACAATTTGGAAAAAATTCCCGGCATCCGCCAGGTCAACATTTCCGGCGGCGACGAAAAAGAATACCAGGTTGCTTATTATCCGGACAGGCTTTTTAGCCGCAACCTTTCCGCCGACCAGGCTAACAACGCCATTGCCGCGACCAACAACGCCATACCTGCCGGAACTTTTGATTCAGACCGTTTTCAGTATTCCATTCGTTCGGACTCCAAGATTCATTCCGTTACCGATTTGTCTAACATTCCGGTAACCCACTCCCCCGACGGCACCACGGTAACCGTGGGCAACCTGGCAAACGTATCAATAACCTCAATAAAAAAATCCACTATTTCCCGGCTATCCACCGCGGGCTCCAAACCCCAGAGCGCTATTACCCTGTCAGTTGTTAAACGAACAGGATCTTCGGTATTGGATACGGTTAAGCTTGCTAACGAAACCATTACCTCAACCATAAAAACTTTTAATCCCGGCGTAAGATACGACGTCACCCAGGACAATGCTAAAGAAATAAATAAAAGTTTTAATGAGCTGCAACACGATTTCATTTTAACTTTGATTTTGGTTTTCGGCATCTTGTTTATTATTGTCGGACTAAAAGAAGCTTTGGTGGCCGGGCTGGCCATCCCTTTGGTGTTCTTAGCCACTTTCAGCTCTCTATATTATTTAGGAATATCTTTAAACTTCCTGTCTTTATTTTCGTTAATTTTGGCCTTAGGGCTTTTAGTTGACGACGCTATTGTCGTAGTTTCGGCCACGAAACAATATTTGCGCACGGGAAAGTTTACCCCGGAAGAAGCTGTATTGCTGGTACTCAATGATTTTAAAGTAGTGTTAACTACCACAACCCTAACTACAGTCTGGGCTTTTTTGCCGCTGCTTTTTTCCACCGGGATAATTGGCCAGTATATTAAATCCATTCCTGTGACCGTGTCTATTACTTTAATATCTTCTCTGCTTATTGCCTTAATGATTAACCACCCGCTGGCTGCTGTACTGGAACGGGTTCGCTTAACAAAAAAACTATTTTTTGTTTTGGAGGGCCTGTTGCTGCTGCTTATTGCTTTGGGAATTTATTTTGGCGGCTGGTTTGGCTATGCCGTGGCAGCCGGCAGCTTAATTGGCGGCGGTTTTATGGTGCGGTGGTACGAGGGAACGGGGAAAGATAAACTGGAAGCTAATGAAGAATTGTCCGACCGGGAATGGAAAGATGACGAACTGATTAAAGAAAAACTCCGCTACCAGGGCAGCCACGAAAGCGCCAGTTTTGGCGGAAGATTAATGCACGGTATTTTGCA
>JACRDK010000002.1 GCA_016218585.1 Candidatus Doudnabacteria bacterium
AATATTAAATTGAAAGTATTGTTTAATATTTTCAATTATGTTTTATAAAGGATTGGGGGTGAAAAAATTGCGAAATAAAAACAAAGCAGGTTTCACTTTAATTGAATTGTTGGTAGTTATCGCCATTATAGGTCTTTTGGCATCTGTGGTTTTACTTGCCCTAAACTCGGCTCGAGCCAAGTCCAGGGACGCCAAGAGGTTGGCTGACATTAGACAGCTGGCTTCTGCTTACGAGCTTTACTTTAATGACGTTAACAGCTATCCGACAGTTGCAGCGGGTGCTATTCCAGCAGCAGGTGTTGGAGCTCCAAACATTGTTCCTAGCTATATTGGTTTAATTCCGACTGCCCCTACTCCTCCAGATGGTTCTTGTACCGCAGCTCAGAACACCTATACATCTATTGCAAACAACCAGGGTTCTCCAAATTTGACGGGAACTTATGGTATCACTTTCTGTTTAGGTGCTCAGACCGGAGGCTACGGCCCTGGTTTCCACACTTTGACTCAAGCTGGTATTCAATAGTATAACTTGCTTTCTTGTCCCGCTAAATTTTGTAATTTAGCGGGACAAGAATTGCAGTTTAAAATTTTTATGTTTACTATCAACCCGAAACTTAAACTATTGTTAGGCAGCCTAATTGTGGCTGCTGTTTTGTTATTGGCAGTCGTGTTAGGGCTTTCTGCTGGAAAAAATTTGGCGCAGGCTGAAACAGTGGCCGCATCGGCGCAGTCCCTGGCAAAGGCTTTTGAATATTTTTATAATGACCAGGGAAGGTTTCCCACCGCAGTTGAATTTACAAACCAGAATGTTATGTTAAACTATTTAAGCGGTTACAACCTGCCCTCATTTACTTCTAAAATATGTTCCGACAGCCTCCAGTACAAAAAAGCTTTAAATGGCGGTTATGTGCTGGATTTTTGCCTGCCAACAGCTGCTCGAAATTATGCTAAAGGCTGGAACAAGATTCAGTCAGGAGCGCAGTAAAACAACGAACGATAGCAATTTATGTTTAAATTTTCAATTCCACGCTTACCCTATCGGGAGGATATAGTAGTTGGCTTAATTGGCTTTATTGTTTTTATTGTACCCCTGGCGTTCTCCATTTTTTCTCATGAGAATTTTGAAACAATAAAATTAGTTTTGTTTTGGCTGCTGCTGGGAGCGGCATCTTTTGTTTATTTAAACAGGCTCAGGCAGGCAAAAGCGCAAATCGGGTATAATAAGATAGTATATTTGCTTTTAGGGCTTTTTATTTTACTGGCAATTCTCTCAACGCTCGGATCAATTGATAAGCTTTTTAGTATTTTTGGTTTTTATTATCGTTTTACAAGCGGCCTGATTTTTTATTTGTCCTGGGCGCTTTTTTTATTTTTGCTTTTAGCGATTAATGAAAAAGAAAAACTAATTTATTTGCTGAAAATTTTGGTTTTTGGGGCGATGGTAATAGCGGTTTATGGTTTTTTCCAAAGTTTAGGCATTAATTTTTATATTCCCGGAGGAGCAGGCGGTTTTGCCCGGGCTCCCAGTTTGCTGGGAAATCCAAATTTTTCAATGATGTATGCAGCAGCGCTGCTGCCGTTTGCCCTGGCATTTATGGCTGAGAGCAAGTCTTTTGCCAGCAAAATTTATTATGCAGTAGGAATATTTTTTATTATTTTTACCAACGCAATTTTTTCCAGCAGAGGAGCGCTGTTGGCTATCGCCTCGGGTTTGTTGGTGGGTTTATCCGTATTGATATTTTTTCACTTCCCAAAGAAACTTATATGGAAATTTCTTGCCGTAATATTTTTAGCAGGAATATTTAGTTTTGGCTTAGTATCGGTAAGCAGGCCGCAAGCGGTATCTTCTGTGGTGCAGTCGGCGGATGACAATACTTTTTTCCGGCTGGAAGCCTGGACGACTTCCATTAATGGGATAAGAACAAGGCCATTTTTAGGAACGGGACCGGGAACTTTTGCGTTATTTTATGAAAGAAGCAGGACCCAGGGGTTGGGGAGCATTGCCGGAGTGTTTGATGATGCCCATAATTTATTCTTGCAGATGGCGGTAACGGCAGGGTTGCCGTTTGTTTTAACTTTTATTTCCTTACTTATTTTAGCTGTTGTTTATGGCTTGAAAGAGCTGGTAGAAAAGCCTGATTTGCAAACCGCGGCGGCAATATCAGCCTTGGCGGCTTGGATTTTCGGGGTGTGTTTTAATCCGGTGCCTATTCCGATGTTTTTATTGCTTGCGGTAATTTTGGCTTTTTTGTTTTATCCAAAACTAACTAAGATTAATCGTCCCAAAACATTATGGTTGTTTGCGCCGATTTATGCTTTAGCGGGAGTGTTAATTGTCTGCGGAACTGTATTGCTTGTGGCGGAACAAATTTTTTATTTTGCCGAGATGGGCTATATAAACTTTAATTATAAGGAAACTTATAAACTAAGCCGCTTGGCCTATAAAGTTAACCCAACTAACCAAATAACTTATTTATATGAATTGGCTTCGGCAATCAGGATTGGCAAAGACAGCGGCGAGATTGTGCAAGGCATAGAAAATTTAAAAAAAATCCATCCAAATTACACAACTAACTACGTCGAAGCCGGAAACTTATACGCCATGCTTTATGAGCGGACAAAAGAAAAACAATATTTGCAACATTCCGTTGAAAATATGGAACAGGCTTTAAAGATAGATCCGAATTACTCGGAGCGTTACGGGCAATTAGCCTTGTATAATTTTCAGCTTGGAAATTTGCCCGCCGCAAAAGCTGCTATACAAAAATCGCTTGCCCTAAAACAAACCGATTTTTACGGCTGGCTGTTTATGGCAAAAGTTTATCAGCTGGAAAATCAGCGTTCTCCCTCTCTTGCCGCGCTGGATAAAGCCTATAAATTAAGGCCGGATATTGTCCAATTGAGATATTTAATTGACGCTTTAAAACAGCTGCCGGATTTCCGGCAAATACCCATTCAAGTGTCAGTGCAGCGTCCGGATATAAATTAACTTTTATGATTACTTTTTTTTCTTTGGCGGCATTTATTTTTGGCAGCGCAATAGGCAGTTTTTTAAATGTTTTAACATTGCGATTGCCTGAGGAGGAGAGCCTCGGGGGCAGGTCTCATTGCCCTTCTTGCAAACATATCCTGTCATCTAGCGACCTGGTCCCGTTATTTAGTTTTTTGTGGCTTCGCGGTAAATGCAGATATTGTAAAACTAAAATTTCCGCGCGTTATTTTATGGTTGAGCTGGCTACGGCCTTGCTGTTTGCTTGGGTTTATGCGGCACTGTTGCCGGAAAGCATTTTTGGCATCGTTATTTTAATTAGGTACTGGTTTGTGGCCGCGGTTTTTGTATCGGTATTTGTGATTGATTTGGAGCATTTCGTTATACTGGATAAAATGGTTTTACTTTCATCCATTGTGGTGGCTAGTATAAATATAATTTTATCGATTATAGCCGGAAGCAGTGTTTTTTCAATTAATGGATTGTTCATAAGCGGACTAGTTGGCGCAGTGGCTGGTTTTTTGCCATTTTATGCGTTATGGTTTGTTTCAAAAGGGAAGTGGCTTGGCTTTGGCGATGTGAAGTTTGCTTTGCTTTTGGGTTTGATTCTAGGCTGGCCGCAAATTTATGTAGGTTATTTTTTTGCAATTATGATCGGCGGCTTTGTTTCGTCAATATTGTTAATATTTACAAAAAAGAGCTTAAAAAGCAGGCTGCCTTTTGGAACTTTTTTGACTGTTGGCGCCTTTTTAGCCATGCTATACGGCCCGCTTTTTCTAAAATGGTATTTGGCTTTTTTGGGATTTTAAGGCATAATAATTGTATAGCGATTGGCCCGGTTTCAATTAAAATGAAACAAACACAAATGCCTAAATTTTCAACTAAAAAAAAGGGCTTTACCCTTATTGAATTAATGGTTGTAATGTCCATTATGGTTATTTTGATTTCCGTAATGGTTATAAATTTAAACAGCCAAAAGGCCGCCAGAGATATTAAAATTGCCCAGAATCAGCTGGTGAGCGACTTAAGAAAAACAGCGGCCTATACACTGGCATCCAGAATAACGCCTTCCGGACAAACCGCACTTTATTATTTGGTTAAATTTGATTTAAACAATCCTACAAAATATTTTGTTCAGGCAATAACAAAAAATTCAAACAATTATCAGTTGGAGAATGTTGAAACTATTGGCCTGCCATCGGGAATAAGTATTGCCAGTACCAGCGCCGCAAGCTATCCAATTGTTGTAAGTCAGCGCATTGCCAACCCGGCAACCCAGAATTTCCTTTCTACCGACTGCGGTCTGGTAGCTTTTGTGGCTCCTTTTGGTAAAACGATTGTTAATAAAGGATGCAATATTCCTGCTGCCCCGGCAGTGAGCATCTCCAATACCGCCGACGATTACGGCAAGATTGTGAATTTTCAGACTAATGTTGCCTGCGACACAAACAGCAACCCCCCGTCATGTTCCGCCAGTACCGACTCGTTATTTACCATTACACTTAGGGATCAAAAAAATACAGTTTCTAAAACTGTAACCGTTAATGCGGTAACCGGAGCAATAATTTTTAATTAAATGACATTTTTTCCTAAAATAAAATCTTTAAAATATTCCGCCGGGCAGACTTTAATTGAAACTTTGGTCGCTTTGTTTATTTTGATAATGGGAGTGAGCGCGGCTGCCGGGCTGGCTGTTTATGCTTTAAGTTCTTCAACTGGCGTTATAAAGCAAATAGTCGCCAACGGGCTTGCTAGGGAAGGTATTGAGGCGGTAAGAAATATGCGCGACACTAATTGGCTAAAAGACACCCTATTAATAAATGGATGTTACGATTACACGACTTCAACCGCCAACAAAGCTAATTGTTATGCCAACTGGCTGAGTCGGGAGTATTGTTTGGATCCAACAAAAAATAATGGCGTTAATTGCAGCGGAGTTGGTTTGTCCACCGCAACATTTTTTCTCAGCTTTGATTCTTCTTTATTAAGTCCCTGGATATTCAACAAAGACGGCAGTAAATTTGGTTTGAATTTTGATTCCGCTAACTCCGGCAATGGCGGTTATTATGGCGGCGGGTCTACCGGAGTTGACTGCACTAATGGCACCGGACGCTCCGATTACTGCCGAAAAATTATTATTACCCAAGATGCAACAGCTCCTTTTAACCAGGATGTAGGCGCTTTGGTTAAGGTTCAGTCACAGGTTTGGTGGATAGACAAAAAGTGCCCGCGCGTTGTGGATTATAATTTGGCCCCGGCATCCTGTAAAATTGAATTAGACAGTTATTTAACGAACTGGAAAAATTATTAGACAGAAGTATGAATAAAGAATCAAAAATCAACGAAAATAAACAAAGCGGATTTACTTTAATGGAAATAACCGTTGCCACCAGCATTTTCGCCGTGGTGATGGTTTCGCTGCTGTCTTTATTCAATTATGTTTTAAAAATAAATCGGGAATCGGAAGCCTTGCGCCAGGCTTCGCAGGGAATGCGAAATTTTGTGGAATACCTTGTGAAAGAAATACGCAACGGCCAAATTGATTATTATGTGAACGGCGGTACTACTTTAAATAGCGCTTTTAGCGGAAGTTCTCCCTGCGTTCCGCCGGCGGGCGGCGTTGGAAGCAATACTTATGCTTTAAAAGAAAATAAGCTAGGAATAGTAAATACAGATAATATCCAAGAATGTTTTTATTTTGGTAAAAATGACGGAAGCTACGTTGATACCATAGGGGCTAACCCAACAACCTTCTCTGCTCCAAGCAATCAAAATTATACTTTGGTTATGCAAAAAGCAGGGGTTCCAAATGCCCAAATTTTAAACCCCAAGAACTTAAGGGTAGATAAATTAATGTTTGTAATCCGGCCGCTATGCGATCCGTTCACTCCTTCTTGTACCAGTTACGGAAACAGTTACGCTAAAACCCAGCCGATGGTAACGATTCTAATAAAATTTACAGTCCAGCTCCCAACCGGGGAGCAGGTGCCGATTTATTATCAAACATCAGTATCTTCAAATGAATATGACATACCAAACAATTAAGAATTTACGGCAAGAAAACCAGCAGGGTGTAACCTTGTTGCTGGCGATTTTAGTTTTGTCCTCGATAATGGCAATAAGCTTCAGTTTGGCCACAATTCTGTTTATTGAAGTAAGAAGCTCTAGCGACCTGTTAAAGTCGGAAAGTTCTCTTTATGGCGCTACTGCAATTGGCGAAGAAGCGGTTTTTAGCATAAAAAGAGGCGTTTGTCCGACCAGCAACTTAAATTGTTTTACTTTCCCCAGCCAGTTTAATAATAGTACAGTATTGCAAACCCAGCCGGTGTTTAGCTCAACCTCCACCCCGGTGATTCAAGATAAAATTCCCAAAGCAACCAGCTTTACCAGCACTACTAAAAAATACGATTTTTGCGGGGCCAATGTGTACAGCAGCGGCTGCGGTTATGGCAAGGTTACCATAACATTTAATGATATTGGCAACGGCGCTTCCGTTTACGCCTATTTATGCGAATTCGACGCCTCAGGAAATACCTCATACACAAGTTCTCCTTGTACGGAACAATATTATTCCGGATCTCCAAGCTACTGGTCTCACACTGCGCAGTTAAGCGCTTCGTCCAATTCAACAGTGTCTTGGGATTTAGACACGAATTCCCAACAAATGCTTATTTTATTTAATCCAAGCAGTACCGCAGATGCTTATGTTAGTATTACCACATACGCCAACGATAAAACAACGCTTAAAGGGTTGCCTTACTTAGGCCAGACAGCTGTAGATATAAATACCAGCAATGGCAACTTGGGCAGAAAAGTAAGGGTTGTGGTGCCAAACGGCCAGTAGCAATAAATAAAAAAAACACTCCTAGGCTATAGGAGTGTTTTTTATAGGTATGTAATTTTTTGCAGAAGGGACTTTCTTTACTGTTTTGGAACTTTAACTATTTGCCCTTGTTTTAGATAGAACGGGCTTTTTAGGTTGTTTAAGGTGGCTAAGGTTGTCCAGCTAATTTTGAATTTTTGGCTTATGTTAAATAAGGTGTCGCCTTTTTGTACAGTATAAGAAGTGAATTGAATAGAGTCTGTGTTTTCTGAGGGGGCTGAGTCGCTAGCTCCCAAAACTTGAGGGTTGTTGCTGTTTTGCGCAGGACCTTTGCTTGTATAAACCAATCTGGCGGCATTTAAAGACAAGCCGATGGCTAACACAAGACAAATAACTGCTGAAAATTTTAATATTTGGTTTTGGGTAAAGCCTCTGCCGACGCCTAATTTTAGTCTTGGAGATAATTCAAATTTTTTATTATTCATTGGCATTGAAAAATTTGGAAATATTTGATTTCAAAAGGCTGTTCTTTTTTCTTCTTTACTTAATTTTACCATAAATCAAGGCAATAGGCGTTGTGGATAAATGACAAACTTTAAGCATTTGTTGGGATAAAATAGGTGGTGGTTGCAAAGGCTGGGTTGCTGCCTGAATTTATCACCGTGTTCGCGAACGACGTGATTTATCAGGTTGTCTCACAAGGTTGCGTAGTAGTAGTTGCCTGATTTATCAGGCTTAACAGCTCGATGAATCGAGCAACTACATGGGAAGATTTTACAAATCTATGATTCCATTAAGGAATTGCAATTAGTTGCAAAAACAGGATTAGGCTAAATTAGCCGAAAAATAGTATAATATAAGGGAAATATATGGATAAACAAGCCGCTAAAAACAGAATAGAAAAATTGGAGCAGCAAATTGAAGACCTGCGTTACCGTTATCATGTTCTAAATGACCCGAAAGTGACCGATGACGTTAAAGACTCTTTGGAAAAAGAGCTAAAAGCTTTGTATGCTAAGCATCCAGATTTGCAAACTTCAAGTTCTTCACTTTCCCGCATTGCCGGACAGCCGCTTGATAATTTCGTAAAAGCTCGCCATGAGATTAGAATGACCTCGCTTAATGATATATTTAGCAGGGAAGATTTGGTGGCTTGGGATAAGCGTAATCGTAAACTTTTGCCGCCTGACGCAAAGTTAGATTATTTTTGCGAATTAAAACTGGACGGGTTGTCTGTGTCGTTAATTTATGAAAAAGGGATTTTTGTCCGAGGGGCTACCCGGGGCGACGGTTTAATTGGCGAAGACGTTAGCCAAAATTTGCGAACTATCCAATCGATCCCGTTAAAGCTCCGCGCGCCGTTTCCGGATGTGTTAGAGGTAAGAGGTGAAGCAATAATGTCAAAAAAAGTTTTAAATGAACTTAACGCTCGTTATGAACGAGAAGGCAAGCCGCTTTTAGCAAATACCAGAAATGCCGCCGCCGGCAGCTTGCGCCAGCTTGACCCTAAGCTTACCGCCGAAAGGAATTTGGATTTTTTTGCTTGGGATATTGCGCAAATGTTTTTTGAATTTAGCGATGGAAAATTGGATATTGCAACGCGCCATTCCGATAAGCATAATTATTTGCGCAAATTAGGTTTTAAAGTAGACAGACATGAATCAATTTGTGCGGATTTGGAAGAGGTTTTAGCTTTTATTGATATGATTGAAAAGTTGCGTCCCGCATTTCCTTTCGGAACCGATGGCGTTGTCGTTTCAGTTAATCAACTGTCATTGCAAAAGCAATTGGGTATAGTAGGCAAGGCCCCGCGCTATATGGCAGCTTTTAAATATCCGGCCGAGAAAGCCACCACTATAATTAAAGAAATTAAAGTAAATGTTGGGCGAACCGGCGTGCTTACTCCACTGGCTATATTTGAACCGACTCTGGTGGCCGGGAGCACAATTGGCAAGGCCACGCTTCATAATATGGATCAAATTGAGCGCCTGGATGTGCGGGTGGGCGATACGGTAGTTATTCAAAAGGCCGGCGATGTTATTCCGGAAGTGGTAGAAGTTTTGCCGAAGATGCGCAGCGGCAAAGAAAAAAAATTTAAAATGCCGGGGGTTTGTCCTGTTTGCAATCACGCGGTAGAAAAAAGGGAGGCCGGCTCAAAGAAAGAGGGAACGTCGGTGGCTTACTATTGCACCAATCCCAAGTGCCCGGCCAAGAACCGCAGATTTATGCAGCACTTTGTAAGCGTTTTGGAAATTTATGAAATTGGACCTAAAATTTTAGACCGTTTTCAGGAAGAAGGCTTAATTAGCGACGCTGCCGACATTTTTTCTCTCGAAGTAGAAGACATAAAAGATTTAGAAAGATTTGGCGAAAAGAGCGCGGACAATATTATCGATTCAATAAACCAGCATCGCAGCGTATCTTTACCTAAGTTTATTTATTCCTTAGGGATTTTGCATGTGGGAGAACAGACGGCTGAAGATTTAGCTAAAGCTTTTGGGTCTTTAGAAAAAATAAAATCCGCTTCTTTAGAAGAAATTACCGCAATTGAGAATATCGGGCCAATAGTTTCAAAGAGCGTTTATGAATATTTTAAAGACAAAGATAATTTAAAATTTGTTGAAAAGTTATTTAAAAACGGTGTGTCCGTCCCTCCCTACAAACTACAAACTACAAACTACAAACTTGCCAATAAAACTTTTGTTATCACTGGTTCCTTAGAAACTATGTCCCGGGATGAAGCGAGACAGAGAATTAGAGAATTAGGAGGCAAGACAACCGAAAGCGTTTCAAAACAAACTTCTTTTGTGGTTGTTGGCAGCGAGCCTGGATCGAAATATGAGAAGGCTAAAAAATTGAATATAAAAATTCTAAATGAAAATGAATTTTTGGACATTATTCACTAGTATAAAAAAATATAAAACGATTCTTATATTGGGCGGTTTTATAGCAATGTTTATAATATTGGCTTTCCCTAATGCAAGAGGCCACTCACTTTACGCATATGACGAGCACATTAGAGACTTAAATATAACCCAAAACATTTCTTTAAAAAATTTGGTTTTATTGGGTCCGCCTTCCAGCTTAGGTAGCTTTTATTTCGGTCCGGCTTATTACTATTTATTATTTCCCTTTGTTAGACTGACAAATTCCGCTTTGTGGTCTTTGCCTTTAGCCAGTATTTTTTATACTAGCTTAACCATTGTCGTGTTGTTTTTTGTGGTAAAGAAATGGTGGCAAAATACAGAATTAGCCCTATTGATTTCCGGTTTGATGTCAGCTTCGATATTAACGACTCAGTTCGCCATGTATTCGTCTAATCCTAATACTGCTCCTTTATTTAGTTTGTTGTTTTTTTATTTTTTGGAGAGGTTGGTTGGAGGAACATCGCGACCTGTTTTTTATACTTTTTTACTGTCATTGTCTTTTGGCATAGCTATCCAGCTCCATTCAGTGCCGTTGGTTTGTCTGCCGATAATTTTGTTTATCCTAATATTGACTAAAAAATTAAAATTTAATCCCAAGCTGTTATTTATATTTGTGGTTGGAGTTTTATTAACCAATAGCCCTTATATTTATTATGATTTGACTCATAATTTTGCGAATACTAAGTCTTTATTCCAAATTGCTGCCGGGGCAAATAATTATGCTCCTTTATCGGAACATGTTGTTGGATATATAGGATTTTGGATAACATCGTTTTTGTCCAGCCATCCGTTTTTTAATGTTCCTTTGATTTTAGGCAATGAGTTTTATATTTATTTTATAGGTCTTTTAATTAGTTTGTTTCTTGTTTTTAAATATAACGTAAAAAGACTAAGGCCGGCGGTGGTCATGTTGAGAACACAGCCATCAGTAAGGTTGATTTTAAAATTTTGGCTTTTGGTTCCGACGGTGGTATTATTATTGCCTGCCGGAGCGCTGGCCGGTTTGCGAATTTACTACTATTTTATATTATCCCCGCTAGTTTTTATTTTTTTGGGTCTGGGGTTGTGGAATATGTATAAAAATGGTTATTATTTATTAGTTTATTGCATTTTGGCCGCATATTTTATAATGCAAGCAGGACAGATGTACTTATATCACATGTTAATATCCCAATTGAAATAACCAATGCATCTCACTAAATTAAAAAACTGGTACGGAAAATATGAACGGCCAATTTCTTCGCTATCGCTAATTGGCGGTTTTGTTTTTGACGCGGTTACCTTAAAGCGCGTAGATTTATTTTGGGAGAATGTCTGGGTAGTGGGACATTTAGTAATTGTTGGGGTCTGTATTATTTTGGTACATGCTTTGGAAAAAGGGGAAAATGATGAGGCTAACCCTTCCAAAGCGCACTTTTGGCTGGTTAACATTTTGCAGTTCTTTTTTGGAGGCATTCTTTCCACCTATTTGGTATTTTATTTTAGAAGTTCAGACATTACCGTTGCTTGGCCGTTTATGTTGATTTTGGCCGCATCCTTCGCGGCCAATGAAGTACTCAAACGCCACTTTGTCCGCTTAACTTTTCAAATCTCCCAACTCTATCTGTCCGTATTTGCTTTCGCTGTTTTTATTGTGCCGGTTATATTACACAAAATTGGCGATGGAATTTTTATCCTTTCCGGCGCAGTTTCTTTGGTGGTAATAGGTCTGTACTTATTAATCCTAAATTATTTTTCTAAAAATCCCATCAGCCGTAGCTGGAAAACTATTACCTTAAGCATCAGCGGCATTTTTATACTAATGAATGTTTTTTATTTTACTAAATTATTACCGCCTATTCCACTGTCTTTAAAAGATGCCGGGGTGTTTTATTCGATTGCCAGAAATACCCAAGGGGATTATGTTGCCATGGCAGAGCAAAAAAGTCTTTGGGAGTATTTTACCCTGTATCCGGACTTTCGCTATATTTCCGGACAGCCAGTTTATGTGTATACCGCAGTTTTTTCCCCGTCAGGCTTAAACACGGCCATTGCCCATCAATGGCAAAAAAAAGACGCATCGGGTAATTGGGCAACCGTAGATACAGTCGCTTTAAAAGTAGTTGGCGGGCGTGATGGCGGGTTTAGAACTTATTCACAAAAAACTTTTAGCTTAAGCCCGGGACATTGGCGGGTAAATGTAAAAAATACCCAAGGCCAAACAATAGGCCTGGTAAGATTTAATTTAATTTTAGCGGATGCTTTACCAAAAGTTATTGAGGAAATAAAAAAATAACAAATTTAAATTTATGGAAATAAAAAAAACGCAAGACTTAGGTTTAGGCGACAAGGTAGTCCAACAAAATCGAACCAGGTTTTTAAATCGTGACGGCAGTTTTAACGTTCATCGCAAGGGAAGTTTTGAGCGCGGAAACTTTAGTCCTTACCATGCCATTTTAAATATGACTTGGCCCCGTTTTTTAATTAGTGTATTGGGGTACTATTTGTCAATAAACTTATTTTTTACCTTTTGGTATTATATTACCGGCAGCGCTGCGTTTCCTGAATTGTCGGCATTATCGGCAGGACAGCGCTTCGGCCAGTTATTTTTTTACAGCATTCAGGTAATTACTACGCTTGGCTCCAGTCCATTGCATCCGGCCAGTACTATGTCTCACGTAGGTTTGGCAATAGAAGCGTTAGTTGGCTTGTTTGGTTTTGCCGTTGGCGCCAGCTTAATGTTTGCGCGCTTTTCTAATCCTTCTGTAAAAATTCTATTTAGCAAAAAGGCGGTAATCGCTCCATACGAAAATATGACGGGATTGATGGTTAGAATTATTAACGGCCGAAGTAATGAACTAATAGAGGTGAAGGCAACGGTAACTTTGGCAATGCAAAATAAAGAGGGCCGGAGAACTTTTCAGCAGCTGCCGCTGGAGCGGGATATGGTTTTGGTGTTCCCTTTAAATTGGACTATAGTCCACCCAATAGATAAAGACAGTCCGCTTTATGGCATGACAGCCAAAGACCTGGCCGATGCTCACGTTGAATTTTTAATCGGCATTACGGCCATTGATCAGGATTTGTCCAAAACTATTTATACCAGAACTTCTTATCTATATAAAGAAGTTATGGTGGGCTATAAGTTTACATCTATAATAGAGAGTACTCAGGACGGCACAGTTGTGGTGGATCCGAAAAAAATTAGCAATATGGAAAAAGTTTAAGGTATAGAATCAAACAGCGGGCCCGGCGACAAGAGTGTCCCCAGGCCCAGCTTTTTGTCTGTGGTGTTGAATTCTATTGCAGAAATACGTGGTATTCGATTGGTGACTTTTCAAGAGCGGAAAGGATTTGGAACAATTGATCCAAATTTAGATCCCCGGTTTCAATGGCCTTAAGGAGGCCTCCATGTTCTCTCGAACAGAGAACGATAGCCCATCTTGTGCTACCAATATCGCACATTGCTTTATCAGCTTTTCGTACTTTGCAGAATTCGTTTAGCCGGCGAAGCCAAGGGTACTTTGTGTTTATCGCAGTACCGCATTCGAACCACTCGCACGACAAATGTTTACCTTTGGCATATTCAGCGATCCGTTCATCGGACCACGAGCCCATGCCCACGTTGATCATGGCGAACATATCGCCACCTCCTTTATTAGTCTAAGTGCAGAAGAACCATACCAGCCTATCAAAATCCAGAGAGAGAGTCAATTATAAGCCACTTGTGTTATATCCTTAATTCTTAATACTCTCTACTTAATACTAAATCTGTGGTTAACGTGTGGATTTCTAAGATTTTACTCCTCTTATTTAAGCCAAAAATTTATAGGGCTTTTTCTTTGAAACCTCTTGACAACCTATAGAGAATCGCTTAAAATAGCTATACGATAAATATTCACAGATACGCAGATAGCACAGATTGCACTGATGCTATGAAAGTATCAAGGTTTAACCCTCTATGTTAAAAACCTTAAAACTGTTAACTCAAATGCGGTTTATGTAACTGGCCAATTTAATGTGGTCTGAACATAACCGCCCAGTCGCGGTTTTTTTGTCGCTAAAGTAGCTCCTTTTAAAATCCAATCATAGCTAAATATATACTGCTCACAGATCAGACAGCCGTTCCAATATTACTTTGGGAACCTTAGGCATTTGAAGATCCCATTTGGGCAGTAGCTATTTGGTTGTAATGGATAGCATATTAAAAACTAAATATAGATCATCGTGATATCAAGTAACGATGATCTGGGTAGATTTTTTCTGTTAAATTTTTAACAGGAGACATCATGTAAGTAAAATCAAACCGATTAAATAAAATTAATCGGATTAGAACATTGTATCCTTAGTAGTTTGTCTATCATATCTCTTGCCGAGTTATGGTAACCACAAATTACTAGTCAATATTCATTTCATTTCGTTTACGAAATGAAAACTGAATTAAAATAAGTTAAGGGTATACGGTGGATGCCTAGGCAGTATGAGCCGATGAAGGACGCGATAGCCGTGCGAAACGTCTCGGGGAGCTGGCAATAAGCTTTGATCCGGGAATGTCCGAATGGGGAAACCTACGTACTGGAAGAGTACGTGCCTATATGTCGTGGGATATATAGTGTGGGAACCATGCGAAGTGAAACATCTCAGTAGCATGTGGAAAATAAATCAATTGTCGCAAGACAAACGAGATTCCGTCAGTAGTGGCGAGCGAAAGCGGAAGCATATAGAAATTTATTCATCACTTTAGTATAGTAGAAAGTGGTGAATAGATTATCTATTAGCCCAAACCATTTGAGTGTTGTTGAAGTCGCAAGACAGAGACTTAAAGTTTACAGACGTTGCTCAAGTGGTGTTATAAGTGGGAGTTATTGTGAGGCTGTAACCTCACTGGGAATATAGTGTGTTGTTTAGCAGAACACGCCTGGAACGGCGGACCAAAGAGGGTGATAGTCCCGTATCGCGAAAAACCATGCAATTTCCTAACTTTTTCTTGAGTACGACCAGACACGAGAAATCTGGTCGGAAATCAGGTCGACTAAGATCTAAGGCTAAATACTCATATTGACCGATAGTGAACAAGTACCGTGAGGGAAAGGTGAAAAGCACCCCGGAAGGGGAATGAAATAGTATCTGAAACCGTATACTTACAAGGAGTGGAAGACCTTATCCTTTTTTCGCAAGATTAAAGGATGGTTAACCGCGTGCCTATTGAAGAATGATCCAACGAGTTAATCTTATGTGGCTTACTTAAGTCTTACTAAAGACGAAAGTGCAGTGAAAGCGAGGATGAATAGTCCGTATTAGGATTTTGATTGGTTGATTACCTGTTTTAGGCTAATCAACCGCTACAATTTCCTAAATGTCACATGAGTTAGACCCGAAACCCGGTGAGCTACGCATGGCCAGGATGAACGTTATGTAAAAGTAACGGGAGGTCCGAACCCACTATTGCTGCAAAAATAGGGGATGAGTTGTGCGTAGGGGAGAAATTCCAATCGAACCGGGTGATAGCTGGTTCTCCTCGAAATAGCTTTAGGGCTAGCGTCGAGAGTTCCTTTGAGAGGTAAAGCACTGAATGGAAACCTGCTGCGCAAGCGGTAGGCTCCAACCAAACTCTGAATTCTCAAAGTCAAGATCTCGGCAGTCAGTCTGTGGGGGCTAAGCTCCACCAGACAAATGGAAAAGAATCCACACCACCGTCTAAGGCCCCCAAATCCTAGCTATAGTGCAAAGGATGTGGGATTGCCCATACAACCAGGAGGTTGGCTTAGAAGCAGCCATCCTTTAAAGAAAGCGTAACAGCTCACTGGTCAAGCGATCCTGCGCCGACAATATATAGGGGCTAAGCTAGGTGCCGAAGACGTGGATTTACTACGATTTATCGTGGTAAGTGGTAGAGGAGTGTTGTGTACAGGTTGAAGCGGTATGCGTAAGCGGCCGTGGACAGTACACAAGTAAGAATGTTGGAATAAGTAATATATATAGAGGTGAGAATCCTCTTCGCCGAATATCCAAGGTTTCCAGGGCAACGATCGTCGTCCCTGGGTTAGTCGATCCTAAGAGTGGGCCCCAAGGGGTTCACCCGATGGAAAATATGGTTGATATTCCATAACCGCCATACTATTATCTTAGGCGGGACGCATCATGATAACACTAGCGTAATCTGACTATTTGCGTTGTCATACTTGTAGAATGAATTTCCAGGCAAATCCGGAAATTCTATGCGATTATTTACTACCTCGCAAGAGATGTAAATAAAAGTTGTAATTTCGAGAGTATGAAGAAACCTGGCAACGGGAATTAGTGTGAATCAAGGTGTCAAGAAAAGCGTCGAAGTCATGTAGTATGGTGATCGTACCGTAAACCGACACAGGTGGATGGGGAGAGAATCCCAAGGCGTCCGGACCAATGTTCGTTAAGGAACTCGGCAAAATAGCAGGTGTACCTTAGGTATATACCTTGCCCCAATGAATAATTGGGGCCGCAGCGAAAGACCTCTCCCGACTGTTTACCAAAAACTTAGGTCCGTGCTAAAGCGCAAGCTGATGTATACGGGCTGATGCCTGGCCAGTGTCAGAAGGTTAAACCCCTCGTCGCAAGATTGGGGGCCAAGCCCTGATGAACGCCGGCAGTAACTATAACTGTCCTATGGTAGCGAAATTCCTTGTCGCGTAAGTTGCGACCCGCACGAATGGCATAACGAGTAGAGGACTGTCTTAACGAACATTCCGATGAACTTACAGTGGCGGTAAAGATGCCGTCTACCCGCAGCAAGACGGAAAGACCCTATGAAGCTTTACTATAGCGTGTCATTGAAATTAGTTTTTTGTTGCTCAGCATATGTGGGAGCCTTTGAGATTCGGTTTTCGGATCGAATGGAGGCGAAATGTGAGATACCACTCTGCAAGAGATTGATTTCTAACCAATACTTAACCTATATTGGGACAGTGGCTCGTGGGTAGTTTAACTGGGGCGGTTGCCTCCTAAATGGTAACGGAGGCGTTTATTAAGGTATGCTAGGCATGGATGGAAATCATGCTGATAGTGCAAACGCATAAGCATGCTTGACTGCAAGGGCGGCGACCCGCGCAGGCACGAAAGTGGAAGTTAGTGATCCGATGCGTTCGAGTGGAAGACGCAAAGCCCAACGGATAAAAGTTACTCTAGGGATAACAGGCTGATCCTCTCCAAGAGTCCACATCGACGAGAGGGTTTGGCACCTTAAACTAAATCGGGGTGCTATGAGAGTAATCTCATACTGTGTGTCTTCATCCGTCTGTCTCGATAATATCGGGACGATAAATTTTGAAGAATAAATAAATTCGGCTTATAACGGAGAACCCGTAGTACTTATGTGGTCAAGTTAAATTGACTTAAGTAACCGGCAACACCGTGGGAAGTCGCAGTGAGTTTCAAGTTTTCAAGTTCCAAGTTAATCAAGTTACTGCAGATTGCAGCTAACTTGAAAAACTTTATGAACTTTAAAACTTTATGAACTTGTTGTTGACCCCGTAACGACTGACCCGAAAGGGAAGGCTTAATTTAGTAGTTAGTAGCGAGTAGTTAGTAGCGAGTTCTGCAACGTGCAGTTTCTCACAACTAGTAACTCGCAGCTCACAACTAGTTAGGCAATACGCCGACTCCAGCCCTTTGTGACCTCTGGTCATAAAAGGTTTTTACGAAAAGTAAACTTAATGGCATGATTAAAAGTTTTAATCTAAACCAAAGAGCTGGAAGAAGATATAGTCTGCACCATACGAAATTATGGAATTATGTACGATGTCGGCTCATCACATCCTGGGGGTGAAGAAGCTCCCAAGGGTTAGGCTGTTCGCCTATTAAAGTGGTACGCGAGCTGGGTTCAAAACGTCGTGAGACAGTTTGGTCCTTATCTGCTGTGGGTGTTCGAAACTTGAGTAGTCGCATCTCTAGTACGAGAGGACCGAGATGCATAGACCTCTGGTGTACCCGTTGTCCTGTCAAGGGCATGGCGGGGTAGCTAGGTCTAGTTCAGATAAGCGCTGAAGGCATATAAGCGTGAAGCTGTCTACAAAACTAGGTTTCGTGTTTTTGTAGCAATACAAAAACTTTAGGTTCGGGGAAGACTACCCCGTAACAAATTAGGTGGTAGGGAGTAGGAAGTAGTTAGTAGTAGCAATACTACAAGCTACAACCTACAAGCTACTAACTAATCTATAGGCTGCAGGTGTAAGCATAGTAATATGTTCAGCCGAGCAGTACTAATCAACCGAAAATTTTAATTCTATTTTATATTGACTAGTAATTTGTGGTATAATATCACAAGCAAATGTTCTAAATTGATTTGACCTTGATAATTATTCTACCCAATGCTTAAACAAAATTTAAAGCTCACAGGTTTAGTTTTTGTTTTGTTAGTTGTTTTAGTCGGTTTTTTTGTTCTTTCGCAAAACTTAGTTTACGCGATAAAACCGTAAAGTGTTACCCTCGTTATTTTTTATCTTGAATAAAAGACAGCGAGGGTGGCATTTCCAGCGTGGTTCTACCTGATCCCATCCCGAACTCAGAAGTCAAACACGCTTGGGCCAATGATACTCTAACGCATGTTAGCGGGAAAGTAGGTGGTCGCCCACTATATCATCAACCCCTCCATAATTGGAGGGGTTTTTGTTTTGACAAAGGGGAAAATTTCTGCTATACTTAAATTAATAAAAGTTCGCAAAAATAAGAAACAAAAAAATAATTAAATAATATGAATAAAAAATTGCTCTCGGCAGTTGGTTTGTTTGTGCTGGGTCTGACTTTAGTCGCCCAGCAGACAGTTGCCACCATAGCATACATTGATGCTAATGCGGTGGAATTTGGTGTCGGTTCCCATGTGCAAGGTAAAGTTTTAGGCGCTAGCACTTCCGGCCTGGTTGGCTATTGGAAGTTAGATGAGGCATCGGCAAGTTCAGCCGCCGATTCGTCAGGCAGTAATTATAACGGCACCTTAGTAAACAATCCGACCTGGTCAGCGGGCAAAATTAATGGAGGCTTAAGTTTAAATCCCGGCACAACCAAAAACCAGTATGTTTCTTTGCCGAGTATTTCTTTGGGCAATTCCGAAGTAACAATTTCGGCTTGGGCGAATATTAGATCTTATTCAACGAATGTCCCTTTTATTTCTAAAGGAACCAACATTTATCGCAATGGCTCTGAATGGGGTCTTTGGATATATGGCGGTGGAAATTTAGAAGCCAGAAGGGGCGGGCAATATATTACCGCGCTGACAAAAGTAACCTTAAACTCTTGGCATAATTACGCAACCGTTATGTCAGCTTCCAGCACAACAGTTTATGTTGATGGAGTAAAAGTTTTTACCGGCGCAGGCTTGCCAACCACGGCAATTGGCGGAACAACAGGAATTGGCGGCTGGGGCGGTACGGGAAATTTAGACGGAACTTTAGATGAAATTAGAGTTTACAATCGGGCGCTTTCCGCGACTGAAATTTTAGATATTTATAACGACACCGGCAGCGGCCAGCCGCCGGTAGACACAACCGCTCCGGTTATTTCCGGAGTCACTTCTTCTTCAATAACCACGGCTTCGGCCGCAATTACTTGGAACACCGACGAAATAGCCGACGGGTTAGTTGAATATGGCGAAACAACAAGTTATGGCTCCAGCTCCGGGTTAGTTTCCAACTTAACTAGCTCCCACAATATTTCTTTAACCGGTTTAAATCCTTCCACTCAGTATCACTATCGGGTAAAATCCGCCGACGCCTCAGGAAACCAGGCTGTCTCAGGCGACAATACTTTTACAACTTCAGCGGCTCAAATTATAGACACTCAAGCCCCGACTGTTCCAAGCGGTTTGGCGGTTAGCGGCGTTTCCTCCTCGTCTGTAAATTTTTCCTGGAATGCCTCAACCGACAATGTCGGCGTGTTTGGGTATCGAGTTTATCGAAATGGTTCAATTGTTGGCACAACAACAGCTGCGTCTTTTACAGACTCCCAGCTGCAGCCTTCCACGGCATATGTTTACGAAGTTAGCGCTTACGATGCGGCGGGAAATTTTTCCGACCGGTCCGCCCAGTTGCAAGTAACCACTTCTGAGGCTTCCGGCGATTCCGTTGCTCCGAGCGTGCCAAAGCATTTGTATGCTTTTAGAACCACTGCTTCCAGCACAACATTAACCTGGGATAGTTCAACGGATAACGTCGGCGTTTCCGGTTATAATGTTTATCGATTCGGTTTAAAAATTGGCACTACCGTTACAACAAAATTTGTAGACACCGGATTGCTTTTTGGCAGAGGATATTCTTATAGTGTTTCCGCGATTGACGCGGCCGGCAATGAATCGTCACAGTCATCTATAACCAATGTGGTGATGCCAATAAACAATTATGCTTCATTTAGAGGGGATAGCTTGTGTGCGCCGCCGGCAACAATAACCGCCAATGCCCAGAAAAATTTGAATGCGGTTAAGTTAAATTTGCCAAGTATGTTGGCAGACGCCGACAATTATGACGCCCTAATTGCTCCATTTAGAAGCTCGGCCGATGTTAATGTAAAAGATTCGGTAAATATGGTTGACCTTGGTGTTAGATTATTGCGAACAATTCCAATGGCTATAAATTGCACGCCTCAGGATTTTGATTATACTTTGAGCCTGTCCAGGCTGCAGTCAATCCAGCAGTCGTTGCCGTATTTTTATAACAAAGCCCAAAATAGCCAAGATCCTTATGCGGGAATGAAAAGGGGGACTGTTGCCGTAAGATCCGATATTGATGGCCATATTGATTATTATTATTTTGCTTTGCCAACAAACTATAACCCGGCGGTAAAATATCGCTTGCAGGTAATTTTGCACTTTGCTGGAACTTGTGCTTGGGAAGCCGCGGGCTTAAGCTCATTTAAACCTTTAACAGGAGATCTTATAGTTGGGACCCCAAGCAGCGCGTCGGCATTGGCCAGCACCATTACCGACACAATTTATATTGTCCCATGCGGCAGGGGGGCCAGTTCTTCTTATGCCGTGTTGGCGCAAAAAACCATACTGGATGAAATTGCGGACGCAATGAGGCGCTATCCGATTGATTCAAATTATGTTTCCATTAGCGGTTCAAGCATGGGCACGACCGGAGGAGTAAATCTTTCCGCCCATTATCCAGATTTATTTGCCGGAATTTTAATGTTTACCGGCAGCCCGGACTTTAATTTGCCGACCGGAGATTATCGTTACGACGGTTCAATGCTTTATCCGAGCGTTGGCAGCGTGAGCTATGGTATTTTAGATACTCCAGGCGACACATCTTCGTATCAAAAGGAAGAAAATTTTGCTGCCAATTTGCAAAATCTTGGGACTGCTCACCCGGGTTACTATAAATACGTAAAATATACAGACCCCGCCGGCAGCCATGGAATTATTAATCAAACAATGATTGACCAGGCGGAAAGTTTCTTAAAAACCGCAGTCAGGAATCCCTATCCTGCCAGAGTAGCTTACAATATGGGTTCCGAGCAGTATGATGGCGCTTATTGGGTGCACAATATGACCAGGAGCAATGTTTTGTCTCCGGGCAGCATAGAAGCGGAAAGTTCTTCTAACGGTTCCTTGGTTACCGTTGCCACAACCAATTTAAAAACTTTTAGTTTGGACTTGTCCGCCGGCAATCCGCTGTTTGCCGGTTTAAGCACTGTAGTTGTTTCTATAAATGGAACTGCCATTACAGTTCCCACTGGAAGCACGGCATATTTTACAACAGCTACCGGTTCTTGGACTTATTCCTCATCGCCTGACTTTGGATTGTACAAGAAAAAAGGCGTATCCGGTCCTATTGCCGATGTCTTTATGGATAAGCCGGTACTTATGGTTTACGGCAGTAAGCAGGGGAACAGCGCGGCTATGGGCAGCGTATTAGCCGAACAATTAACGCAAGCTTATTTTGGAAGCTCAATTTCTCAAGATAGCTACATCCACTACGGCAAATTTGAAATTAAAGCGGATGTCGATGTAACGCCTGATGATATACAAAATAAAAATTTAGTTTTATTTGGCACGCCAAATCAAAACTCTCTTGTTGCCAGCATGTCTGCTTCGTTGCCTTTCCAAATTTCTGATTCTGGGGTTCAAATCGGCGGCAAAGCTTACACCGGCGCAAAAATTGGCTGGTCTATTGTTTATCCTAATCCGTTAAATCCTTCCCGTTATGTTTTGTTCGCCTCGGAGAATTACAATATGGGCATTGTGGGTTTCTTAAACACCAATGTTTTGCAGAATGACTATGTAATTTTGCAAGGGTTGGACTCCGGATTTTATACCAGGAAAGTTTTAACCCAAGGCTTATTTAATAGCCAGTGGCAAAAGTAAAAAACGAATTAGACAGCAAAAAACCGCCCCTTGTACATTGGGGGCGGTTTTTGTTAAGATTACTAATATGCTGTTATCTATAATTTTAGGATTCTTTTTATTATTGGCCTTAGTGCTGTTATTTCTAATCTCCAGCGAGTTTGTGGCCTTTCTGCGCACTCGGGTGCCTTTTGTTCCAACTCATGCCGGAGACATTGAATTTATCGTGAGAAAACTTGGGCTTTCGAAAAAAGATGTATTTTATGACCTCGGCAGCGGCAACGGCAAAGTTGTGTTCCTGGTGGAAAAATTGAGCGGTGCCAGCGCCACCGGCTTTGAACTTGGCTGGTGGACCATTTTATTTGCTAAAGCCAAAGCAAAATTAACCAACTCGCGCGCTCAATTCAAAAATCAAAATTTTTTTAATTCAGACTGGTCCGGCGCCAATATAATTTATTGTTATCTTTACCCGCCGCTTATGGGGAGAATAGAAGAGAAGTTTAAAAAAGAATTGCGCCCCGGCAGCCTGGCTATAGTGCGGGATTTTCCTTTTCCAAATATGGCGTACTCGGAGAAATATTATTTGCCAAAAGACCATGAAATATATGTGTATAAAATATAGTTTGTAGAAAATTTATAACAAATATTATTATAAAATATGCTTTAAATAAAGCATATTTTTTATTTTCTTTGATTTTGTAGAAAAAAAGTTGACAAAGTTTTAACAGAAGAATAACATATAAACAGAGAGAAAAAGATATAGGAGGCAGTTACAACATTTTACTGCTTGCGCAGTAAAACCCTAGAAGATCAAAGAAGACAAGTGAAAAAGATTTATGAAAATTATTAGTCCGGCAGGAAAATTTAAGTAGCCTAAAGGCAACCCCCTACCACCCCCGCAATCTTGCATACCTTTCACTCTTCCCCCGCCTTCACCTCTTAAATCTCCACCCCCGACTAATCCATAAATCCTTTCCGCCCCCGTCCTTCTTCTGATCTTCTTCCCTTTTATAAAAGAAATCAATATGGAAATACCAATAATTTTAAAAACTTTTGGGCTCAATGAAAAAGAAATAGCAGTGTACTTGGCTTTAATTGAGCTCGGTCCGTCGCCGGTGAGGCTGGTGTCTGCGAAAGCCAAGGTTAACCGCGGCACAGCATACGATATTTTAAAGTCTTTGCAGAGCCAGGGTTTGGTAAGTTTTTATGACACCAAATCGCACCAGAACTTTGTGGCCGAACCGCCGGAAAAATTAATCTCAGCCTTGGAAGACAAACAAGAAGATTTAATATTTTTAAAAAAACAAATTCAAAAAGATTTGCCCGCGCTGCAATCTTTATTCGAGAAACAAGGGGGCAAGCCCGCCGTTAAACTATACGAGGGAAATAAAGGGATTAGGAATATTTTGGAAGATGTACTGCAATCTATGGCTAAAGAAAGCCAGAAAGAGTACTATATTTTTTCTTCCGCTGAATTAAGAAAAAATGTTTACTTAGCTATGCCGGATTTTAGTAAAAAAAGAATTAAGGCTGGCATAAAAGTTAAGACCATTGCATTGGGCGAAGGCGGACAGCTGGTGGGTATGGATGAAAGAAAGTGGCTTAAACAAAGCGGCACGGGAAAGCTCAAAGCAACTTATGAAATTATTTACGCGGGCAAGGTGGCCCATATTTCGTTGGACAACGCGGAAAATCCGGTTGGGGTGGTAATTCAAAATGAAGAAATTTACCAAACCCAAAAAATGATTTTCGAGTTCAGCTGGGGAAAGCTATAATTCTCCTCAGTTTTACCCGACAATCGTTAAAATTGCCGGAAAGAAAACAGGAGGCACAATATGATGATGAGGGAGTTGGCGGCGACAATTAGGGAGATCCGCTCCGTTCGCAGAATCAGACGTGGAGACAGACAGCCGAATAATTCCGACTTCGGAGATGTTGGCCAAATGATAGAAAATCTGGCTTACGCCGAAAAGGGGGCAGTGAAATTGCTGCTCAGGGATGCAACGCTGGCGGCGCGAGTCGCTGAAACAGCCAAAACCTATTTAAATTCTCTGAGAACAAAATGAGACGGATTGTCGCCATCAAACAAACAACAAACAACAGGGTCGGTGAGCTTGCCGCTTACCGACCCTCGAACACCTATTAAGTAAGATGCCCGAGTTGAATTTAAAAGTTTTTTAAGTTTAGCCCGGAGATTTTATTAGCCGGAGAAAGCAAATAAAAAGGGGGATGCAAACATGGGTGTTGCTGCGATTATCCCGGCTGCCGGCTGGGGATTTTTCGTCCCAGGCTTTCCTAAAGTCCTGGAGCAAATTGGTGGCCAGACGATTCTGGAGACTGTGCTGAAAACCGTTTTTGCCAGCGGCGTGGTAGATGAAGTTGTGGTGGTGGTAAACCCCAACAACTATGGCCCGCAAATAGAGAAAGTCTGTGACGGGCTGCCTGTACAAATTGCCTATCAGCAGGAGCGGACTGGCGCGGCCGGTGCGGTTGCCGTAGCTCTTCCTCTGGTCAAACACTGCGAACACATTCTGGTGACTTATGCCGATATGCCGCTTTGGCGGACGAACACCATGCGCGAGCTGGTGATTAGACATATCGGTGATGGCGCCACCGTGAGCATGGTAACGGTTGCTCTTAACGGCACTCGTCGACTGGAACGTTATGGTAGGGTGATTTTTGACGAACAGGGTGTTCCGTTGGCGGTGTTTGAGCCGGACGAACTTGTTTCGGTTAACCCCGAATTACTCGAACGGGCAAAAACGGTCAATCCATCTTTGTATGCTTTTGACAGGGATTGGTTGGAGAGGTATATCCCGGAAATAGAGCCCGTTTCCAAAGACGGGTACACTGCGGAGCGTCATTTGCCAAAGCTCATTCCGATGGCATATCAACAGGGGCGGTTAATGTCCACTTTGTTGATCAAAGACGAAACAGAAGCCCTTGGGGTGAATACGTACCCGGAGCTGGTCCAGGCTCGAGAGATTTTGGCGCAACGCCAAGAGAATAATCACGACGGAGGGAGGCCGTGATCCACGGCCTTCCTCCCACAACCCTTTATAAGAATTAATTAATTTGTTTTTTCTACAAAGAACCAATTAACCAATGCTTATAAAATCTAAAAATAAAAAAATTGTAATTATTGGCGGCGGGGTGGGGGCAGCCACGGTCACAAAGAGCTTAAAAGATTTACCAATTAAGCTTACAACTATTGTCAGCAGTTTTGACGATGGCGGCAGCACGGGTATGATTCGCCGCGACTATGGCGGTTGGGCCGTGGGGGATTTTAGAAACTGTCTGCTGGCCGCTTCTGAAGCGTCGGACGAACTTAAGCAAAGTTTGAACCATAGATTTGGCCCGGGGCAGCTTTACGGAGCTCAAGCCGGGAATTTGCTGGTAAAGGCTGTTTTAAATACGCATAAACCATTTACAAAAGCTAACAGGCTGCTCCACGAACATTTTAAAGTTAATCATATGGTTCTGCCAATTTCCGTGGCTGACAGCAAAATAAAAGCCCAGCTGGCCAATGGAAATTTTTTGGAAGGCCAAAACCAAGTTGCAAATTATTTGAGCTTTGATGCCGCGCCAATAAAATCCATTGAGTTAACTAAACCGGCAAAGATTTTGCCGCAAGCAGCCCGCGCTATTGCCGAAGCAGATATAATAATTTTTGGCCCGGGGCATTTTTTTACCAGCCTGCTGCCGCATTTAGCCGTTTCGGGGTTTGCCGATGCCTGGCGGAAAACCAAAGCAAAAAAAATTTTATTGTTAAATTTACTTGCCCATCGCGGCCAGGACAGTTATTATACTTTGGCGGATTATTTAAAGTGGTTTGCCAAAGAGCTTGGCGGCCGCCCGTTTGACATAATTATTTCCGGGCTGCCCCCGGCAAAAAAAATATTAAAAATAGTTAGCGATCGCTTTGTGCCGGTACAAATAACGGAAAAGGATTTGGAATTTTTAAGCAAAGAAAATATAAGCCACTTGCGGGCAAACCTGGCCGGCACAAATTTGAGAAACCAGTCGGCAAATGATACAATTCAACGAGCTCCCGTAAGACATGACGAAGCCAGGCTTAAAGCGTTTTTAACAAAAATAATAGAAGATGCCAATATACTAATCAAGACGAATGAAACTAACCATAACTAATGTCTTTATTTCGTTAACATTAGTAAATTTGTATATTAGTATTGTGTATTAGCAAACTTTATGAGAAATCAATTTGTAATTTTAGCTGCGGGTAAAGGCACTCGCATGAATAATGAACAGGTCCCCAAGGTTTTGACTATGTTAAAGGCCAAGCCGTTAATTTTATATTTATTAGAGGAGATTGAAAAAGTTGGCCAGTTAATCAAGCCGGTGGTTGTGGTGGGATATATGCATAAGCAAGTGGAAGCGGTGCTGGGCGACGGTTTTTTGTATGCTTTGCAGGAACAGCAGTTGGGTACTGCCCACGCAGTTTTAGCAGCCAGAAAAAAAGTTAAAGCGGAAAACATTCTGGTGCTCTATGGAGACATGCCGTTTATTCAGGCCGACAGCCTTAAAGAATTAATAAATATGCATTTTAAGACCGGCTCTAAAATTTCCATGCTTACCGCTCAGGTGGAAAGCTATGGCGGTATTTATGAAAGTTTGGAGCATTACGGCAGAATAATTCGCGAACCGATTGAGCATAACATTGTAGGAATTGTTGAATTTAAAGATGCCAGCCCCGAGCAAAGGCAGATTAAGGAAGTTAACCCCGGCATTTATATGTTTAACGCCGGCTGGTTATGGAATAATTTAGACAAAATCCAAAACCATAACGCTCAAGCGGAATATTATTTAACAGATATAGCAAAAGTAGCTATTGAGCAGGGAGAAAAAATTCACTCTTTAATGATAAATCCAAAAGAAGTGCTTGGCGTAAACAGCAGGCAGGACTTGGCGGTAGCGGAAGAGGTGCTGGCAGAAAATATATCAGGTTAGTTCTTTGTACAAATTCAGACGATCGTCAAAATTTGTACAAAGTAGGAATTATAAAAAATGAGAAGACCCCGGGCAAGTGCGCGGGGTCTTTTTGCGTACGACGTCGCGGTGGCCGCTAGTAGGAGAGGGGGTAAATCTGGTCGTAATCACCAGGGTCGGGTGGGGCGGTGTGCGGGTTGAAGCGGGGGACGTCGTTGTTGGGTTCTCCTCCTTGGAGAGTGGCGGCGGGGGTTTCTGTTTGAGGAACAGTGATTGTTCCTCGATAATCTTCGTGGGTAGGGGAATTGCCGTTCATAAATTAATTATGAAAAATAATAATCAAGCTTACAAATTAAAGTATGATATAATAAGATAAAGTATGTTGATAGTATCAAAAATTAAGAATTTTGGGTTATGGCAAGGGAGCGAATAACAATCACTTTAAAAAAAGAACTCATTAAAGCCTTAGACGCTAGCATAGACGGACAAACAATTCGCAACCGCAGCCACGCTGTGGAAGTGGTGTTGTCCAAAACACTGCTAAAGAAACCGACTAAAGCTTTAATTTTAGCCGGAGGCAAAGAAATCCGCCTGCCGCAGCTGGGACGGGATGTTCCTAAGACAATGCTGCCGGTGCAGGGCCGGCCTATTTTAGAACATATTTTACTGCGCTTAAAAGCAGCGGGGATAGAAGAAATAATTTTATCTATTGGCCAGGGCGGCCAAAAAATCCGCGACTATTTTAGAAACGGTTCGCGTTTTGGAGTTAACATTAGTTATTTAGAACAGGATCAAATAAAAAAAGGAACCGCCCAGCCTATAAAGCAGGCGCAAGGGCAGTTAATGGACGCGCCATTTGTTTTGGTTTACGGAGATGTCTTGGCGGACATTGATTTTGCCGATTTTTTAAATTTTCACGAGAATCAAAAAAGCCTGGTGGCGACCATGGCTTTGGCATCGGCGGAAAAGGTTAGTATGTGGGGAGCGGTTAGATTAATAGGCAGCAAAGTGGTGGAATTTCATGAAAAGCCAAAAAATCCCAGCATGCAATCCCATTTGGTGAATGCCGGGATGTATATTTTAAGCCCTAAAATTTTTGATTATTTGTCCGCCGACATGGCTAAGCTGGAAAGCGATTTGCTTCCCCGTCTGGCCGAAGAAAGCCGCCTTGGCGGTTATAATTTTGGCGGAAGCTGGTTTGATGTTTCTACCTCGCAAGTTTACGAGGCTGTGTTAAAAGAATGGCGCGGGCTGTAGTAGATTTTTAGAGTTGCTTGGTGTACTTGATTAATTCATTGTGAATTTTTCCAGCCGTAACCAGAACGGATTGGGAATGAAGGCTCAAAGGTTTGCCGTCTATTTCAGTAATTTTTCCGCCCGCTTCCCGGACAATGCAGGCTGCGGCGCCAATGTCCCAAATATTTACTTCGTTGGTTGTAAAAAATCCCAAGTTGCCGCTGGCTACCAAGCAGGCCTGCCAGGTGGAAGTGGCATAAACTCTTACTTTCCGGCAGACACGAACCAATTTAGAAAAGATTTTTATTCCCCCTTCCGGGTAGAGCCAGCCAATGGCGCCAATAGCTTCATTTAACTTGCTAATTTTTGGGCAGGTTATTTTTTTGCCGTTTAGGTAAGCACCTTTGCCGCGCTCGGCTATATACATCATTTCCGAAATTGGATTATAAACTACGCCCATAAGCGGTCCATGCTTGTCCCAAAGGCCAATGGAAATGCAGCAGAAAGGCACGCCATTTATAAAATTGGTGGTGCCGTCTATTGGATCTAGAATCCAAAAATAATCGGTATGGTTTTCCGGCGCGCGGGAAAACTCTTCGCCAATAATTTTATGTTTGGGAAAATTTTTGGCAATGGCTTTTCTAATGTTTGTTTCAATTTGCAAGTCTATTTCGGTAACAAAGTTTCGGGGATCGTTGTTTTTTATTTTAACGCTTCCCGGATGGCCAAAATTCTTTTTAAAAAGTTTGCCGTTTTTTTTAGCTTGTAAAATAGCCAAGCGCAAGTAAGGAGATGTAATCATATATGCAAATTATACAGGAAAAAATGCTATAATAACAGTACTTTTACTAAATACGGATTGGTACCAATATACTAATAGGCAGATAATTCTTACTAAATTTAGTATTGGTATATTAGTATTAATTAGTATTTAGTAAAAGTTATGCGTATTATTGCCGATTTACAAATTCATTCTAAATATAGCAGAGCCTGCAGCCAGGATTTAAATCCAAAAAATATTGGCGCTTGGGCGGATAAAAAAGGCATTGCCGTAGTTGGCACCGGTGATTTTACGCACCCCAAATGGCTTATGGAGCTAAAAGAAAATTTAGTGGAAACCAAGCCGGGGCTTTACCAGCTAAAAGACAAGTCCGCCAAAGCGTATTTTATGCTGACATCGGAAGTCTCCAGCATTTACAAACAGGGAGACAAGGTTAGGCGCATTCACAATATGATTTGGGCGCCAAATTTTTCCGTGGTAGACGCGATTATTTCCGGTTTGGAAAAAGTTGGGGCAAACTTAAAATCCGACGGTCGTCCGATTATGGGCGTGCATTGCGACAGCCTGGTTAAAATTGTTAAAGCCGCCGATGAGCAGGCGGAAGTCATTCCGGCGCATGCCTGGACGCCGCACTTTGGTTTGTTTGGCTCGCTGTCGGGATTTAATAGCGTAGAGGAAGCCTTTGGCGACCAGTCTAAATATATTCGCGCCATTGAGACCGGGCTTTCCAGCGACCCAAAAATGAACTGGCAAATTTCCGGCTTAGATAAATACGCGCTTACTTCCAATTCCGACGCGCATTCGTTGCGCAAGATTGGGCGCGAGGCTAATGTTTTTGAAATTCCGGAAGATAAATTATCTTACGGGGAAATAATTCGCGTACTTTATGGAAAAAATCCAAAAGAATTTTTATACACCATTGAATTTTTTCCGGAAGAGGGCAAGTATCATTTAGACGGACACAGGGACTGCAAATTTTCCTGCGAGCCTGCCAAAACCAAAAAGTTAAAAGGCCTCTGCCCGGTTTGCGGAAAAAAGTTGTTGGTGGGCGTGCTGTCGCGGGTGGAAGATTTGGCTGACAGGGAATACGGGTTTACTCCCCAGCGCGTTATTCCATTTAAGAGTTTAATTCCTTTGGAAGAAATTATTGCCGAAACCTACGGAGTTGGAACGCAAAGCAAGAAAGTTGTTGGGATGTATAATCAAATGACCAATTTCAAATTTCAAATTTTAAATGAAGGACCAGTTACAGAATTTCAAATACTTCTTGACTTATCACGGGAAGAAATCGGCAAATTAGGAAACATAGAAATTGCAGAGGCTGTAATGCGCGTAAGAGAAGGGCGAGTTAGGGTAGAAGGCGGTTACGACGGCGTGTTCGGCAAAATCCATATTTTTGACCAGCAGGAACGCGATAAAGTTTTAAAAAAACCAAAACAGGTAAGTTTGTTTTAATGCTAAAAACAGGCGAAATTTGTTTAAACCAGAGAAAAAAGATATAATTACTGTATGTATAAAAAAACGAAAATTGTGTGCACTTTGGGGCCGACATCTTCTTCGGTCAAAAATATTACCGAAATGGTTAAAGCCGGCATGAATGTGGCGCGGTTGAACTTTTCCCACGGGGATTATAAAAGCCACGAACAGCTAATTAGCAATGTCCGCTCGGTTTCCGAGAAGCTGGGCCTGCCCCTGGCTATAATTCAGGATTTGCACGGGCCAAAAATTCGGGTAAAGAATTTAAAAAAACCGATTGACGTAAAAATCGGCCAGACAGTAGTTATTGGCCAAGATTTTGATATGGACGCCGAGGTAGTAAAAAGCATCCGCCCGCGCCAGCATATTTTAATTGAAGACGGGTTAATTGAAATGGAAGTAAGCCGCGTAGTTGGCAGGAAAGTTTTTTGCACCGTGCTCTCGCCGGGAAAGATTCAGGATAAAAAAGGCGTAAACCTTCCCCGCACTCGCTTGAAAATTCCAATATTAACCGAAAAAGACATTGAAGATTTGAAATTTGGCTTAAAGCAAGACGTCGACTATATTGCTTTGTCGTTTGTTCGCACCGCCGCCGATGTGCGCAATTTAAAAAAGCTAATAAAAAAGTATAATCCTAAAGGTTTCGAGGCGCCGAAAATTATTTCTAAAATTGAAAAACCGGAAGCGGTAAAGAATTTTGACGCAATCTTAAAAGAGAGCGATGCCGTAATGGTTGCCAGAGGGGACTTGGGCGTGGAGATGCCGGAGTCGCAGGTACCGATTATTCAAAAAACAATTATTCAAAAAGCTCTTCGCGCAGCCAAGCCGGTAATTGTTGCCACTCAAATGTTGGACAGTATGATAAGAAACCCCAGGCCAACCCGCGCGGAAGTGAGCGATGTTGCCAACGCGGTTATAGACCAGACAGATTGCGTTATGCTTTCTGGAGAAACTGCCTTCGGACGCTATCCGGTAAAAACCGTTCAGCAAATGGCGAAAATTATTGAAGCCACGGAAAAAAGCATATTCTTGCCTGGCCACAAACATTTGGTGGAAAAAGCTTTAAGCAAGAGCGAAGCCGTAGCCGAGAGTGTTTATGAATTAGCTTCCAGCACCAAAGCCAAAATAATTATTGGCGCCACCGACAGCGGTTTTACCGCGCGGGAGGTGGCTCACCAGCGCCCGGTAATGACCAATATTATTATGCTTACCCCAAAAGAAAAAACTCAAAGACAAATGTGCCTTATATGGGGCGTAAGGAGTTTTCTGGTGCCAATGGTAAAGACATATGAAAACTTGCTGGCTTTAATGATAAAAACCGCCAAAGAAAACAAACTGGTCAAAAAAGGAGAAAAACTGATTATTGTGACCGGCGAACCTTTGGGCATGAAAGAAAACCTGAATTTGGTTGAAGTGAAAACGGTTTAGGGATTGAAGATTGAAGATTGAAGATTGAAGATTGAAGATTGAAGATTGAAGATTGAAGATTGAAGATTGAAGATTGAAGATTGAAGATTGAAGATTGAAGATTGAAGAT
>JACRDK010000019.1 GCA_016218585.1 Candidatus Doudnabacteria bacterium
GGAATAAAAAGTTTAAAGTTTAAAGTGAAAAATTAAAAGTTAAAGTTAAAAGTTTCAAGTTTTCCCCGCCCGTCAGCAAGGCAATAAGTAGAAATACAAATAAACGCGAATAATATGGCTTAAAAACAACTTTTAACTTTTCACTTTAAACTTTTAACTATTCCCTCATCACCCTCAACACCTCTTCCAAAGAAGTCAAGCCGTTTAACACTTTTTGCAATCCGTCTTCAAACATAGTGGTCATACCGTTTTTAATCGCCTGTTTTTTTATATCCGAAGCGTTGGCTCGCTCCGTAATTAACCGGCGGATTGTATCGTCCACTTCCAATACTTCAAAAATTCCTATCCTCCCTTTGTAGCCGATTTGCGAGCAAACCGCGCATCCTTTGCCTTGGTAGACGGTCACTTCTTGTCTGGAACCAAGATATTTATTAAACATATCCTCCGGGATGTCTTTTTTTATTTCTTCCGTTTTGACGCGATGGCTTTCAACGCAGCTCAAGCAAATTTTGCGCACCAACCGTTGAGCGATGATTACATTAACGCTGGAAGCAATCAAAAAAGGCTCCATCTCCATATTTAACAGCCGGGGGAGGGTGGTTGCCGCGTCGTTGGTATGGATGGTTGACAGCACCAAGTGGCCTGTCATAGCGGAATTAATGGCCATCCCGGCCGTCTCATTGTCCCTTATTTCTCCCACCATAATAATGTTGGGGTCCTGGCGCATAATGGATTTAAGTCCTTCGGCAAAAGTTAAATTGGTTTTAGGGTTCACCTGAATCTGGTTAATTCCGGAAATGGTATATTCAATCGGATCTTCAATGGTCGCGATATTCACATCACGGGTGTTTAAAATTTTCAAAATCGCGTAAAGAGTGGTGGTTTTTCCGGAACCGGTTGGCCCGGTTGCCAATGTAATGCCGTGCGTTCTTTGAAATCCATCTTTAACTTTATTTAAATTTCCTTCCGTAAGCCCCAATGATTCCAAAGTAAGAGACTTGCCCTGCTCCGCTAAAATACGCATAACCACTTTTTCGCCGTTGCTTATCGGCAATATGGAAACGCGCAAATCCATTTTCTCCTTGCCGACCGCGTATTTCACTTTTCCGTCCTGGGCGCTAAAATGTTCATCCGTTCGCAGTCTTGCCAATACTTTAATGCGGGTAACAAGCAAATTATGCAGCTTTAGAGGCAGCCTAATAACATCATGTAAAATGCCGTCAATCCTGAACCTCGCGATTACATTGTCTTCCTGCGGCTCAATATGAATATCCGAAGCCCCGCTGTTATAAGCATACTCTATTAAAGTATCAACAATGCGGATAACGGGCAATTCGCCGGCTCGCGACTCTCCCTCCACGGCCGCGTTTACATGATGATTGATAAGCCCCTCAAACTCTTCCTGAATGTTTCTGCGGTAATGCTCCTCTAACGCGTTTTTAATATCCCGCGGGGTTGCCATATATACAATTATTTTTTCGCCGATTTTTTTTTGCATCAATGTTGCCACCTCCAAATCGGAAGGGGTAACCATTGCTAATTTCACGCCCTCCGGACCGCGTTCAAAAGCGATAACCCGCTGCTGCCTTGCCACTTTTTCCGGAATTAAATTCAACACTTCGTTCGGAATAGACTCTTTTCTTAAATTAACGAATTTATATTTCAGAATATCGGCTTTAAGCTGGCCTATCCGCTCGTCGGATATAACGCCCTCATTAACCAATATCTCTTCTATTTCCAATTTTTGTTGTTCAGCCCTTTTTTGCAGATCGTCAAACTGCCCGGAGGTAAGAAGTTCCAAGGCCGTAAGATATTCTTTTAGTTGTTGGAAGTAAGGCATACTTTATGACTTTATAGACTTTATGACTTTATAGACTTATACATACTTATTCACCTTCTCCACCACTTCCTCCAAAGAAAGGTCTGTTTTTATCAAATAATCGGTAGCCCCCAGTTTTTTGCCCTGCTCAACGTCTTTATCCTGTCCAAGGTTGGATAAAATAATGACCGGAATATCTTTAACATCCGGATTGTTTCTTAATTCGGCCAACACTTCAAAACCGTTTTTCTTGGGCATAATGATGTCCAACAATACCAAATCCGGCTTTTCGGCTAATATTTTTTGCGCCGCCTCTTCTCCGTCCACAGCCGAAAGGACTTCAAAACCGGCTTTAATCAGTTTAAGCCGGAGAACCTTAATTAAAAAGCGGTCATCTTCGGCGAGGAGGATTTTAATTTTATCGGTTTTAGAGGAAGGCATAAATGTTTAAAAACTTGAAACTTGAAACCTGAAACTTAAAACTTGAAACTTAAAATCTGAAACCTGAAACTTGAAACTTAAAACTTAAATTAAAGCTTGAAGTATGAATTTAAAACAAGTTTCACGTTTCACGTTTCACGTTTTAATGGTAAAGTAAAATAAAACGCGCTCCCTTTATTCTCCACGGATTCAAACCATATCCTGCCGCGCAATAATTTTATGATTCTCTTGGCGATGTACAGCCCCAAGCCGTTGCCTTCGGCTTTTATCTTTACGGCATTGTCGGCGCGGAAAAATTTTTTAAAAACAGATTGTTGCTGCTTGCGCGGTATGCCGCATCCGTTATCCTTAATTGTGAACAAGATATTGTTGTCCGACAAATTTAACGAAAAATGAATTCTGCCTTTTGGCCGGGTATATTGAACCGCGTTGGATAAAACATTTTGAATTACGTGTTTTATTAAAACCGGATCCGTTTTTACCGGCAAAAGCGGCCCATCCGCCTTAAACGCGAATTTTTGTTTTTTTTGCTCGGTCAACGGCTTAATTTGCTTAATAACCCGTTTGCTTAACTCTACCAAATCCGTCAATTCCGGCTTAACCGCCATTTTGCCGTTTTCAATTTTAAAAACATTTAATAAATTATTCACCAAATCTATCATTCCTTTATTGGACTCGTACACCGCTTTTACTAATCCTTTTTGGTCTTTATTTAATTTACCCGCTTCCTCTTCTATAAGAATTTCTATCAGCCATTTCATTGACGCAAGATGGTCGCGCAATTGATGAACCGCCAAAGGGATATATTCCGCCTTGAATTTCGTATGGCGGCAAGGATATTTTTTGGGGAACGAGGAAGACATATTTTAGTAAGTTAAGAAGCTCCAAGCACAATCTCAATATTGATCCCTTCTCCGGTCTGAGGTTTGATTTCCAAAACCGTATTATACTTTAACTTCCGCAATAATTCTTGTAACGCTTCGGCTTCCGGCCGATGCGGACCTTCATAACGGATAATTGTTTTCTCATAGCCGTAATGATCGGCATTGCCAACCGCAGCCACATTATACCCTTCAGCTTTTAACTTTTGAGCCAGCCCGCGGCCGGCGCCGCTAATACCATTGCCGTTTAAGATATTTAAATTAATGTTATTTTTATCCGTTTCCGCCCGCGAGGATTCAACCGGCAATTGCGGAGCGGTTGATGTGTCCTGCGCCTGTTGCGCCAACGAAGGCTGTTCCGGTTCATCTTTTACCTCCAAAAGCTTTTCGTCCGGAACCGCGGTAACAGCGGTCTCTTCAACAAAATATCCGTCTTTTCCCGTTTCCAACATCAGCGCCGGCAAGACCGCCGCGATGAGCGTCAAAACAATAATTACGGGAATAGCCACCAATAAAATCTTATAAAACCACTCTCCCTCCTCTATCTTGCGGAA
>JACRDK010000020.1 GCA_016218585.1 Candidatus Doudnabacteria bacterium
AAAACCAGTTGGAAAATAATATGTATACTTATCGAATAACAAAATATAACCCAAAAAATCGCAATAAAAATGGCATTTATTTGAAAGATGACTGGACTGATTTCTCGGATATTGGGAAAAAAATTAATGGAAAAATTTTTACCCTAAAACAATACTTGAAAGTTGAAAATTCTTATATACAAACAATTCTTTCTTTTTTGAGCGGAAATGAAATATTGTCAATGAGAGTCGAAAAAATTCAAAATTTTAAAAAGATAAAATATAGAAATAAAGTTGTAAAAAAGAATCAGGTATATAAGCTCGCAGATTTAAAAGAACTGTTAAAGCTTGTGTTACGGGGGCTGCTTTGGTGTAAATTCAAAAATAAAAATGGCTGTTATTTAGATTTTGGCGGTGATTACTATGTTTATATCGGTGTATTAAAAGAGTCCTCTGAGTCTATTATTTTTGCAAAAAAGCAAAAATTATTTGTTGAGCCATACATTGAGCCTGCTTTAGATTAAATAAAATAAAGCCATAAATGAAATAAAGGGGTCAGGAGTCATTAATTTATAAATAAATATTTTTTATGCATAAATTATGCCAAGGTCTCAAAGAGTATATGTGGCAAATATGATTTACCATGTCGTTTAACAAAAAGGTTGCAGGTTTCTTTTGCACTACTTAACATATAAAAAGTAGGCAAAGTATTTATGAAAGATCTGTTTATTCAGTAATTTTGTCAGAAATCAGTTTTTATGTTGCAATAATGGAAATTTTGGGGTGGGGGAGTTTTTTAAAATAAATTTGTGGATAGCTTAAACTCATAGAAACAAAATAAGCTCAGTATACCAAAAAGACCTCTTAAGTAAGAGGTCTTTTTGGTATTTGCTAAATATTTGAACCTTTGACCTATGGGTTTAAGTGGAGTAAAATAAAGAAGTAATGGTAAAAAGTGGTTGAAAGTGGGAATAAGTGGTAAGTTCTGTGGACAAATACTACAGTGGGAACACTACAGAATCCTACAGAAGCAAACACTTTAATTCCGTAGGTTTCCGTAGTGCAATAATTATTTCTGTAGATTTATGTTTATCGGTGAATATCAAGCAACTTTAGACGAGAAAGGCAGAATTTCTATTCCCGTTAAATTTCGTGCCGAATTAAAGTCAAAAATTGTTGTTACCAGAGGTTTAGACAGTTCCTTGTTTTTGTACCCGATAGGTGAATGGAAAAAGCTTGGGGAAAAGTTGGCTAGTCTCCCAATTGCTACCGCCTCTACCCGCGCTTTTTCCCGCCATATGCTGGCCGGAGCAATGGACTGCGACATAGACAAACAAGGCAGAATAATTTTGCCAGGCTACCTGAAAGAATTCGCCAAAATAAATAAGAAAGTTGTGGTTGCGGGCCTCTATAACCGTATTGAGGTTTGGAGCGAAGAATTATGGTCCGCATATAAGGCGCAAACTGAAGCCGCCAGCAACCAAATTGCTGAACAGTTGGGGAGCCTGGGAGTCTAGGAAATTAGCATATAGCATTTAGAATTTAGCATATAGGATTAATGACAGAATATCAGCACATTCCGGTTTTATTAAAGGAAGTTTTGGAGTACTTACAGCCCAATGAAGGACAGAATTTTGTTGATGCCACTTTAGGCGGAGGAGGATACACAGCGGCCATAGCAAATCTTGTAGCGCCGGAAGGAAAAGTGCTTTCCATAGATTTAGACGGAGATGCTATAAAGAATTTTCAATTTTTAATTTCTAATTTCCAAACAAATCCCAAGTTAAAAAAACACAATGACAAAAACATAACACTGCATAAAGGAAATTTCCAGGATATAGATAAAATTATTGAACATCACGAGTTTCCGGCGCCGGACGGCATAGTGGCAGACTTAGGGCTTTCATCTTACGAACTGGAACACAGAGGCATTAGTTTTCAAACCAATCAGCCGCTGGATATGAGGTTTGACCAAAGCCAGGATCTAGACGCCAAATTTATTTTACAAAGTTACGGCCAAAAAGATCTGGAAAGAATTTTTAATGATTACGGCGAAGAAAAGTTTAGCAGGCAAATTGTTAGAAAAATACTTGAAGCAAGAATCAAGAATCAGCCATTAAAACATACCGAAGATTTATATAAATTAATTGAGGAAGCGTTGCCCAAGCCGGTAAAACATAAGGCCGACGACAGCGCCAGAAGAATTTTCCAGGCATTAAGAATAGAAGTGAATCACGAACTCAGGAACTTAGAAGAATTTTTACCCAAAGCCTTTGACCTGTTAAAGCCCGGGGGCCGGCTGGTGGTAGTAAGCTTTCACTCCCTTGAAGACCGCATAGTAAAACAGTTTTTTGTGGGGTTAACTAAGGGCTGTGTTTGTCCGCCGGAATTTCCCCAGTGTATTTGCGGGAAAAACCCAAAAGGAAAAATTTTAACCAAGAAAATAGTTTTAGCCGGAGAAGAAGAACTTCAAAAGAATCCTCGGGCCAAACCGGCCAAGTTAAGAGCCATTCAAAAGATTTAAAGATTATTAGAGATTCAAAGATTGAAGGATTTAAAATTTAAAGATTACAAAGACCGCTTAAGCGGAAACAAAAATAAAAATTCAAAATTAATCAAAATCAAAACATAAATTTATGGAAAAAGTTTTAGCTCTCGACAATATTTTTGCCCCGGTTTTTGCCAGAAACAAATCCTTAGCCTCAAAATCAAAAAGCAGAGAAGTTAGCAATTTAAGATTCTTGCTGGCTTTAAGCTTGCTAGCCATTAACGGTATGCTGCTGTTTAGCTATATTTATGGGGTTAATAAATATGCCTCCGCAGGTTATGAAATAAAACAAAATCAAACCAAGCTCTCAGTGTTAAATGAAGCCAATAAAAAACTGAATGTAAAGATTGCTGAAATTTCTTCCATGGTTACCATTCAAAACGACTTTTTAAGCAGTAATTTTGTTCCGGCTGGCACGCCGAAATTCATTCAAACTACCCAATTAACGCAAAGATAATATTTAGGCATGGTAGGAAAAGTCCCAAAAAATTTATTTAATCAAAGAAGCGGTTTTTTAACTGCTTTTTTATTGTTATTTTTAGTTTTAATCGTGGGCCGCTTATTCAGCCTGCAAATTATTAACGGACAAGCGGCGCGGGAAGAAGCGGCGGCGCAGCACGGCATATACCGAAAACTTTTGCCTAGCCGCGGGGAAATAAAGTTGGCTGATAAATTTTCCGTAAATACCGTAACCGTGGCCGCTAATTTAAAAAGCTATTTAGTTTATGCGGTGCCGCAGGATATAGCAAATCCGGAATTGGCCGCCGCCGGGTTGGCGAGCGTTTTGGATTTAGACAGCAAAGAAGTCCTGGCAAAAATTACGCAAAAAGATAAAAAGTATGTCCCGCTAAAAAAACAGCTTACGGAAGAGCAACAGCAAAAAATTAAAGACCTGGCTTTACCCGGAATATATTTTGACTCCGAAGACACCAGATTCTATCCGGAAAAAAATTTACTGAGCCAAACTTTAGGCTTTGTCGGATACAAGGGGAGCGCTAAATCGGGCTTGTATGGGCTGGAAAGATATTTTGACAGCGACCTGGCCGGCACTGCCGGAGAATTAATTGCGGAAAAAGACAGCAGCGGAGCATTGATTTTCGGTTCCAATAAAGAAAACCGTCCCGAGCAGGATGGGGTGGATTTAATTTTAACTGTGGATAAAAATATTCAGTTCCAGGTGGAAAATGTATTAAAAGATACCGTAAGTAAAAACGGGGCGGACAGCGGCACGGTTATTGTGGTAAACCCAAAAACAGGCAGCGTGCTAGCCATTGCCAATTATCCGGATTTTGACCCGAACCTTTATAATAAAGTGGAAAATCCAAAAGATTTTACCAACGACGCCGTAACCGGCAACTATGAGCCGGGTTCTATTTTTAAACCGTTAACTATGGCTGCGGCCATTAACGAAGGCAAGGTAACTCCGGATACAACTTATGTGGATACCGGACAAGTTGTGGAGTCCGACGGAAAAATTATTAAAAACGCGGACAATAAAGTATATGGCCTGCAGAATATGACCCAGGTTTTGGACGAGTCCATAAATACCGGAGCTGTTTTTGCCAAGGAACAGATTGGCAACCAGAAATTTTATGAATATTTGAAAAATTTTGGTTTAGGCCAGGCAACCGGAATTGAGCTGCCGGAAACCAAAGGGAATTTGGATAACTTAAAAGCCAATATTGCCATTAACTATGACACTGCGAGTTTTGGGCAGGGCATTACCGCTACGCCAATTCAAATGGTGCAGGCTTTTACGGCGCTGGCTAATAACGGGAAAATGATGAAGCCTTATTTAGTGCAAAGCAAAATTTATCCGGACGGTAAAGTGGAAAACACCAAACCGCAAGTGGTTAAGCAGGTGATTTCCGACAAAACCGCCAACATGGTTTCGGCCATGCTGGTTTCCGTGGTGGAAAACGGCCACGGTAAAAAAGCCGGAGTGCCCGGGTATTACATTGCGGGAAAAACCGGTACCGCCCAGGTTGCGCGCAAAGACGGCAAGGGTTACGAGGAAAACAACAACATTGGAACTTTTTTGGGTTATGGCCCGGTGGAAGATCCCCAGTTTTTAATGCTGGTTAGAATTAACCATCCGCGCGACGTTAAATACGCGGAAGTTACCGCGGCGCCGGCCTGGGGAGAAATAGCCCAGTTTATTTTAAATTACTATCATATTGCGCCAACCAGAACCGTTGGCAAATAGCAAAAAAACATCCCGCCCTTTGAATTGTTTTGGGCGGGATGTTTTTATTATTGAGTTAATTGCATTATGTCGGAAGGTTTAATTTGCTCAACTTGCTGCAAGCTTGTGCCGCTTCCGGAAAAAAGCAGTTTGGCAAAGACCCACCACATTAGCAGGGCTAAGACGGTTAAAACTACGCAGGACCAGGCCACCTGCCTGGCATCGTCCTCATCGCTGAAAAAATATTTTACGGCAAACAAAATTCCAAAAGGAGGCGCGCCAATGGATATTAAATAAGCCCAGCGTTTGGTTTTTGCCGGCACTTCATTTTGCTTTTGGCTTTGCAGGGCGTTAAGCATTAGCATGCCCACGTCAATTTTTGGGTTCTCTTTGCCCAGGGACTGAAATTCGTTTATTTGTTTTTCTAATTTTTTGTCTTTATCCATCTGTGGAATATTAAGTTGCTTTAATTTAAATTTTAAACTAAGCTTTTTATACGTTAGCTATTTACTTAATTATAGCATTCTGAAACAAAATCAACGATTTTACGATATTAAGAACAGAGCTTTATGGATATTAACGACTTAATAAAGCGCGTACAACAAGGCGATTCCGAGGCTTTTGGGCAAGTTTATGACATATTTGCCCAGCGAATCTTTAAATATATCCGCCTAAAAGTGCAAAATAAGGAACAGGCGGAGGATATTTTGCAGGAAGTATTTATTAAAGCCTATAAAGGAATAGCTGCCTTAAAGCTTGAGGGGCTGAACTTTAACGCCTGGCTTTATCGGGTAGCGAGCAATACTGTAAATGACCATTTCCGGAAAAAATACCGGACCCCGGAAATTTTAAACATAGACGACCATCAGGATATATCTTCCAGCTCTTCGCCGCAAAAAGATATGGAATTCAGGTCGGAAATGTCCACAGTGCTGGCGGCTTTTGAAGATCTGTCGCCAATTTACCGGCAGGTTCTGGAACTAAGGTTTCTCCAGGATTTAACAATTAAAGAGACTGCGCATATTTTAAGCAAGAGCCAGTTGGCAATAAGACTTTTGCAACATCGGGCTTTAAAAAAAGTGGAGGGGATAATTTCGAGAACAACACAGCAATGAATAAAGATAAATTAAATAAGGTTATTACATTTTTAAAATCTGCCGACAACCGGCGTGATATATTAAGTGACAGCGAACTGCTTTCTTTAAAAAATAAAGTTTTAGTTGCCATTGCCAAGCCGCAGCCGGCCGCAAAACATAATTTTTCCTGGCGCTATAGCCGCCAGAAAATTGTCCGTTATGCGGTAAGTTTTTTGTTGGGATTTTCTTTAGTTGGCGGCACAGCTTTTGCTTCCACCTCAGCTAAGCCGGGCGATTTATTGTATCCGGTAAAGCTGGCAACGGAAAAAGCTAAATTAGGCTTTACTTTTAGCGAAAGCGCCAAGGTTAATTTGCAGGCGGAGTTTGCCGGGGAAAGGTTAAAAGAATTGCGCCAATTGGACGCGGTGTTCGCGGCCACCAGCAGCAAGCCTAGCGTAAAAGACAACCCGGGCAAAGACGACGATAAAAAAGAAGTTAACGTAAGGGTACAGGCCAGAGCCGAAGCGGAAACCGAAGTTAAGCAGGCAATTGAAGCGTTAAAGCAAGTGCAGGAAAAACAGCAGGCTAAAGGCAACAGCAAAGCAGCCGCAGAGTTGCTGCAAAACATTATAAAATTACAAACAGATGCTAAGTCCCAAAATTTAAAAATTTGGGGCAAAGAGGACAGCGAAGATGACCAGCAAAAAAATAATTTTTGGCCCGCCACTACCACTATCCGCAGCCGGTTGAATCTGGATTCAGGCAGCAAAATAATTCGCAAGCGGGAAGTAATTAGGCCGCCTGTACGGTTTGAACGCGAGGATGGCGAAGATGAAAATGACGATGATGATAATAAGTCCAACAGTCAGCCGGTAGTAACTGCTCCGGCTACTTCAACTCCAGCCACCACTACCGCAGCAAGCTACACTCTTGCCCAAGTTGCTTTGGCAAAAACTTCAGCTAAATGCTGGACGGCAATTAACGGCAAAGTTTACAATTTAACATCTTGGATCAGCAAACATCCGGGCGGGGAGTCTGCAATTTTGCAGTTGTGCGGCAAAGACGGCACGTCTTTATTTATGGCGCAGCACGGCGGACAGACCAAGCCCGAAAGTGTTTTATCCGGTTATTTTATAGGAACTTTAAAGTAATTTCTTTTGGCTTTATTAAGGCAAGAACGGCAAAAAAGCTTGGAAGATTTTATTTTTTGTGCTTATAATTAAGTATGCAAAATTTAGATGATAAACAACTTGTAAGCTTGGCAAAAAAAGGCAACAGCGATGCTTTGGAGACTTTGGTTGCGCGGTATTTAAAGTTGGTTTATTCTTTTGTTTTTACTTACTCCAAAAACCGTGATGACGCGGAAGACATAACCCAGGAAGTTTTTGTTAAAGTTTGGAAACATCTGGACAAGTACGACGCGGAAAAAGAGTTCCGCCCGTGGCTATATCAAATTGCTAAAAATACCGCTTTTGATTTGTTTAAGAAAAAATCCGCAATTCCTTTTTCAGAATTTGAAAATGAGCAAGGCGACTCTTGGTTGACACAAGGACTTGCTGACAGCTCGCCGCAGCCGCAAATTCTCACCGACCGCTCTTTGCTGGGTGAAAGTCTAGCTTCCGCATTAAAAGAGCTTTCGCCAAAATATTCGGAAATTATTAGCCAGTATCATATTGAAGAATTAAATTTTCGCGAAATATCAGAGAGATCCAAGGAGTCAATTAACACCGTAAAGAGCCGCTATCGCCGGGCCGTTGCCAAGCTAAAAGAAATTTGGCCGGGAGCTGCACCAAAAAAATAATTTTATTCGTATAATTTTACGTTAAGGCCGTTTGGCCTTACACACCCCTTTAGAAGAAAGAATGCACCAAAGTGCGTTCTTTTTTCGTATATATTTGGAAACTATGCATAAATTAAGCCCTCAAACCGAATTTATCCAGCCTTCCGATGAGCTTTTTAACAAAGTTATGTTAAGAATAAGCCGGGAACAGGAACTGCTGGTTTTAAAAAAGAAGCTTTATTCCACAGGGCTATTTTTTTTGTTGAACTTGGCGCTGGTTATTCCGGCCTGGATTTATTTTAAAACCCAAATGGCCTACACCGGTTTTGGCCAATACTTTTCTTTAATTTTTTCCGACTTAGGCAACATCGGCAGATATTGGCAGGACTTTGCCTTAACCTTGCTCGAATCTTTCCCGGCTTTGGCGGTGGCGGGATTCTTAGTGATTTTATTTTTTTCCAGTTTTTGCGCCGCCGCCATTGCCGATTGCTTTAAAGGCATTCGCAGCATTCATAAATTAACGCATCAATAATTTTTATGGACGAGCTATTACATTCAAAAAAAATTAAATTATTATTAGCCGTATTAGGCTCTTTGGTGGTTATGCTTTTGGTTTTTCAGCTTGGCGTTTTTGTCGGCGTAAGAAAAGCCACATTTGCTTATGGCTGGGGCGACAATTATCGCCGAAATTTTGGCATGCCGGCCCGGGGCCCGCTGGGAGAGTTGGAGGGGCTGGGGTTTATTGGCGGGCATGGCGTAGCCGGCGAAGTAATTAAAATTGACGGGCAGGATTTGGTTATTAAAGGTATTGATAATACGGAAAAAATTATTCAAATATCTAACAGCACAACCATTCGTCGCGGCCGTGAAAATATTTCCCTGGCGGACGTAAAGGTGGACGACGGTTTGGTGGTTATTGGCCAGCCAAATAACGACGGTTCAATTTTTGCAAAGCTGGTGAGAATTTTTGACACAGACAACCCTCCGGGGCCGCCAATGCAAAATCAGCCGCAGATAAATTTTAACCAATAACCAATGGAATATTTAAAAAAAATTATAAAAAATAAGTTTGCCATAGGCGGCATTATTATTGTTGTTTTAATTGGCGGATACTTAATTTATAAAAAAGTTTCCGGCGCATCTGCCTCCGTAAGTTATGTAACTTCGCCGGTAACTAAGGGAACCTTAACGGTTTCCGTAAGTTCGTCCGGACAGGTGGAAGCTTCTAACCAGCTGGAAATTAAGCCGCAAACAGACGGCACCATTACTTCGGTTCGGGTAAAAGAAAACCAGCAGGTTAAAGCTGGCGACGTCCTGGCCATAATAGACCAACAGTCCGCGGCTAACGACGTAGCCAAGGCTCAGGCTTCGTTGGAGCAGGCGCAGGCTTCCTATGAAAAATTAATTGAGGGCGCGACCAGCAATGAAATTGAAACGCAGAAATTAGCGGTTAAGTCCGCCCAGCAAGCTTTAGACCAGGCCAAGCAGGACTACAACGACACAGTGGAAGAGCAGCAGCAAAATGTGGACAGCGCTTTAAATAGTTATTTAAACTCGGGATTAGAAACAACCCCAAGCGATAATTTAAGCAGCATTCCCATTACTTTAAGCGGCAACTATTCTGGAACAGCCCAGGGAAAATATACCATTAGCACTTTTGTGGCCGGCGACGGCACGCATTATCAGTCCAGCGGGCTCGGCACGGGCAGCGGGGTAATTAATCGCGGACAGAAACAATCTTTGGGCAATGGTTTGTATATTACTTTTGGGACAAGCGGAACTATTTCCGGTTCTACTACTTGGACAATAGACGTGCCAAACAAAACTGCCGACAATTATTCCACTAGCCTTGATGCTTATAATTCCGCCGTGCGCAACCAAAAACAGGCTGTGCAAAAAGCGCAGAATTCCATCGACTCGGCGCAAAATTCTTTAGACAAGGCAAATCTACAAATGGATAATTTGCTGGCAGCGGCATCTAACGCGGATATTTCTTCGGCCAAGGCGCAAATTACTTCGGCCAAAGCCCAACTGGAAAACGCGCGCACCGCTTATAACAAAACAATTATTAAGGCTCCCTTTGACGGAGTTATTGCCTCGCTTACCGTAAGCGCCGGCGATGAAGCCAATGCCGGAACAACAATTTTAACTATTATTACCAAACAACAAGTCGCAAAAGTTTCTTTTAATGAGGTTGATGCCGCCAAGGTTAAAGTTGGCCAAAAAGCCGTGCTTACATTTTCTTCCGTGCCGGATTTAACCATAACCGGAGTGGTGGAAGATGTGGATAATATTGGCACAGTTTCCCAGAACGTGGTTAATTTTTCCGTGGTAATTTTATTTGATACCCAAGACGCGAGGATAAAGCCCGGCATGAGCGTTTCGGCTTCTATTATTACGGACGTTAAGCAAGATGTGTTAATGGTGCCTTCGGCTGCGGTAAAAACCAGCAACGGAAGTTCTTATGTGCAAGTGCTAAGCAACGGGCAGCCGGTGCAAAAAACTGTCACGGCGGGTTCTTCCAATGACACGGACACGGAAATTTCTGGGGACATAGCAGAAGGGGACGAAGTGGTTACGCAAACTATAACCGGGACAGCCGCAACTAAAACTTCAGGCACTAATCTTTTGCAGAGCTTGCTCGGTGGCAATCGCGCCCGCACTACTACAACCGGCAGCACATCCGCCAGAACAACTAGCGGGAGCGGAGCGACAGTAATACAAGGCGGACCGCCGGGAGGATTTTAAATGATAGAGTGTTCAAGCATAACAAAATCTTATACCACCGGGGGCGAAGAAACTCAGGTGCTTAAAGGAGTTTCTTTTTCCATTAAGAGCGGCGAGTTTGTGGCGATTATGGGCCCTTCCGGCAGCGGCAAATCCACTTTAATGCATATTTTGGGCGCGCTAGATACGCCAACTTCCGGAAGCTATATTTTAGACGGCAAAGACGTGTCTAAATTAAATGACGACGAACTAGCCGACATTCGCAAAGAAAAAATTGGTTTTGTATTCCAGGCTTTTAATTTGCTGCCGCGCGCCACTGTGCTGCGCAATGTGGCTTTGCCTTTGGTTTATGCCGAAATGCCAAAACCGGAACGCGAAAAAAAAGCTAAAACAGCTTTGCTCCATGCCGGTTTAGACGAATCCCGCTTCTACCATTTGTCTAACCAGCTTTCCGGCGGGCAAATGCAGCGCGTGGCAATTGCGCGGGCGCTGGTTAATGATCCGGCTATAATTTTGGCGGATGAGCCAACCGGGAATTTAGACACTAAAACCGGGGAAATTGTTTTAAAAACATTTCAGGAATTAAACAGCCAGGGGCGCACCATTATTTTAATTACCCACGAGCACGATGTGGCATCGCATGCTAAAAGAATAATCCATATTAAAGACGGCAATATTTTAAGCGACGAAACTAATCATCATCAGATAATATTGAATTAACAACCCAGTGTTCGTATAATTCGCTTTGCTTCATTTTCACACTGTTCGCATAATTTGCATTTTAATTCGTAATTTCGCATTGCGCTCTGCATTTTAAATTTTAGTTAATTCCGATCAATTTTATTTAATTATTTTATGCGCACATCTGACCTATTAGAAGAAACGCTATCCGCGGTAACCGCCAACAAAACCCGTTCCGGCCTAACTATGCTCGGCATTGTTATTGGCATTGCTTCGGTTATTGCGCTTGTGGCAATAGGCGCCGGCGCGCAAAATTCCATTGCCGCAAACATTCAGGCCTTGGGAGCCAATTTGCTTACCATCTCTCCCGGAGCTCAGCGCACTTTTGGCTCTACCGTAAGCAGCGGGCAGGGCAGCGCGCAAAGTTTAACAGCAGGGGACGCCGACGCAATTGCAAAAAATATTTCCGGAATAAAATACGTTTCGCCGGAAACCAGCGGACGATATCAAATTGTTGCCAAAGGCAACAACACTAATACCAGCGTCCTTGGAGTGAAGCCGGTTTATTTGCCGGTGCATAATTTAAGCGTCGAGAGCGGTTCGTTTTTTGCCGACTCGCAGGTTACTAATTATGCCAAGGTCGCGGTAATTGGCCCTACTGTGCGGGATGATTTGTTCGGCGAGAATGCGGAAAATGTTGTGGGCCAAACTATTACCATTAAAGGCGTGCCGTTTACCGTAATCGGCATAACTTTAACTAAAGGCGGCACCGGCTTTAATAATCCGGACAACAATATTTACATTCCGCTTACAACGGCGCAAAGATATTTTATTGGCAATGAAAATTTGGGAACTATTAGCGTACAGGCGGAAAACGCGGAAGTTATGACTCAGGTGCAAACAGACGCCACCGCACTCTTGATGCAGCGCCACAAAATTGCCGAAGGCGGCACCGCGGATTTTCGCATTTTAAACCAGTCCGACATTGTCTCAACCGCGTCTTCCGTTACCGGCGTATTAACGCAGCTGCTTGCCGCGGTGGCCGGAATTTCTTTAGTGGTCGGCGGCATTGGCATTATGAATATGATGCTTACTACTGTCACCGAACGCACCAGGGAAATTGGTTTGCGCAAAGCTATTGGCGCGCGCAGCAAAAATATTAATGCCCAGTTTTTAGCCGAAGCCGTGCTGCTTACTTTTTTTGGCGGAGCTATTGGCGTGTTTTTAGGGTGGCTAATTTCGTTTATTGTTTCGTATTTTAATATTGTCGCGGCCTCAGTGTCTTTAAATTCCATTTTATTGGCTTTTAGCGTCTCCGCGGGCGTGGGGATAATTTTTGGCTATTATCCGGCGCGTAAAGCCGCGCGGATGAGCCCAATAGAGGCTTTAAGATATGAGTAGTAAAGCTATTTTAAAATTGTAGTTCGCCGATTTATCACTGTCGTTCGCGAACGACGTGATTTATCGGATTGTAATTTAATTTGCATTCAGGGGCTAGGAGGGGAGAGAATTATTTATTTATAATTAATTCTTTTGTCCTCTCCTAACCTCCGTTTGTAAAACGGAACTAAAATAATTAAACAGATTTAAATATGAGCAAGAAACACATAATCGTCGTTGCCGTTATAGTTATTGTAGCGGCCGGGGCCGGGTTTTTTGGAGGGATAAAATACCAGCAGGCAAAAGTTGCCTCAGCTTTCAAAAGCGGCAATTTTGCCGCGGGAAACCGCACCGGGATGTTCCAGCAAGGCGCGACAGGCGCTCGCCGCGCAGGCGGGCAGGGAATGGGCGGACAGTTTATTACCGGCCAGGTAATTAGCAAAGACGACAAGAGCATTACTGTTAAGGTGGGGGATACGGGATCAAAAATAATTTTTTATTCCAACAGCACCAGCATTGGCAAAACCACAAGCGGCACCGCAAGCGATATTGCCGTAGGCCAGGAAATTATGGCCAGCGGCACCAGCAATTCCGACGGATCAGTAACGGCGCAGAATATTCAAATTCGCCCCGGCATAGCTTCTTCCACTCCGCCAACAAAATAGTTGCCTAACAAAAATATTTACGATAAAATAATTAAACTAATAACTAAGAGTACAAACAAATTATGAAACCAACCGCAAAAACAATAATTTTAGCTTCTTCAATATTTTTGCTTGCCGCCGGATGCAACAGCGCCACTCAGCCAACAACCAACAATTCCACGGGATCAAATACTAACCAAACCGAAAGCTCCAGCCAAACTTCTTCTTCCACAGGCGCATCGGGACAAAAAACTTATACAATGGCCGATGTCCAGGCTGCCAATACTCCGGAGAAGTGCTGGTCAGCAATTAACGGACAGGTTTATGATCTAACCGCGTGGATAAACAAGCACCCGGGCGGAGATAAAAATATTTTAAAGATTTGCGGTAAAGACGGCAGCGCTGCTTTTAACGGCCAGCATGGCGGCCAGGCCAAGCCGGCCCAGGTTTTAGCCGGGTTTGAAATAGGCGTATTAAAATAGTCTGATATAATATAAAATATTAAATCATTAACATAAAAACCAATGAAAAAAGTTTTAGCGGCAGCCGGACTTATAGTCCTGCTCGCTGCCGGGTGCAACAGCGCCTCGCAGCAGAGCATGGAAAATCAACCGGTTAATAAAACCGCAAATGAGCAATCGCAAAGCAACCAACAGGTTGCGGCCCAGCCAAGCGCAGACGCAAGTAAAGTTAAAAACACGGACGACGCGGTAAACTTGTTGGAGGCTCATGCCTCCAGCGAGCAGAATATCGCTGCGGGAACAGACGACAGCGATTTAACCTCGTCCGATTCTTCAGAATTAAATTCAATGACGGAGGTGCCAAATGCGCAATAAACAAGTTGCCGTGGCAGTCTTAATGGTTGCCGCCAGTATATTACCAAATTTTGCTTTTGCCGCTCTTGGCGCAAGAGTAAATGCCAGCGCTGAAATTAGCGCCAAAGTTCCGGCCGGAGCAAATTTTTGCACAAACTTAAATACTTACGCCGCCAGAATTACCGAAAATTTAACCAAAGGTTCCGGTAATTTGGAAAACAAACAGGGAGAAAATAAACAAAAGCTGCAGGAACGCCAGGTGAGCAGGGCGGAAAAATTAAGCGAAACCCGTGACACCGGCGATGCCGACAGACAGGCTATTTATGCCAAATTAATGGCTAATGCCAGCACAACCGAAGCCCACAAACAGGCAGTAATCCAATTTCAGGCAACTGTAGAAGCAGCCGTTACTACCCGCCGCGCTGCGGTTGATGCGGCAATAAAAGCTTATTGGGACGGAATGAATTCCGCGCTCTCAGGCAGGCAAGCCAGCATAGAAGCCGCCAGAACTAAATTTATTACCGCAATTAACGCTGCAATTTCCACTGCTCAATCTTCCTGCGCTTCCAATGCGGATGCCGGAATGGTTAAGGCTCAATTTAGAACTTCTGTGGAAGCAGCCAGAACTCAATTTGCCACTGACCGCAAGGCCATAGACAAATACGGTCCGCAGGTAAAGGCGTTGGTACAGACGCGCAATGCGGCGGTAAGGAAAGCCTTTGACGCTTTCCATGCCACAATGGAACAAGCCCGCATTACCTTAAAAGCCGCACTCAAAGCATAAAAGAAACACCCCGATTTTAAGGGTCTTAAAAAAGCCAAATAAAAGCCCGGCCCATTCTGGAGCCGGGCTTTTATAAATATGTCATCCCGGAATTTTGAATGCATCTGAAAAATATCCGGGATCCAGAAATAAATAATGTCTAATTAGAAAAGTTTTGTAACCTCAAACGATAGCACAATTACGAATTCATCATCTTCAACTTTTCTACCATAATACTTTTCAAATAAATTTCTCTGTTCTTCTTTTGTTCCGTAAATTTCGTGACCGCTGTTATTTAGTGGTAAATCTTTAAAAGTCGTGTAGGCCTTATTTGTAATTTTTAGTTCTGCAAAAACTTCCCCGGACTCGCTATTCTTTGTTGGAATAACGTCTCCGGGATTAAGAAAATCGTATTTATTTCCTAAACGATAGGTTTTAGTTTTCTCCCCAGATTTTACCAGTTTAACTAAATCTGGAGCGAATCCAATCTCTTTATTCATGGGTTAAAGGTATCTTCCTAACTAAAAACTCTTAATATAGCTTATTATAGCATAATTTAAGGTCTTTTCTTTTTTCCCGTTTTATTTTATAATATGTGATAGTTGTCTAATATTGGGGCGTAGCCAAGCGGTAAGGCACGGGCCTTTGAAGCCTGCATTCCCAGGTTCGATCCCTGGCGCCCCAGCCAATAAACCAAACCGTCTACAAAGACGGTTTTAAAATTGACTTTAAATAAAGCAAGTTATATATTTAACCTATGTAGATAAATTAAAATTATCAAATGAAGAATTCTCTCGGTTTGCTAATCACTAGTTTAATTTTTTTGATTTTGGGTGGCATTTGTATTTATTATGGGCTTAAGTTTATTCCGGCCATAACAGCCTATATATTTGGAGGATTGTTGTTATTTGCCGGCCTGGTTATTTTTGTTATGAGTATTGCATCTTTTTTTAAAAAAGACTAAACATATAAAAAATAATTGTTAAATTTGAAATCATGGAAAATAAAAATAAATTTTGGCTTCCTTACGCAGCAATAATTGGTATTGCGGTCTATGCAATTTTTTGGATTTTATTGGTAGTTAAAAATCCCGCGTATTTCCTATATGATTTTAAGAGTTTTGTTGTATTTTTTATTTGTCTGGTTTTAACTTGGGTTTTTTATAGTATGGTTGTGAATCAGCCTGGGTGGGTAAATCAAAGAGGGATTACTATTAAAACCTATCTGCAAATTTTTCCTTTGTTTATAATTTTTTACATTCCTCTGGCTTGGTATTCCTTTGCATCGCCCGGGTGGTTTAGCGGCGTCGGGGCAATCCTTTATGCTGTAATTGGCATCCCCGTGCTCTTAATTGTTGGCGGAATATTCTCCTTTATTCTAAAAAAACAGGAGGTAAGCCAGCCAAGTAGCGCAGTTAGCGGGGCGATTGTTATTTTGTGCTTAATTTCTTTGTGTTTTTTTATTATCTCTCTATATAGCTATATGAGGCCTTTAAACAAATATCAAAAAGCCGAGAAGGTTTTGATACAGCGAAAGGTTGTTAAATAATTTATTTTACAACATAGGCGCTTCCTCGTTTTCGGGGAGGCGCCTATTCATTTTATTGTGGGTTGCCTCAATACCTCGCATCCGCCTCAGGCGGATCCAGGATCAACTTCATTTTAAATAATCTTCCGAAGTTTTAAAATTTGTTCTATAATTTTATTTATGAAGATAATGGGCTTAGTGTTGGCTGTTTTTCTGGCTGTCTCAGCTCCTGAATTGGTGGCCTCTTCTTGGTCCAAGTGGACTAAGATTAGCGCTTACATCTTCGTTATGTGGCTCTGTGCGCTCATGCTTTGGTGGACGGGGTTTCCCTTCTTCCAGACGCTTTGGGTTCACGGGATCCTGGCTGTGAGTGTTTTGACCATGATTTGGGGTCTAACGCGCCCCAAGCCTTCCACGTAGGAGGACGGAGAGTTACGGCAGACCGTAGTTTGCCGCTAACCAAAGACCAGTGTGTATTCACCCCGCGCTTTTAGACGTTCAGTCAATTGCGCGGGGTTAACTTTTTACTTTAAATAATCTTCCGCGTTTAGCCAGTTGGAAAGATCGGATTTGTTTTTATTAAAAAAACAACGCCCGATCGGTTGTGCAAATGAGTTGGCCGATTGCGCGGAAAACTATTTGACAACCGATCGGGCACGTAGCTAGTGCAAAAAGGTGGCGATCGTTCCACCTGCCACAACGAAGAGGGTTACCGCAAGCCCAAAGCGGATTATGAACGACCCGAAGGTTGTTAGCTTTCGGGTGTAGTTTCCCGCCTCCTCGAACGGCCGCCTGCCCATGTAGGCCTGATTCGCGTCGTCCTTGCGGACCATCCAGTCGAGGTTGAACCCCGACGAATGCTTCAGTTGCACGTACTCAAACATAGAACCTCCTGTCGTGTTTATAACATAAATATAATAAATTGTCAATAACAGGACGGGGTGATTATTGTTATAATTTTGCGGCCGGAAGGCAAGTTAATAATTTAGACCATAATTTTAGGAGCGGTTTCGTGTTATAGTATAGGTAAAAGTAAATATTTATGAAAAATATATTCCCAATATTTTTACTATTAGTTTTGGTTTCCTCTGGGTGTAATAAAAATCAACAGTCTGTTCAATCGGGGAATGACTCAAATCAAACCTCGGTTAAAGTTATAGAAAGTCCGTATAAGATTGTTGTGAGCTCCCAGGTGCCAACAAAAAAATTAACATCACCTGATGATGTTGGTATGTTCTTAAATACGGAAGACCCAGAAAGTAAGGTTTATATAAATAATAATCTTGGTATTCAAATAAATCTTTCAAAAAAATGGGAGTTGGGAGATATTTATGACAAAAATTATATAATTTTTATTGATCCCGCAGATGCAAAAATAAATTATGATGAAAATAATAAAAAAAGTTTTGCCTGGTATACGAAAGATCAAACCATGCAGTCATGGCTTGATAATTCAGGATATACAGTTAAATATTATAAAGATTTTAATGCTTGGAAGGAACAGTCTGGATACTTTTGGTGCGAATCGATGATGAAATGTTTTGTAAACGATGTTGCACATGGTGTTGAATATAAAAAAATCGACGGCAGCCAAGCAGCTCTAGTAACTTCAGAGGAAGGGGATGCATTTACTAGTTTTATACTTGTTGAACATGGTGGATTTTTTGAATTTTCCGCTTCGCTCAATGGTTTTGTCGCCGCGTCATCTTATCCGTATCCATCTATTGAAAATTCTTTAAAGTTTTTAAAATAGAATTACAAACATTAGTATTTGGAAGACCGACATCGAAGTGTTGGGTTACCTTACTTTAAATAATCCTCCGCATTTAGCCAGCTGGAAAGATCGGCTTTGTTTTGGGTGTAGCCAAGCAAAACTACGCCAGTGCCTTTGTGGATTGAAAGGTGAAGATGTTTTCTTTCGCCGTCGGTTTCCGTGGAATAACCTTTGCCTAAAATTCCTAAGTTTTGCCCTGCCACAATGCTATCGCCAACTTTTAAAGTTATGCTGGCTAGCTTTAAATGGCCGTAGAGCACGGTAACATTTTCCCCGTTAAGAACGCAAGATTGAACCATAACGCCCCCATAACCGGTGGCGTATTTTTTAAGCAAAAGTTCGCCGTCGCAGGCCGCGGAAATTGCTACGTCGGCATCCTGTTCTTCGACTGTGGTTTCAAAGTCCGTGCCGGTGTGGTAGCCTTTAAATTTTTCTGGGGAGACCGGAGAGTTTTGTGGAGTTATATAAATGCCAAAAGGTTTTTTGGTTATGCGGCCAAGGCCGTTTGCAATTGGCATGCTAAGTTTGGCTGTGGTTGCCGGAGCAGGGGATGCGGGAGTATTTGTTGTAGTTGATGCGTTTTGGTTATTACTCTGCACATTTGTTGCCGGAGTTTTTTGGCACCCAGCAGCCAAACCCACCAAAATAAAAATAAAAATTATTTTTTTCATACTCCCTCCAACTTGTCTAAAATATTCACAAATGTGAGAGTTTTAGACAAGTTTAATTTTAAAGAATGTGATGCAGGTTAAAGTATTTTTTTAAAACTTTTTCATCTTGAATATCCATTCTGCTTATCTCCATCACCGTGACAAATTTATCAATCCCGTAATGGTTAGCTATTACCTCCAGTTGTTGTCTTGGATCGTAAGGATAAAACCATAAAGTCCTTTGCAACGAGCAAAAGCCCATTTGTTTAAGTTTGGTTCGTAGCGCATCTGCACCCTGCCTGTATCCTTTAGTTGGAATGTCCGCAGCCACCTGCCACCATTTGCCATCCCATTTTTTTGGCTTGGAAACTGATAAAGCCTCAAAGCTTATTTGTTCCATTTTCTTTTGCCCTAAGGAGCTTAAAAATAAGCTAACGCCGTTTTTGTCCCTAGTAAATTTAATTAATCCTGACTTTTTTAAATAATAGAAAGCGTGGGCGGTTTTTATCTCTTTCTCCCTCTTGCTTAGTTTTTTACCTTTTAGTTTATATAGCTTATCAAGTGCTACAAAAATATTTGGCGCTGTTGCTGCTAAAGTGGCAATGCCCGCCGCTGCAATAACAGCCAATATTATTTTACTTGCGTTGCCAATAAGTTCAATTTGTTCTTTATTTAAATCAAAAATAGGGTCTTTTGTGGGATCCGCAGTTCGTAAAGTCGTTCCAATTTTGTATTTCGAATACGACATATAATCACCCCAATTTTACCACTTGTCTAAAATATTCACAAATGTGAGAGTTTTAGACAAGTGTATTTTGTTGATGGTTTGGTTAACTATAATAAAATTCCCATCCAATAAATTGGGATGGGAATTTTATTTGTGACTTAGAGCGAGAGAAAAGTTTTTATTTTATAAAAGTTGATTCAAGGGCAATTTTTGTGCAATTGTCGATTTCTTTTTGGGTCAAAATTTTATTCGTTAAAAGTAACTCATGCTCTTTTAAGATGTTGGTTCTATACATTTCCGCGCCATCGGTATTTATGGTGAATTTGACTTTGTTTTTTAACAGAGTTCTGTAAATATTTTTTAGCTCTTTTAAGTCTTTAACCACATTATTTTTTAAGTTGGATGTAGGGCAGGTTTCCAAAATAATTCCCTGTTTTATAATATCCTTCATTATGCTTTTATCTTTCACGCATAATATTCCGTGGCCAATGCGGTCGGGTTTTATTTCTCTAACCACATAGGCAAGTTCTTCCAAAGACCCGGCTTCGCCCGTGTGGATGGTAATGCCTAAGCCGGCCTTTCTGACTCTGTTAAAAATTGGCTTGTAAGCCCGCATAGAAAAAGTTTTTTTCTCGGCTCCGGCAATATCCACGCCAATGACTCCTCGCTTGGAATATTTAATGGCTTTGTTGAAAATAATTTCGCCAAGATCCATCGATTGCAATCTTTCCACCATTAAAATTAAACCGGCTTTAACCTGAGGGTATTCTAAAATGGCCTGCTCCATACCCCAAATGGCAGAAGTTATAATGTGGTCTAAATCTCTTTCGCCGCCGCGGTTGCGGAACATTGGGTTAAAACGCAATTCCTGGACTGTAATATTGCATGCACGATAGCCGCCGCCAATAACGCTTTTTACGGATTCCTGAATGGCTTCCGGAGAAGACTGGATTAATTCCGTCCAGTGGAAAAAATTATTATGCATATCATCCAGGTCATTGTTTTTCCGATTTCTGTCCATGGTGATCATTTCCTGAAAATCCCAGTAATCTTTAACCGGCAATTTAATTCCCTGGCGATGGGCAATGGACCACAAAATAGAAGGCGCAACAGAAGAGCCTAAATGAGCATGTAAATCTACGGCAATTTTTCGTTTTGGTTGAGTCATAAAAAAGTTTAAATATTAGAGCAATCTTAACAGAAATTTTGATAATATTCAAGGCTTTAGTATAATTATAGTAGGTAATTACGGATTATAAATAATACAGATTTATGAACAATAACTATATAGAACAGCGCCCCTGGGGACAATTTGAGATTTTGGCCAAGTTTGAGGTAAAACCCCAAGGAGATGTCTGCGTAAAAATTATTACGGTTAGACCAAAAGCTAAACTCTCTTATCAGTCCCATAAACTGCGCGGGGAGCATTGGACTTTTGTGCAAGGCAGGGGAACGGTAATTTTGGACGGGGAGGAGAGTACTGTAGTCCCGGGTAGCGGCATAAATATTCCCGTTGGCACTAAGCACCGGGTAATAAACGAAAGCGAAGTTGATTTGGTATTTATTGAAACATCTTCCGGCCATTTTGATGAAAATGACATTGAAAGGTTTGAAGATGATTATGGAAGGATAAAATAGAGATGATAAGAGAACAGGGGTCAGGGTATATGGAGGGGGAGGCTCAAAAAGGGGAGGAAGAAGTTTCAGAGCGGAAATTTAGCGAAGGGAAAATAAAACTACCGGTTGACTCAAATAAAAATCCGGAGACTTTTGACGTAGACGTCGAAGAGAGCCTTAAAATTTTAGACGAAAAAATAAAAGGCTATTGTATGAGTTTGACATTGGGCGACAAAAAACTTTTTTCTTTAGCTGAGGACGCGCATCAGAACGCTTTAATGAGAGCCTGGAAATTTAGAGAATCTTTTCATGGAGATTCAGCTTTTTCTACTTGGGTTTTTAAGATTGCCAAACATGAGTATTTAACCTTGATTAGGAAAACCAAAACAAAGTTTAGAGGTTTTGATCATGATAAGATTGACACTGCTGGGTTTGACAACGATTTTTCTTTTGATGTTGCTGATGCTAAAAGGAGCTTTGCGGATGTTTTACAGGACCGCCAATTAATTGAAAGATTGTTGTCTGTCCTTCCAAATAAGAGGAGAAAAATAATTACACGTCATTATCTAGAGGGGGTTTCAGTCAAAGATATTGCGAAAGAAGAAAATACCGAGGAGCAAAATATAAAAAATGAAATAATACGTGGCAGAAGAAAAATGTTAAAAGTTTATGACAAAATGAATGATAAATATTCATTAATAAATTTGGCAAAAAGAAAAGAACAAATTTAAAATCACCCCGCCCTTTTACAAAAAGAGCGGGGTGATTTTTTGTTTAAGACAGGAATTTAAAGTTTTCCCAGTGATATTTGTCGGGGTCAAAACCTTCCCCGCAAGTTGTTTCTATTAACGCGGTGCAAATTTGGTATGGGTCCAAGTTAGCAGCCGGCCTTCTGTCTTCCAAATAACCTTTGCCTTCATTTGCGGTGGCCATAGGAATGCGAATGGAAGCTCCGCGATCGGAAACGCCGTAGCGGAATTCTTTATAGCTGCAAGTTTCGTGCTTGCCGGTTAAACGCTTGTCGTTGTCCGCGCCATAAACGCGCATATGCTGGGTGTGGAATTTTCCCAATTTTTCACAAGCCTGCTTAACTACTTCCAATCCGCCTTCTTCGCGCATCGCTTTGGTGGAATAGTTAGTGTGTCCGCCCGCGCCGTTCCAGTCTCCGGCCATTGGCTTTGGGTCTAATTTGGCGTACATTTCAAAGTCTTCGCCGTGGCGGTATAAAATCCATCTGGCTAGCCATAATTGGTCGGCAGCTTCCAGCGGTCCTAATGTTCCAACCTGAAACTCCCATTGCGCCGGCATAACTTCGGCGTTAATTCCGGAAATAGCAATTCCGGCTTTTAAGCAGTCTCTCATATGGGCCTCTACCAGTTTGCGGCCATAAACTTCGTCGCTGCCAACGCCGCAGTAATACCTCCCTTGTGGGTGAGGAAAACCGTCTTTTGGCCAGCCTACGGGCCATTCTTTGCGATATAGGGTGTATTCCTGCTCAAAACCGAACCATGGTTCCTGGTCTTTGTATTTTTCCACCAGGCCGGCCAAAACATGGCGGGTGTTGGTAATGTGAGGCGTGCCGTCGGCATTCATAACCTCGCACATAACTAAAATGTTCGGTTCCCCGCGAATCGGGTCGGGGATATAGTAAACCGGCTTTAGCGCGCAATCGCTAAAGTGTCCTTCGGCTTGCTCGGTGGAAGATCCGTCAAAACCCCAGGCCGGAATTTCCGAAACGTCTTTAACCTGATTAATAATCTTGGTTTTTGAGCGCAGTTTGGCGGTCGGTTTTTTTCCGTCCATCCAAATGTACTCGGCAAAAATTTTTGGCATACCAAAAATCCTTTCCGTCCAAGAATCCAAAACGATAATGCGTTATGCGGGGTTGAAGGCGTTTTTGTAAATTTAGCCGTGGTCCCGAATATCCGACTTAACGTTTTAAATTTTGGCAATTTAATTATAGATCGCGGATGCGCTGATGTTCACAGATTACGCAGATGCAATGTATCTGTAAAAAGCAAAAGCACCCGGACAAACTAACAGGGTGTTTTTTTTGAAGACTAATATTTAGTTTTCTATTTTTATTTTAACAAAGTTTTTTATTTTAGCAAATTGTGGATAAGGTGGGGCCTGAATTAGGAATTAGGAATTAGCCTGCCCTGTCTACCGATAGGCAGGCGGCAGGGAATTATGGGGGAGGGGAGATATGATGAAAGGGTGGGCTCTGCAGAGGCCCACCCTTTCGGGTTGCGCTTTACAAGCGGCTGGTGTCATGCGGCTTGCATTTTTTCCCAAGGACAGCTGTCATCACCTCGCCAACCCACGCGGGTCGGGAGGTAACCGTCGCCTGAGTGGTTTGGGTTGTGGATTGCTTCTCAGTTGGCCGTGGAAAGAGTGCTTCCACGGGCTCATCAATGGTCAAGCCCTGACAGTAGTAGTCAGGCTTCTTAACATCCCTCATCACAGTCCTCCTGTGCGTTGGTATTAGTGCCTGCCACGAGCCTTTCGAGCTGCCGCAATTGCGGCTCGCTTTCTGGACACAGTGGGCGTGCTCGTTTCCGGCTGCCCTCGTAGGCCCCGGCGTTGTGTAAGGTTTTTGGCCATATGGGTTAAATAATACTCTTTTAAGCCAAAAAGTCAATATAAAAAGACCAGCGGTGCCGGTCATTTTATATTGAGTAGCTATTATTTAAATTTCAAAATGTGTCAGGGTTTTAAAGTCATTCATCCGTTTTTGAATATTGTTTTCTGTAAGATTTTGCAAACGCTCGGTGCCAAGTTTTTCCACACAAAAAGAAGCTAAAGCAGAACCTGCCACACAGGCTTGTTTTAAGCTTTCCATATTAGTCGCATCAATTTTTGCCAAATAACCCATAAACCCTCCGGCAAAGCTGTCGCCGGCGCCGGTTGGGTCTATTACATCTTCCAGCGGGTAGCCTGGTAAATTAAAAATTTCGTTTTCCGCAAACAACAACAAGCCGTATTCACCGCGTTTAATAATTAGCGCGGTTTTTGGGCTTTGCTTTAGCAACAATAAAATTTGCTTTACCGCCTTAACTAAATTGTGCTCGCCGCTTAATTCGCGCGCCTCGGAATCGTTAATTACCAAAAGATCAACCTTGCCTAAGACATTTTTTAAATCCGGCAGCGCTTTTTCTATCCAGTAGTTCATTGTATCCAAGCCAACCAGCTTGGGAGATGAAATTTGGTTTAAAACTTCCAGTTGCAAAGCCGGATGCGTGTTGCCCAAAAAAACATATTGCGCTTGGCTTTGGGTTTCGGAAAGTTGGGGTTTAAAATTTTCAAAAACATTTAGTTCGGTAAACAGAGTAGTGCGGGTGTTCATATCAAAACTGTATTCGCCGCCCCAGGCAAAAGTTTTTCCCGGTATTTTTTTTAGCCCCTCCAAATTAACATTTCTTTTTGCCAAAACATCCTTGTCGGCATCGGCAAAGTCTTCGCCGACCACAGCAACTAGGGCGGCCGTTGTGAAATAAGAGGCGGCCAGGGAGAAATACGAGGCGCTGCCGCCTAAGGTTTTGTCAATTTTACCAAAAGGGGTCTTAATGCTGTCATAAGCTACAGAGCCTACTATAAGTAAGCCGTTATTTGACGATTTTGTATTCATATAATAATATTAGCATATAGTTATGAAATCCTCGAAATTACAACAGTTTTACTGGATGATGATGCCTTTGTTAAGCAAGGGTTAATTTGCGCTGCAAATTTTCGCACCCTTGCTATGGAGCAAGGGTTTTTTGTTTGAAAATGGTTTGCTAGAACATGAAATTAATTTCGTGTTTAAGAATGCCCTTTTCAAGGGAACAGGGTAATATTTAGAAAGAGGGTATTATTATGATGGACAGACAGGCGCAAAGTATCGCATTTGCCATCAAAGGCGCTCCAAGCTTTGCCGCGCAAATCAGTGAAATGCAAGACTCTCCCGAATTTCTTCTGTCTACCGGCGGGGTTTATCTGTTCTATGCCGGTTTCAGATGTGATGTTATGTTCAACGGGTCTGTTGCGACCGTGCTCGCTCTGAGCAAGGAGGAAATAATTGAAGAAGGGCCGCACAAGACTCCCAAGCTCGATAGCCGGTCGTTTTACAAAATACTGTATAACGCGGACTATGTTGTCCTTGTCGAAGATGGGGTTTTTATTCCACTAAAACTGCTTACCACCCAGGACGGGGTATTCCTGCTCGACTACGCATTGCCATCTTTTGATTAGACTGCTGTCCGCACGAACTTGTGCCGGGGAGAGATTGCAAATCTCCCCGGCATTTTGCTTTTTTATGTTAAAATAACAATATGCCCGGCAGAGCTGCTTTACAAGCGCCAGAAAAAACGGGTTTGTAATTTAAAAATAATTTTAAAACGATTCTACCGGATATGCCAAAAATTTGGAAAAAGCTATCATCAAAAGTAATACATAAGGATCCTTGGTCCACGATTCATTTGGACACTGTAATTAAACCAGATGGCAAGCCAGGTAATTATGCTTGGTTGCAGGTTCCCAGCCAAGGAGTTATGGTGCTGGCTATAACGGAGAAACAGGAAATCTATTTAGTAAAACTATTTAGATACCCCACCAAAATGTATTTTTGGGAATTGCCTGGCGGGGGATCGGGCAATCAAAACAGTTTAAAGGCGGCAAAAAGAGAATTATGGGAAGAGACTGGCCTTGTAGCAAAAACATGGAAGAAATTGGGAGAGAGTCAAAATTTCAATTCTTTTTCCGATGCTAAAACGGATATTTATATTGCTACCAATTTAACTCAAACAGGTTTGGATAAAAAACATGAAGATGGAATTGTGGAAGTTAAAAAAATCCCATTAAAAAAAGTTTTGCAGATGGTTGAGTCAAAAAAAATAACTGAGGTAAAGGTTATAGCGGCTTTGACTTTATATTTTTTAAAAAACAAAAAAATTAAAATTTAAATATGAACCCGCATCCAATATTAGTGCATTTTCCTATTGCTCTTTTAACGGTTTATTCCTTAATGGAGTTGGTGAGGATTAAAAAAGTATCTCAACAAGCATATTGGTTTTATGCTAAAGCCTTATTTGTAATGATTGGCGGACTTGGAGCGCTAGCCGCTCTTTATACCGGAGACTTTGCCGTAGCGGCAGCCAGAAGCGGGGAAGTGTCTTTGGCAATAACCAATTTCCGTGAAGTTGTTTCTATGCATGAAAATTTTGCGGACGCATCTGTAGCTATTTACGGAATTATTGCCGCCGGGTATTTGGTTTTATGGTTTAATCGCGAACGCTTTGGCGAGTGGCTAAAGCCCGAAGTTTTAAAGAAAATATGGGTAATTTTAGTAAAAGTCTTTGGGTTTGTTATTGAAACCCGTTTTGTTGTATTATTAGCTTTGGCAGGGTTGGTGGCCGTAACTATTACCGGAGCCTTAGGGGGAGCTATGGTTTATGGGCCAAACGTCGACCCTGTAGTTCGGCTAATATATAGTATGTTTTTTTAGTTTAATTTTTTAATATCAATTATTTTGTGCGGGATTAGTACAATGGTAGTATGAGACCTTCCCAAGGTTTAGACACGGGTCCGATTCCCGTATCCCGCTCCAGCGAGTCAAACTCGCTTTGACGAGCGCAGGCCAGTCAGACTGGCCCAAGTGAAGTATGATTATGGAAAAAATTAGGCCAAAAATTGGTATCGGCATGTATATAACAGATGGTAAGGGAAATCTGTTAATGATGTTGCGGAAAGGCCCTAATGAGGCTGGAACTTGGAGTCCACCTGGCGGGCATTTGGAAATGGGAGAAAGTTTTTTGGAATGTTGCAAAAAAGAAGTTAAGGAAGAGGTTGGTTTGGACTTAGAAGATATTGAAATGCTCGGAACCGTAAATAACATTTTCTCCGAGCAAAAGCATTATGTAAACGTTGATTTTCTTATAAAAGGGGTTTCGGGGAAGCCTATTATTGGCGAGTCGGATAAGTGTGCCGAGATTGGTTGGTATTCAATAGATAATCTTCCGCAACCACTTATGTTATCCTCTGTCAATTTGTTCAAAGCCTACCCGGATGTTTTGGAAAAGTTAAAAAGTTTTAACAGCTTAGCATGAATAAAAAAGACTTGGAATTTTTATATGAGATTGGCACGCTGAGCAATATGCAGCGCGGCTGGGGCCAACATATTAAACAAAAAGTGGCAAGCGTCTCCGAGCATATGTACCGCGTAATGTGGCTGGCTTTAATTATTTCCCGAATGGAAAAAGCAGGGGATGAAAATAAAATTATAAAAATGGCCATGTCGCACGACTTGGCCGAAACACGGGTCTCGGATCTTAGTTATGTGCAAAAAGTTTACGCTCATCCGGACGAAACCTCCGCGTTTAAAGATTTATTTAACGGAACAATTGTAGAAAATTTTTATGCCGATGTTGTTGAGGAATATGAAAAGCGTGAAAGCCTGGAGGCAAAAATAGTCAAAGATGCCGACAATTTGGACGTAGATTTGGAAATGCGGGAGATTCAGGCAAATGGTTTTATAATTCCAAAAGAATGGGATGGTTTTAGAAGAGATTTACGCGACAAGAAACTTTATACCGAATCAGCCAAAAAAATCTGGGACGAAATTCAGAACTCAAATATAAACGATTGGCACGTAAAAGCTAATAAGTGGTTAAAAATCCCCGGAGCAGGAAGATAATTTATGACAATTACGATTTGCGGCAGCATAAAATTTTATAATGATTTTTTAACTTTGGGGAAAGAGCTGGAACGCCAGGGGCATAAAATTTTACAACCACAGGAACCAATAATAAATTCCGAATCATCAGGTTTTTTAAAAGACGAAGGTATGGTTAGGCGGCATATGGACAAAATTGCTATTTCTGATGCCGTATTAATTGCCAATTATCCAAAGAACAACATAGAGGGATATATTGGGCCAAATACCCTAATGGAAATGGCTGTGGCCTTTCATTTAAAGAAAAAAATTTACTTATTGAATCCTGTGCCAGATCAGGCCTGGAAAGAAGAGGTGCTGTCGTTAAGTCCAATTATATTAACTAATGACCTGGGTAAGATTAGGTAAAATTATGACTGAACAAATCGATATTGAAAAGATTATAGAGGCTGCAAAAGCCGGTGGGGAAGTTTTAAAAAAATATTTTGGCCAAACGCTGGAAGTGATTGCCAAAACCAAAGCGGCAGATTTTAAAACAAAGGCTGATATTGAATCGGAAGCCGCTATTTTGGCGGTGCTAGACAAAAATTTCCCAACCTTCAATATTTATTCGGAAGAGGCCGGAGAAATTAAGAAAAATTCAGAATGCACCTTTTATATTGACCCCCTTGATGGAACGAATAATTTTGTTTTAGGGATACCAAATTTTTCCGTTTCAATAGGTTTGGTAAAAAATAATGAAATTTTGGCAGGGGTAATTTATAGCCCTGTGGTTGAAAATTTGTGCCATGCGATAAAAGGCCAAGGCGCATTTTGTGGAGGCGAAAAACTTTTTGTGAGCAAAGAGACCAATATAGAAAATGCAACAGTGTGCCATAATTGCGGATACGATGGTTATCACGAACACACCGTGAATGCTTTTGATAAATTATATTCCAAAAAAGCAAAGCGATTCATGAGTAATTGGTCGCCAACTTTTGATTTTTGCATGCTTGCGCTGGGAAGAGTCGAATCGATAATCAACAACAATTCAGAATTGTACGATTTTACCGCAGGTAAGTTAATTGCAAAAGAAGCCGGAGCAATGGTGACGGATTTTAATGGATTACCGGAATCTTCCGAGTTAAATAGGCAATTTGTAATTTCCTGCACAAATGAAATTAATAAGGAAGTTTTGGAGGCAATTAAATGAAAATATATTTTTGCGGGTCAATAACCGGAGGCAGGCAGGATGCTGAAGTTTATTCTGAACTAATAAAACATTTGCAAAAGCATGGCTCGGTGCTTACCGAGCATGTTGGCCAAAAAGGTTTAACTATGACAGGACAGGTTGGTATAAATGGTATTACAGCTGAAGATGTTTACGAAAAAGACGTTAATCTGCTTAAAGAGTCTGACTTGGTAGTTGCCGAAGTAACCACTCCGTCTCTTGGTGTGGGCTATGAACTTGGCTTGGCAGAATCCTTAGGCAAAAAAGTTTTGTGTTTATATCGAGTCAAAGAAGGCAAAAAAGCATCGGCAATGATTTTAGGGAATAAAAACTTTGTTTGTAAAGAATATGCCGGACTGGCTGAGGCGTATAAATTAATGGACAGTTTTTTGTCATAAATTTGTAAAATCAGCTAGTTTTTAGTATAATTAAGGCTACTAATGCCTTAATTTTTTTATGTCTGAAATAAAAAAACTTTCAACAGAAGCATACAAAGGGACGAGAGATTTTTACCCAAGGGATCAATTTATTCAAAATCATATTTTTAACATTTGGCGAAAGACGGCCGAAAGTTTTGGATATTTGGAATATAACGCATCCATTTTAGAAGAAACCGAACTTTACCGCGCCAAAAGCGGCGAAGAAATTGTAAATGAACAAACTTATTCTTTTACCGACCGCGGCGGGCGCGACGTAACCATCCGTCCGGAAATGACCCCCACGGTAGCCCGCATGGTTGCCCAAAAACGCAAAGAACTTACTTTTCCGCTTCGCTGGTATTCTGTTCCCAACCTTTTCCGCTACGAACGCCCGCAGCGCGGCCGCTTGCGCGAACACTGGCAGCTGAACGTGGATTTATTTGGCGTGGACGGCGTGGAAGCAGACGTGGAAATCATTTCCGTGGCCTCGGCTATTATGAAGTCTTTTGGCGCCAGTACGGAAGATTTTGAAATTCGGATTAATGACCGCCGGTTGTTAAATTATTTATTGCGCCAGCACTTAGAGCTAAATGAAGAGCAGGTGCATAAAATTTCCAAACTAATAGACAAAATGAAAAAAATGAAGGCGGAAGAATTCTTAAAGGAAGCCGCTGAAGTAATTGGCGAAAAGGCTGTTAAGCTGGAAGAAGTTTTGTTTGTAAAGAGCTTGGACGAGCTTGGAGAAAAAGCCCCTAAGAGCCAGGGCGCGCACGAATTGCAAACGGTTTTTAAAAATTTGGAAGGTTTGGGAATTAAAAATTTTGTTTATGACCCAAGCATTGTCCGCGGGTTTGATTATTACACCGGCGTAGTTTTTGAAGTTTATGACACCAGTCCGGTAAATAACCGTTCAGTATTCGGCGGCGGGCGCTATGACGACTTGGTAGGCCTGTTTGAGGTGGAAAAAGTCTCGGGCGTGGGTTTTGGCGCCGGCGATGTAACCATTCGCGATTTCTTGGAAACTCATGGGCTTTTGCCGGAATATCAGCCGCCGGTAAAATTATATATTTGCCATTTGGAAAATTATCTTAACTCCGCCAATGAACTGGGAGCGCAACTGCGCGCTGCCGGTTTAAATGTGGCCGTAGATTTAACCGGCCGCAAAGTTTCCCAGCAAGTAAAGACCGCTGACCGCGAAAGCATCCCATATGTTTTAGTGGTAGGGGAAGAAGAAGTAAAAACCGGAAAATATAAAGTGAAAAATTTGAAAGACGGAAATGAAATGCTAGTCGCTGAAGGCGATATTTATAATTTAATTTTGCCAAGGTAATGAAATCAAAGCCCCCGGTTAATAATCAAACATCAGGAAACTTGGTTAGTTACGAAGCCGGTCCGGAATCGTACCAAATTAGAAATGACGTAATTCCAAGTCCGGAGAAAATGCGGCAGGAGCTCCTGGGCGTGTTAGGGTATTATAATGAGAGCTCTGACGTTGATAAATCCGGTTTGGAAATTGGCCAAACAAACAGCCAAAAAGATGTTGTGAATAAAGTAGCCGAATCTGTTTTACAAGGTGATTATGCTACGGCTCAGGCCATACTTTTTCGTGAAGATATAAAAATCACTCCCCAGATGGAAGAAATTGCTTTGCGTTTAAATCGCTTGGTTCAGGTGGATGTAAGACAAGGGACTACGGACACTCCGGAATTTGCCGATGCAAAAGAAATTATTAAAACTCACGAAGACGAATTGGTAAAATTCAGTAGCCGGGAAAATAAACAGGAAGCGCGTTTAATTTTGGAAAACGTCATTGAGTCCGTTGCCGGAACGAGGGAGATGGGGGAAACTGAGTTGTCTGAAGCTAGAGAAATGCTGCAGCGAGCTTTAAAAAATGAAATAAAAAGCAATTATGAACAGCCTTTGCCTCCCCACCAGCTATCCGGGCAAAAAGAAGGCGCTCATTTTATTAACAGAGACGGGAATCCGAAGCTGACTGAATATTTCAGGTTGTTTGGCGCGTTGACTTTGGAAATGAGAAGACAGCGGAAGATTGCTTCGGCTCAGGAGAAAGATATTACAGTAGATCGCAATTTAGTAGCAACCTTGCTGGATAATTTGTCTAAAACCCCGGGAATAGAGTTTGATGAGAATTTAAAAAATAAATTTGTCCAGAAGATCGCGGTAATGGATTTAAATCAACTTGCATATTTTGAGCAAAAAATTAGAGAATTGAAAAGAAATTTGGAAAATACTAATATAAGCCCCGAGTCGGCAGGCGCAGAAATTCGCGGCTGGATGGCAAAAGATTTTACCCCGCAGGAGCTTAGCGCAGATTTGCAAAAAGTTAAAGAAGAGAACGATAAGTTAAGAAACGAGCAGCTGGAGGTATTGAGGGGGAGCTTAAATAAACCAATATTACACCCAATTGATAAGCCGGTGGCCCCAGAGGAATATTTTAAAAAATAACAGTAGTTTGCCAAATTTATGGAACTCCAGGTTGGCGTAAAAATTTTATTAAAAAACAGCGACGGCAAATATTTGCTGGTGCGCCGCAACCCAAAAAAATATCCGGAAGTGGGGCCAAAATGGGACATTGTAGGCGGGCGCATAAACCCGGGCACGCCCTTGCTGGAAAATTTGCAGCGGGAAATTAAAGAAGAAGTGGGTTTGGATTATAACGGAAAACCCGAGCTGGTTGCCGCACAGGACATATTTGTTCGCAGACAAGCGGATTCCGCAAATAACGCGGATAAGGCACCGGAGGAAATTTTTAGGCACGTGGTGCGTTTAACTTTTTTAGGAGAGCTTAACGGCGAGCCAACAATAGACGAAGAGCATTTGGAAGCAGGCTGGTTTAGCGCGGAAGAAATAAGCCACATAGACCCGAATCTTTTAGACGGATTTTTTAACTCTTTGCTTGCGGAAAAAGTCATAACTTTATAAATGAAGGAAAAGTTAATCGCCGCCCATCGCGGTTTCCACAAAAATTTTCCCGAAAACTCCATAGCCGCCTTTAACGCGGCTATTTCCGCAAAAGCCGATATTATTGAGCTGGATGTGAGGAAAACAAAAGACAACATGCTGGTGGTAAGCCATAATCCGGATTTTAACGGAAAAATTATTAGCCGGACTAATTCTGTAGATTTGCCGGAACTGGCCCGTTTGGAAAGCGTGCTGGATTTGGCCAAGGGAAAAGTTGTGCTGGACATTGAATTAAAAGAGTCCGGTTACGAGGAAAAGGCGGTAAGTTTGGCTTTAAAGCACTTGCAGCCAAAAGATTTTGTTTTTACCTCATTTAAAAAATTGTCCATGGTGAAAATAAAAAGACATTTTCCGGAAATTAAAGTTGGCTGGCTATTTTCCCCAAATTTCTTGGCGCGGATAATTGACTGGTTCTGGCTCCATAGCCCTTATTTAAAATACACCGACTTTCTGGCTCCTCACTATTCTTTGGAAAAAAACTTTAGCGGAAAAAATAATCTTTGGTTTTGGACAATAGATGGAGAAGAAAATCTTATAAAATTTATAGCGCATTCAGGAGCCGAGGTAATTATTACCAATGAGCCTGATGTTGCCTTACAATTAAAAATTGAAAACTATGATACCGGGCATGAACAAAAGTAGGGTTTATTTTGGGTTTTTTCTGGTAGTGTTTGTTGCTATAATTGTGGCTATAGTTTTGCAAAAAATACAGCCGGCGCCTGCGGAAAATAAAGTAGAAATTCAAACCTTTGAACAGTGCGTTAGGGCCGGAAATCCGGTTATGGAAAGCTATCCCAGACAGTGCAGCCTGCCAAGCGGAAAATTTTTTGTAGAAAAAATAGAAGACAAACAATGCACATCTAATAAAGACTGTTCTTCCGGGCTCGCTTGCCTGGACGGCCAGTGTAGACAATTAAAAGTTAAAGGAAACTAATGAACGAACAAGAAATTATTGAACAGTTAAAATCAGAGGGCTTTAATGAAGTTGAAGTTTATGAAGATAAACCAAATTTTGAATATGCGGAGCACACTCATGAAAAAGCCGGAATTCATGTTATTTTGCGGGGCGAAATGACATTAACGGAAAAATCCGGCAGCAAGACTTATAAAGCCGGGGAGACAATAAATATTCCTTCCGGTACGGCGCATTCGGCAAAAATGGGTCCGGACGGCTGCAGATATGCGGTTGGAGAAAAGTAATCTACTTTTAATTTATGAAAAAAATAGCCATAGCAGTTTTAATAATTTTATTAGCCGGTTTGGGCTGGTATTTTAGGAAAGATTTGCTGGGACTGGCAAACCGAAATTTATTGGCCATAAAAACCGACATAAAAAACAGCGGCATTATAAATAAAGTGGAAGAATCGGTTGGCCAGGTTTCCACTCCAACGCCGTTGGTAAGTTCGCGGCAAGGCTCTGGTTCCGAGTTGAGCATTTCCGGAGTTATTAGCTGGACTAATACGCAAAGAAAACAAAACGGTTCCTTAGCCCCTTTGGCGGAAAATAAAAAGTTAGACGCAGCCGCTAAAGCAAAATTGGAAGATATGTTTAAGCAACAGTATTTTGAGCACGAATCGCCGCAAGGCGCGGGTCCGGCGGATTTAGCCAAAGCAGCCGGATATGTTTATATTGCCATTGGAGAAAATTTGGCCTTGGGAAATTTTGATAACGACAAGACGTTGGTGCAGGATTGGATGGACAGCCCCGGACACCGGGCAAATATTTTAAACAGCAAGTACGAAGAAATTGGGGTAGCGGTAGGCGAGGGGAATTATCAGGGAAAAAAGGTTTGGCTGGCGGTGCAGGAATTTGGTCGTCCGGCTTCAAGCTGCCCAAGCGTTGATTCTAGTTTGAAAACGGAAATGTCCAGCCTGCAAAAAGAAATAGACCAAATGGAAACTTCCATGACGGCTCTAAAAGCAGATATCGACTCGAGCAGCCCAAAAACCCAAAGCGAAGTTGACGCCTATAATGCCAAAGTCGCGAGTTATAACAGCCAGGTAAAAATTTATAATAACAAAGTTGATACTTTAAAGTCTTTAACCGAACAGTATAACAGCCAGGTAAAAGCTTATAACGGATGTTTGGATTAGGCCCTGAATTTTGGTATAATTAAGTCGTATAAAAATTAAAATCAATGAGCTGCGTTAATAGCCGTTTACGGCTGATAACAAGGTTAATATTAATACGAAAGGAACCATTATGACTGCTTCTAATGGGGTAAAATTTAAGAAAATTTTTGCCGGTTTCGGGCTGGTTGCTTTTTTGGGTTTGGTGGCAACGCCGGCGTTTGCCGCGGAGCTTTTGGCTCCGGATAAAGCCTCAGGCAATGTGGTGGTCGGTTCCCAGCAAACTTTAAAAAATGTTTATACTTCGGGCGGCAACATAACAATGAATGGAACTATTAACGGCGATTTAACCGTAGCCGGAGGAACAATTACTCTTGCCGGAAAAGTTGAAAATGAAGTTCTTGCCGCAGGAGGCAATTTGTATTTAAGCGCTCCAACCGGTTCCCATATTCGCGCCGCAGGAGGCAACATTACCGTCGGCGCTCCGGTGGGCGGAGATTTGGTGCTTTTAGGGGGAACAGTAAATATTACCGACAAAGCTTCTGTTGCCGGCGACCTGTTAGTCTTAGGCGGCACAGTAGTTGTGGATGCTCCGATTGCCGGAAGCGTTAGAATTCTTGGCGGCAGCGTAACTATTAACAATAAAGTTTCGGGAAACATTTATGTACAGGCATCGCAAGGTTTAACCTTTGGTCCGCAAAGCGAAGCCTTGGGCAGCATTGAATATAAAGGAGCTAACCAGGCGCAAGTTTCTCCAACCGCCAAAGTCGGCGCTATTCAGTTTACGCAAATGGAGAAGAAGAATTTTCAGCGTACAATGAAAGGCCTGCTGACTATTGGCTTCTTAATTAAATTATTGGCCTGGTTTATTGCTGGTATGGTGGTTGTAAGATTAATGAAAAATTCCGTTCACGGCTTAGTAACTGAATTCCGCTCAAAGCCCTGGTCAAATTTGGGTTTTGGCTTGGTGGTTTCCATTGTTACCCCAATTACCGTAATTTTATTGTTAATTACTTTTGTCGGTTATTACTTAGGCTTCCTGCTCGGGGCTGCATATTTGTTATTTATGTTGTTGGCCGGGCTGCTCGCTTCCGTTGTCACCGGTTATTATTTGTTGGCCTTTATGAACAAGCCGGGAGAAACTCCGTCTGACTGGCAAGCTGTATTAATTGGCGTGGTGGTTTGGTCAATTTTAGGTTTGATTCCGGTTTTAGGCTGGTTGGTTATGTGCCTGATTTGTCTGATGACAATGGGAATTTTAGCCAAAGCCTTGAAAGCCAAGCTAAATTAATTTATTATTAGTTAACGACGCAATGTTGGAGCCGTATATTTTAATACGGATTCCTTACTGAATATTAATTTGAAAAAGGATTACTATGGGTTTAATGGATAAGTTAAAAGATATAAACGAAATGCGAAAACAAGCTAAGGTTATGGAAACCTTGCTTGCCGGGGAGACTGTTTCCGGAAAATCATCCGGCGGAAAAATAGTTTTGACTATAGACGGAAATCAAAATGTAAAAAGCGTGGAAGTGGCTCCGGAAATTGCCGGCGACAAGGCCGAAGTGGCCCGCCATATCCGCTCCGCTCTGGAAGATTTGTTCAAACAGCACAGAAAAATGCTGCAGAGCAAATTTGGAAGCATGATGCAGTAGACTAGAATTTAGATGTAGGAATTATGAATTAAGGAACTTTGTTAAAGGCTTAATTCTAAATTCACAATTCATAATTCAAAAATAAAATATGGTAAAAAAATATTTACTAATAACAATTTTATGTTTGTCGTTGTCCGGCCCAAGTGTGGCTAGCGCATTATTTATGCCTGCCAATGGCAGCGAGTTGGCGGATATGTCCGGCGTAAGCGCTAAGGCTTATGTGGTTATTAACACGGAAACCGGCGAAGTGCTGGCGGCAAAAAATCAGGCAATGCCGCGCGTGCCGGCTTCGCTAACCAAACTTGTTACCGCTTTGGTGGTTTTGGACACCAAGCCAAAGTTAACTAAAGTCGTCACAATGACCGCGGCAGATCAGGTTGCCGGCAGTTGCGGCAAGGGTGGAGCCTGCATTAAGTCTAAAGCCGGGGTTAAATTCACGGTGGACGGTTTATTCCACGCCTTATTGCTTCCTTCGGCAAACAACGCGGCCAATGCCTTAGCCAGAAGCACCGGCTTATCCGCGGAACAGTTTGCACAAAAAATGAATGCCAAAGCGGCGGAACTCGGCGCAACCAACTCAAAGTTTTATGAACCGACGGGACTGGACCCAAACAATATAATTACAGCCGAAGATTACGCTAAAATTCTTACTGCAGCTTTTAAAAATAGTTATTTAACAAAAGTTGCCGCACAGCAAAAATTCACTTTGCGTTCCAGTAATAACAAAGCTTATACTCAAACCATAAAAAATACCGACAAGCTGCTAGCGGATGAAGACATAGATATTTTAGGATCAAAGACCGGTTATTTAAATGAATCGCAATATAATTTTGCCGCAATGGCCACTTACCATAACGGGCCAAAATTGGCTATTGTGGTTTTAGGCGAAGATCATTTATATTCCGCTTTCGCGGAAACTAAAATTTTAGCCAGCCTGGCGGAAGAAGCCCAAATGCTGGCAATGTTAAATGGTTCCGGGCTGGTGCTTGGAGCCAATACCGGAAATATTAAATAATTAAATTTTTAAAGAATGAAAAAGATTATTACAATAAGTGTTGTAGTTTTACTGGCTTTGGGTTTTGGTTTCTTTTTGTTTAAAATTTCCCCTCAGGAACAACAGCAGACGCAAAACGCCACGTCTGATTTCGATCTTTCCGCGGTCAAAGCCGCCACAGAGCCAAGGGCTCTGAGCGTGGATGATCATATTCAGGGAAAGCCGGATGCAAAAAATGTTCTTATTGCCTATGAAGATTTTCAGTGTCCGTCTTGCGCCGCCACAGCCGATATGCTAAAGCAAATACCAACAGAATTTACAGATACCAAATTTGTCTTCCGCTATTTTCCGCTTTATCAAATCCACAAAAATGCGGTGGTTTCAGCCTACGCGGCAGAAGCAGCCGGCGCTCAAAATAAATATTGGGAAATGCATGACTTGTTGTTTAAGAACCAGAACTCCTGGGCGGAATTGGCAGACCCAACCGATTATTTTGTCCAGCTGGCTCAGCAGGCGGGAGTTTCTAACATAGATCAATTTAAGAGCGATATTGCCAACAAAAAATTTAAAGACCGCGTACAAAAAGATTTAGTCGATTCTTTAAGCCTAAATATTCCCGGTACTCCGACTTTCTTCTTTAACGGGCATCAGTTAAAAAATGACGACTTGGCCGGCCTAAAAAAGCAAGCCGAGCAGTATTATATTAAGTAGAATTAAGAATAAGGAATTAAGAGTTAGGAATTAGGAATACAGAATTAAGAATTAAGGAAAATGCAGCAGCATAATTCTTAATTCAAAATACTTAATACTATAACAAAATGACTTGGGCAATATACGCAATCTTTTCCGCTTTCTTTGCTTCGTTGGTGGCAATCTTTGCCAAAATCGGCATTAAAGGAGTAAACAGCAATTTAGCCGTGGCGGTTCGCACGGTTATAATTGTGTTTTTTGCCTGGGGAATAGTTTTTGCCCAAGGTACGGCAGCGCAGGTAAAAGATTGGTCCAGGCATACATGGATATTTATAATTTTATCGGCTTTAGCCACAGGGCTTTCCTGGCTGTTTTATTACAAAGCCTTGCAAGTTGGCGAAGCCAGCAGGGTAGCGCCAATAGATAAATTGTCCGTGGCTTTAACAATTATTTTGGCTTTATTATTTTTGGGGGAAAAACCGGAACTGGGAAATATTTTGGGCGGGCTTCTTGTTACCGCCGGAATATTAGTAACGGTATTTGTAAAATAAAAAAGCCCCTGCCTAGCCCCGACTTATCGGGATTCGGCAGGGGACCGCGTAGTGGGCACAGCGGAGAAATTTATTTGAGGGTGTCCCAAAAGCGCAGGACGATCCTTTTTGGAAGGGCTTGGGTGCGGCGGTGCATGTACAGCGCAATCCTCGGGTTTAACCCCTGGATCGCGATCCTTTCCCCACCATAAGGTGTGAATGTCGTGACGGCCACCACCTTCCCTCTGTGGTAGTGGACAATGCCACTGTCGTGGTGAAATCTTACATCGCGCTCTGCGGCTGTAGACAGAGCCGCAAAAACCAACACCAAAAATGCAACAAGTGTTGCAATCCTCATCAGTCCCTCCTGCAGGGGATTTTAGTAAATAGTAAAGGAAAAAGGTTTTACTGTCAAAGCCTTGTTTTGGGTTAACTTTTATGATAAAATAATCCGGCTATGAAAAAGCCGCAAGCTAAAAAAACTAAAAAAGTGCTAATCGCTCGCAACCCTCTCTCCCGCTCGCTTCGCTCGGGATCTCTCCCCCAAAAAGGGGAGAGTAGAAAAGTGCTAATCGCTCTATCCGGAGGAATAGATAGCGCGGTTTCGGCGTACCTTTTAATAAAACAGGGTTATCAAGTAGAAGCCGCTTTTATGAAAAATTGGTCGTCTACGGCCGGACTTTTAAAAAACGAATGTCCCTGGCTGGCGGACCGCCAGGAGGCTTTGCGCGTGGCCGCGTTTTTGCGAATAAAGTTGCACACTCTGGATTTTGAAAAGCAATACCAGGACACGGTAATGAAATATTTTTTTACCGAATACAAAGCGGGCCGCACCCCAAACCCGGACGTAATGTGCAATAAAGAAATTAAATTTAAACTGCTCTATAACTGGGCAATGAAAAATGGTTTTGATTATTTAGCCACCGGGCATTATGCGCAAACTAGAATTAAGAATCAGGAATTACCTGCCCGCCATTTGCTGGAGCATCAGGCGACTGCAGGCGGGAGAATTAAGGGGAACAAGGCCTCAACCCTCAACCCTCAACCCTCTGCGCTACTGCGAAGCAAAGATGAATTTAAAGACCAAACTTACTTTATTTACAATATAAAATCCGAGCAGCTGCCCCATATTCTTTTTCCAATTGGCGGAATGAAAAAAACCGCGGTAAAAAAATTAGCGGATAAATTGCATTTGCCAAATGCCGGGCGAAAAGAATCAATGGGTTTGTGTTTTGTTGGAAAAATCAGGTTAAATGAATTTTTGGGCCAGAAGCTAAAACCTAAAATGGGCAAAATAGTTGACCAGGACGGACAAATTTTAGGCCACCATGAAGGGTTGCAGCAGTTTACTATTGGGCAGAGGCAGGGGATTAAAGTCGGCGCTAATGGGCCTTATTTTGTGTTTAAAAAGGACTTAAAGGCTAACACCCTCTATGTAACCAACAATCCGGCAGATGAACGTCTTTTTGTAAAAGAAATCCAGCTTCACTCATTAAATTGGATTTCTCCGCACTATAATCTGGAATCTAAAATCCCTGCCTACCGGACAGGCAGGTATAATCTAACCGGCCGCTACAGACACCAAGGAGAGCTAGTTCCTCTTACTATTAGCAAAATAAAAAAAGATTTATACCGCGTGGTATTTAACAAGCCGCAAAAAGCCGTGGCTTCCGGACAAAGCCTGGTTTTATATAAAGGAAAAGAGTGCGTGGGCGGGGGAGTAATTGTTTAAAAGTTTATCCACAGGCAAAAAGTTTTTAAACTTGACAAAACTGCTTGAAAAGAGTATAGTAATAAGCTATATTAATAATAGCTATTAAATAAATTAAAGCAATTATTATGAAAAAAGTTTTAGTGTTATTAGCAGCCTATGTCTTGATGGCGCCGATGGCTTTAGCCGCAGGGTCTTTAGGGACTTGGGAAAAATCTGTTACTGTGGGGCAGACTTTAACTGTTGCGCTTAACCCAAGCGCTTCCGCCAGATGGTTCTTGCCAAAACTCAGCATTACAAACCCTGAAGTTGCGGTTGTTAGCACTAAAGGAACCAGCTTGATTATTCAAGGTAAAAAAGTTGGAACAACCAGTTTTGAAGTTTGCACAGATTTATTTAACACCAACTGTCTTACGGTTAATGTTACTGTAAGCCCGGATGTTTTAGGTGCTTATACTTCCATAGTTCATCAGCCAGGCGCGTGGATTATAAATAACGGAACTGTTTACTATGTAGTTGCCGATGGAATAATTCCTGTCCCAACCTGGGAAATTTTTACCAGCAATACCGGCAGAGCGTCAATGCTGCAAGAGGCAAATTCTGAAGACTTAAAATTACAGATGTTGCCGGCAATGACCTTAAAAGATTCTCGAGTTAAATAATTTTAAATACCGCTCCGGTCAGCCGGGGCGGTATTTTTTTATTTAAGTGCTATAAAAGTAATACTTGACTTTATTATAAATAATTGGTATAATAAATAGTTATAATAATTAAGCCATATTTTATGTTAAAAAAGCTTTTATTTTATACCTTTTCAAGCTTATTATTGGCTGCGGCGCCAACATTGGCTTTAGCCGCGGGAACAATACAAACTGTTACCGAGACAATTGCTGTTGGCAAAACTCTGTCTGTTGGTTTAGGGCAAAGCCCGACCGGAAATTGGTATGTGCTAAGCAATGCTAATCCATCGGCGGCCAGTGCAGTGTTAGGCTTTAACACTGAGCCTTTGGTTTTAATAAGCGGCCAGTCCGCCGGATCATCCGAAATTAAAGTTTGTTCTGAACAATCGGCAATCAACTGCTTAGTTGTAAAAGTCGCCGTAAGCGGAAATGTCTTGGGAGCTAGCGTTTTTAACTCCCATGCAATTGGCTCCTGGGTTATTAGCGATGGAACTGTTTATTATGTTTCTTCCAACGGTTTAATTCCAATTCCCACCTGGGAAATTTTTCTCTCTAATGGCGGCAAACAAGCCGACATTACAGAAATAAATAATGGCGATATGCAGCTGCCGTTGCTGCCATTGATGTCAGCAGCCGACAGCAGAGTAAGGTAGCTTTAATTTTCAAATCACCCGGTCTTTTTGCAAAAGCCGGGTGATTTTATATAAATTCACATAAACGCTTCATTCACTTCATTCACGGCCGTGAATGAAGTGAATGAAATAAAATTAAAAAATATTTACAAGACCCCATATGTTTGTTATAATCTAAATATAAAATCATCTACGTTTTTCAAAGTATGATTTGAAAAGGTTCGCAGACGATTTTTTATTTTGTGGCCAAAACCTGCACGCTCAGGCGGTGCCGGGTCCAGCTTAATTAACTGTTTTATGATTTCAAAAATTCCTTTCGGCACAGCCGACGAATTTAATGTAATAATCGAGGTTCCGCAGGGCGAAGCAAAAAAATACGCTTACGACGCGGAAATAGAAGCGGTTAAGCTTAGCCGCGTGCTTTATGACGGCTTGGTTTTTCCGTTTAACTATGGTTTTGTAGCGGAAACGGAAAGCGGAGACGGCAGGCATTTGGACGCCTTTATTTTAGCAACCCACCCTCTCTCGCGCGGAACCGTAGTTTTATGCCGGGCGATAGGCATGCTAAAAATGAAGGATCGCGGCAAGCAGGATAACAAAATTATCGCCGTGCCGATTTCAGAAAACCGCATGGAAGGATTAAATGATATTACCGATTGGCCTGAAGAGGAAAAAGAGAAAATTAAAGATTTTTATAAAATCGCCGCAGCTCAATGGGATAGCACTATTGAACTGCTGGGTTACGAAAATAAAGATGCCGCAAAGAAAGAATTACTGAGAACTTTGGAATATAACTAGAGGTAGTAGTCATCCATAATTGGTCAGCAGCTAATATTCAAAAATCAAACTGGTCAAAATACGACGATTGTTGTATTTTGACCAGTTTTTTGCAATTGACTTTTTTATGCACATATGATTAAATGCCAATTAGTCTGAAAGAAAAAAGGAGTGTAAGGTGTGATGATAACAGTCTATTGCTGTTGTATGGTCGTTATCGGCTTTGTCGCCGGCGCTGTCGGTTTTAACCAAACAGACTGCAGCGTCCAGCGCCTAGCCAAGCCTTTATGTGCTTTGGGGTTCGTGCCGATGGTGTTGCTGATTGTGTTCATTCTCTCATTCAGCGGCACCTTGACTGAGCGGTATTTGTTTACGAACTCCCGGTCAGTACTGTTGGTCCTTGCGTTCAGCTGGGCACCCCTGGCCGGGTACCTGCTTGGACTGAACGTCGGTAAGAGGTACGATGGACGAATTACATAAATCGGAGCATGGCCGTTTTACGGGGTGCGGGCATTTTGCTTGCACCCGATTTTTTTTGTAAAAAAAGACACCTCTTTTTAAAAGAGGTGTCTTTTTAATTTAAACAAGACTACGGCTTTAGGAATTTTACCATCAGTAAGGCCACAATGTTTATAATCTTAATCATTGGGTTAATGGCCGGGCCGGCTGTGTCTTTGTATGGGTCGCCAACAGTGTCGCCGGTTACGGCAGCTTTGTGGGCATCGGAACCTTTGCCGCCGAAAGAACCTTCTTCAATATACTTTTTAGCATTATCCCAGGCAGCGCCGCCGGTGGTCATAGAAATGCCAACGAACAATCCTGTAACAATGGTGCCAACGAGCAACCCGCCCAAAGCAGCGGCGCCCAAGAAGTAACCAACAACAATTGGAACGATTACCGGAATTAACGCCGGAATAATCATTTCTTTAATGGCGGCTTTAGTAACAATGTCTACGGCGCGGGAGTAATCCGGTTTTGCAGTGCCTTCCATAATCCCTTTAATTTCACGGAACTGTCTGCGCACTTCTTCTACTACGGCCTTAGCGGCATTGCCAACGGCAGACATAGCGATAGAAGCAAACAAATATGGCAACAAACCGCCAATTAACAAACCTACTAAAACTTTGCTGTCAGACAAATCGAATACGGAAGAAATTCCATTAACTTGCAATTCCTGAGTGTAAGCGGCAAACAAAACCATTGCGGCTAAACCGGCGGAAGCAATAGCATAACCTTTTGTTACAGCTTTGGTGGTGTTGCCAACCGCGTCGAGCGGATCGGTTACATCTCTTACCGATTTATCTAATCCGGCCATTTCAGCAATACCGCCGGCATTGTCGGTGATAGGGCCAAAAGCATCAATAGCCACAACAATGCCTGTGAGAGACAACATAGACATAACCGCTAAGGCAATGCCATAAAGTCCGGCTAATTTAAAGGCGATTAAAATGGCCACCACAATTACAATTACGGGAGCGGCAGTGGACTGCATGCCAACGGCCAAACCTTTAATAATGTTGGTGCCGTGTCCGGTGGTGGAAGCCTCGGCAATGTCTTTTACCGGAGAGAAAGATTTAGAAGTGTAGTATTCGGTAATAACAACAATTGCCGCGGTAACCGCTAAACCGAGCAAGGCAGAGTAGAACAAACTCATTACAGAGTACTGGCCGTTGTCAGCCATTAAATTTTTGGTAATTGGGTAGAAAGAAATAGCAGACAAAACGCCGGTAACTACCAAGCTCTTGTACAAAGCGCCCATAATATTTTGGGATTTTCCTAAGCGTACAAACCAGCTGCCAACAATGGTGGTAATAATAGAAGCAGCGCCAATCATTAACGGGAAAACAATCGCATTGGCATAACCCGGGAAAACAACGTTGCCCAAAAGAATAACAGCAATAGCGGATACGACATAAGTTTCAAATAAGTCAGCTGCCATGCCGGCGCAGTCGCCAACGTTGTCGCCAACGTTGTCTGCGATAACTCCCGGGTTGCGCGGATCGTCTTCCGGAATTCCGGCTTCAACTTTACCAACCATATCTGTTCCTACGTCAGCGCCTTTGGTAAAAATACCGCCGCCCAAACGGGCAAAAACGGAAATTAAAGATGCGCCAAAAGCCAAACCGGCTAGAGCGTTTAGGTCGTGGGTGGTCATGTAAAAACCGGTAACGGCCAACAAGCCTAAGCCTGCTACAAATAATCCGGTAACAGCGCCGCCTTCAAAAGCCAAAGACAAAGCCGCGCCCAAACCTTTTTTAGCAGCTTCGGCAGTGCGGACGTTAGCGCGAACGGAAATATTCATACCGACAAAACCGGCAACCGCAGAAAGCACAGCTCCCAAAATAAAACCGTAAATGGTGTTATTGGAAAAGCTAAAGGCATACATTAAAATAATAATGGCTAAGGCTACCAAGCCAACAGTCTTGTATTGTCTGGTTAAATAAGCCTTGGCTCCGTCCTGGATGGCTTTGGCAATTTCCAGCATTTTTCCGCTGCCGGAAGGGGATTTTAAGATTTTATAAATTAAAAACGACCCGTAAAGAAGGGCCACTATAGCCGCAAAAACGGCATACCATAAAAGAGTGTTTTCTGTCATAAAAGAACTTGATTATTAATAATCTTGTATAATTATAAAGCTTTTGGCGTAAAAGTCAAAGCCTTAAGATAATAAAAAACACCCCGCCTTGGGTTTGCCTAGGGGCGGGGTGTTTAAAATTATTCGCTAAAGGAAACGGAATGAATTAGGCCGTTAAAGTCGTTGGTAAGGCTTGAGGAAAGGCCAACATCAAATGTGAAAAATGTGTTCTTGTTTTTAACGCCGTAAAGCATATTATTAACATTTATGGCCGGCTGTCCGCCAATGCTGTCCGGTTTTGTTGGCAGGCCGCTCATAGCGTAATAGTCGGTAGGGCTAATGTATATTTTTATGTTGTAGAATTTTTTGCCCGGATCTATTTCAATAATTCTATACCCGTCTTTTTCCACGGCAGGTTTTACCTTCCAGTCCGGCTTGTATTTAAAATTTAAACCAGAGGCTTTGTCGGTATAAGCTTGCCAGGAGGAAGTGTCTATGTTTGGTATTTGGGTGTTAAACAACGAAGAGGCGTAGGCAACCGCTGTGCCATTTTGGTCGGTCTTCGAGTTTGCCGGCAAATAAACAGAGCCCGGGTTTAAATCCGCCCAAAGCATTAAGCACAAATAAGTGCCGACGATTGCAATTCCAAACAAAATAATAAAGCTTTTATTTTGGAATGATATTTTTGGCATATTGTTTTACTAATTTTGTTTCTATAACTTCTTAGAACTTTTCTTTATTATAAGATGTTATTTTATTTGCGTCAAATTAAACAACTATTTGCTAAAAAGCTTGTCTAATCCGGCATTATTGCCGCAATAGTAAATGTGAGAGGTTAGGTTAACGCAATAGCCGGGATTTTTGGCAACAAATGAATATTTGGGCAAAAACCAATACAAAAAAGCAATGGCCAGGGCAATAACTAAGTAAAAAAATAATTTTAACAACCGGAACATTTTTGTTTCTGAATAATAGCCTTACTCTATATATAATAGCACATTTTGATATTGTGATAAATTTTTTCGCTTGGTTTGAGGGAAAATTATTTTTTTATTCGGCAGGAGCAAAAGTAATGGTATAATAAATAATATGAGTAAATTAAAAAAAGCTTTTGTAATTTCTTTTGTAATATTTGGCCTTTTGGGCTCTGCCGGGGTTTTAGCCCAAACAGCCGCTACCACCAACCTTTCTTTGGAAGAAAAAACCCAGTTGCAAAAGCAATTAGACGAAATTAATAGCCAAATTGCGGATATTCAGCAGCAGCTAAACGATGTAAAGGGCCAAAAAAATACTTTGCAGAATAAAGTTAAGCAATTGCAAAAACAGCAGGCAGCTTTAAATTTGCAAATCCAAGCCACCACATTGCAGGTGGCTAGCCTGCAAAACCAAATTGTAGAGACTCAGGGGTCTATAGATGTAAACACTCAAAAAATTAACCAACTTCAGCAAAGTATTGCCAATTATATTCGTTTAATTAACCAGCGGGACGGATATCCGTTTTTGTACGTGCTCGTGGGCAGGAATAATTTATCCGATGCGGCGGGCGAGTTGGAAAATTTAAGCAAGGTTTCATCCGGCTTGCGGAGCGTGCTGGCTCAGGCAAAAGATTTAAACAACCAACTTGGCCTTCAAAAGGAAAGTTTATCGCAGCAGGAAGACCAGGCAAACAATCTGCTCTCTATAAAAGGACTGCAACAGCAGCAGGTGCTGGCTTCGGTGAGCGAGCAAAGCACACTGCTGCAGCAGACAAAAGGCAGAGAAGCGGACTATCAAATTACTTTAAACGACACGCAAAAAAGAGCAAATGAAATTCGCAGCAGGTTGTACCAGCTGCTTGGCGTGTCCACGCAAATCACTTTTGGCGATGCCGTAAAAATTGCCCAATGGGCCGAACAGCAGACCGGCGTGCGCGCGGCATTTTTGCTGGCAATTTTAACTCAGGAATCAAACCTGGGAAAAAATGTCGGCACTTGCAATCGCCCCGGCGACCCGCCGGAAAAATCCTGGAAAGTGGTAATGAAGCCGACTCGCGACCAAGAACCGTTTTTAAAAATTACTTCCGAGCTTGGCCTAGACCCTGACACAACCCCGGTATCCTGCCCAATGAAGGACAGCAAAGGCAGGCAAGTAGGCTGGGGTGGGGCAATGGGTCCCGCGCAGTTTATCCCTTCCACCTGGATGGGTTATAAAGACAAAGTGGCGGCAATGACAGGCAAGGCGGCGAACCCTTGGGACATTCGGGATGCATTTATTGCCTCGGCAATAAAACTTGGAGCCGATGGCGCCACAGCGCAGTCAGGGGAGTGGGCAGCGGCAATGAAATATTTTTCCGGTTCAACAAATACCAAGTACAGATTTTATGGAGACAATGTAGTTGCTCAGGCGGAAAAATATCAGAATGATATAAACGACTTAAATAAATAAATTTTAAAAAATGCTCCGGCTAGCTGGAGCATTTTTTGTTTACACCTAACATTGACCGTTCTCGGTTTTTATGTTATTTTTAAACGTCGTAGTAAAAAAATAGAACTAACAGGGGGCAGTATGAAGATAGGGTTGTTTTGCAACTACAGCGAAATTTTCGCTGTGTGTCTGCGCACCATGATTCAACATCACGGCAAAGACGTCCTTCGTCTGAGATCTTTGGATAAATTGCCGAATGCCAAGTTCGGCGGAGTGGTAATTTGTTCTGAAAAGCCATACTGGGAGATACCAGCTGGCGTTATCCAACACAAATACGGCTGTCCTATAATCTTGCTCACCGACTCGATTGTCTGTCGGGTGTCGGTAGTGAGGTTCGGAGTGGTTGCAGCCTTGCCCACGACAGCAGGACTGGGCGATGTTGATATTGCGTTGGGGTGTCTGAACTCTCCAATGCAGTTTGAACACCCGGGTGTCATTTTCCGCAGGGCGAAACCGCGCGTAAGCAAGAGGGACGCCGAGATCCTGTTGCTCATTGCGAGTGGTGTGACCAACGCAGAAATCGAGAAGCAGATGGGTTTGGGTCCGCGGAGCGTAAGCTATATTCTTAGCTGTTTGCGTAACCGGTTTGGAATAGACCGGAACGGTGATTTGCGCAAGACCGCCTCGGACCTGGGGTGCATTGAAGTTTGAAACAACCAAGCAAAGAAACGCCGTAAGTTCCTTGGAGGGGAGCTTACGGCGTTTTGCGTTTTAAATTGTTTTGCCTAATTGGCTGAGAAGCTCGGAGAACTCTTCGAGCTTTTTTGTTTTGCCGCTTGGCGTTAAACTTTCGGCCAGGCGCTCGGCGCGCTCAATGGATTCTTCCAAATGGCGTTTGCCGCCCGGAGCAAGCACAACACAACTTACGCGGGCATCGCCGGGAACGGTTTCTCTTTTTATAAGGCCAACCTTTTCCATTGGGGCAAGTAGGCGAGTAATGCCCGAGGCGGTAAGGCCTAAAGCATCGGCCAAATCAGACCGGCGCATGCAGGTTTTATCCGCCTGGCTTAAATGGTAGAGAATGGCAAATTCGCTCATTCCTAAACCGCCTAAGCCCGCGTCAAACCTTCTGGTAAGCGCGCTTTGCACCTTAGCTAAATTTAAATAAAACAAAACATTGTTATTCAATTTCATATATTTAATAATTGATTAATACTTGACTAATCAAGTATATATCAACTTTCAAAAAGTGTCAAGTAAATATGTTCGACCTTGAGTTTTTCTGTACAAAGATGTTATTATAAGCAGCAAAGGAGGCAGAAATGCCGATTATCCAATCACTATCGTGGGCGGCGTTGCTCACGATAGTTCTCGGCCAAATTTTCGTCTGGCGGGTCAGGGTTTTTGACCAACAGGCGGAAGATGGCGACAACGAGATGGTAGAAGTGTTCTTGCTTATGGTTGTCCTGCTGGTCGCCAGCTACTTAATCGGCCTCGCTGTCGGCTTAGCGGTAGGCCTAGGGGCTTGGTCTCTTGCGGTGGGCTTCGGTTATGTTGTTATCATAACCCTGGCCGCCATTGCAGGGTTTTGGGCGTTGCATATATGGGATCGGTTGGTCCGGCGCGTGAGAGCATCGGAGACGGCGAGTTGAACAAAGCGAAAATCGGCAAGGGAGATAATTGGCGCGACTGCGCTGACGAATCTCCCTTGCCGATTTTAAATTGGTTAAGGCTTGAACTTTTTGTATAAATTAGCTATTATTAAGCCCTTAAGGAGGCTCTTAAATGAGCAAAGAGACTAAGGCTGCGGCCATTTCCGCTGGTGTCGTGGTGGCGATTTTCGTCATCGCAATTATTCAACAGCTCCATTTTATTGCCATTGCCGCGGTGGCTTCCTGCCTTATCGGCTGCGGCTTTGGCGTATGGATCGTGCTGCGCGATTACCAGGTCAAACAGCACGAAGATGAAGGAGACTCTTGGGTCAGGCTCGGCATGTTCGGCTTGTTGTTGGTGGTGTTGTTTGGCATAGGTTGTTTCGCAGGTGGCGCCAACGGCGGGGTTTTGTGGAAAGTTTCGTCTGTCGCGGTCAACTGGATTTCCTTCATTATCGGCGCCGTCGTGTCGAGTGAGAAGGAACAAGAGATTGTTGGATTGTTCTACTTCAGAGTGCTGAGTCACTAGCGCTTGTCGGCACCGGAATTCACCTTGCTCAAAAATCCCGAAGCCCGTTCTAACCTCGAAAAGGTGAAAACGGGCTTCTGTAATTTAAAAGAAAAGCGCTCAGCTTAAACTAAATATTGTTATAACGCTGGAATTCAAAGGCGGGGTTGAATAAAATGTAAGAATTTGCTAAAATAACGAAAGTTTGTGGTATTGAAATATTTTATTGGGGGTATCACATAACTAATAACTCGCAACTAATTGATTCATTGGGGCGTAGCCAAGCGGTAAGGCAGAGGACTCTGAATCCTCCATTCGTAGGTTCGATCCCTACCGCCCCAGCCATTAAAATCCACCAGTGCAAGCTGGTGGATTTTAATATATAATAACGCAAAGACGCATACAGATTACGGCGTAAATTAAAAGTATCCTAGTATGATAAAAGAGTCTCAAGAAAAATATTTAGAATCATTACCCGATGGAAAAATTATTGAAGTAAAACCTTTTGACCCAAATGCTCGTAAGGCCGCGGATAATATAATTATGGAGATAAAAGACGCTTTGCCTGAAGCGGATGTATATTTTTTTGGGGCAGTTGCTTTAGGGATTGCCGGGCAAAACGACATTGATATTTCAATAGCATATAACCTCAAAGACTTTGATTATTATTTTGCAACTCTTAAAAAGCTTTTTGGCCCCCCTTCACGTATTGGAACCTCTCCAAAAAACAAGTCAGTCAAATGGGAATTTAAAAGAAATAGTTTTGATATTGAATTATATATGGCATTAAAAGATTCTCCGGGATTTGAGGAACAGAGAAAGGTTTTTGAAATTTTGTCGCAGGACAAAAGAATGCGCGATGAATATGAAAAGTTAAAACTTCCATATGGTCCGATTGACTTTAAAGCATATATGAGGAAGAAGTACGAATTTTTTAATAAAATTTTGAGCAACAGTTAAAGGTAAAAACGCGCAAATACCACAGATGCAAATGCCGGCCCAGGTTCGTTAAACGATCCTGGGCCGGCGCAGTTAGTGCTGGACGCAGTTAGTCCCAAAGGTGGTCGGGGATGCGGACTATCTCTCCGCCCTCTTCATTTGTGTGCTTTTTTAGTCCGGCGGTCTCACCGTCCGGGCAAACATACGCTGTGTAGCATCCGTAGCGAATGAGGTACAAAGTCCTCCGCACCCACGCTTCCGGCACGTAGGTTGTGTTGCTTATTATCGCGTCGGCAGCCTCCGGCCATGACATTCTGATCCAGTCGACCTTGATGATTCTGGTAGACTTCCCATCGTTGCTGAACCTCAGGATTGTCTCCTTGTCAGCATATTGTTTGCCGGCCAGAATGCCGAACTTCTTGACCAGTTGGAGTATGTTGATCTTGAGGCTTTGGCCTTTGCTGTCAATCGCGCCAACCACATTGTTTATCTCGTAGGCTGCCTCAATAACGTCTTCCATTACGCACCATCGGCCTTGATTGAGCGGCAGCTCAAAAAGGGAAGGAAACACCAACATCGGCTTCTCCATCCAACCTCCTTAAATTTCTTGCTTAGTATAGTAGATAATATTTAATTAAACAAGGCTTATTCCAAATATAAATTTTTACGTCATTGACGTTTGCAGCCCTCTTCTATAAACTGGCCACAAAGGGGGTTGTATGTCCAAAGAAGTACGTCGGGCCGATGTTGCAGTCTTTGACAATCCCGCCCTAATTCGTGAGTCGCTGGAAAGCGCCGAAAAACTGATTGGGGCTATTCTGGTAGGGGATATGAGCCATGGCTATGTCTACCAGGCGCTGGATCGAATAACAGAGCTGGTTATGGATGCAGACAAACGTTTTTGCCTGCATTACTATGATCAGATTCCTGAGGGGGCTCCGGAACTGAGTTTTGGCGAGCTGGTAGCTGGCAGAAAAATACGGGGCAAGACAAAATCAGCCGCCGCGAATCGTTCTTCTTTGTAATGCTTTGGAGGCTAAATGCCGCGGTACTTCGGTCCCGCGGCATTTTCTATTTAAAGATTCTGTGCAAACTGGTGGGTTTTGATATATAATTCATATATATGCGTAGTATGTGGAAAATTTATAAGGCGTTTGCTGTGGCGGCTTTTAGCTTGCTCCTTTTAGACTTGGCTGTAGTAGTCTTTTTTGGTTTGTACCGGCCGCAAGTAAAACCGGCCGATGCCATTGTGGTTTTGGGCGCGGCTATAAATACCCCGGCTCTATATAATAGGAGTTTGCATGGCCTAAAATTATATGAAGAAGGGGATGCAAAAGTTATGGTGCTTTCGGGCGGCAGGATTTCCGACAAAGATATTTCCGAGGCAGGGTATATGCGTAAAGTTATAGAGGGTAATGCAACCGGTCCGGTGCCGCTAATTTTAGAAGAAGATTCGCATTCCACTTATGAGAATTTAAAAAATACCAAAGCCAAAATTGGTTCGGACAAAAGTTTAATTATTGTAAGCGACGAATATCATTTAGCCCGCGCGGTTATTATGGCCAAGCGGAATGGGTTTGGGCCGGTATACTGGAGTTCGCCTAAGGCAACATATTACAAAAATTCTGAACTGGCTTTTTACTATTTGCGCGAGCTCGTTGCTATGTTGGCTTATATTCCTAAATTTATAATGGGGTAACAAATGCAGATTTACGGATTTATTCAGATTTACAGATAACTACAGATGCTATTTTGTGTCATCCCGGAACACTGAATGCATCTGAAGGGTGTCCGGGATCCAGTTGTTTAAACTCATGGATTCCGGATCTCGGTTGCACTCGTCCGGAATGACACGGGTTAGGGGAATTTGACGGAATTTAGGGGTTCTGGTATAATGCTTTTAACTAAATATCCAAAGACAGTTGGCGTCCCGATGTATCGGGACATAATCCGTAAAGTAAGCGGTAAGCCCACCGAGGATCCCGTACCAATCTCGACAAGTCGAGATGCTACGGGACAAGACATCAATTATTAACTTAGTTGATATTTTGCACTCGGGAAAACCCGAGTTTTTGTTTTATAAAGGATATTTAACCATTAAAGGTCGGACAAGAAGTTAAAAGTTTATCAAGTTAATCAAGTTCCAAAGGTTATACTTTAAGAACTTTATAACTTTATAAGCTTGAAAAACTAGTTATATGGCTAAATTAAAATCACAAAAAGAAAAAGATTTAACCGAACTCACCGAGAAGCTTAAGGGCGCCAAGTCTATTGTTATTACTTCTTACAGAGGTACAACAGTAAAAGATATGGACACCTTTAGAAACTCCTTGCGCAAGGAAAAAGTCTTTTCCAAGGTATACAAAATTCCGTTGGTAAAAAAAGCTATGGAAGCTAACGGCATTGCCGCCGCTACCGTGGACTATAAAGAACCAGTAATTTTGTCTATTTCCCAGGACGACGAAACCGTTGCCGCCAGAATCATTAAAGGTTTAATGAAAGACATAAAAACCTTTACTATGCTGGAAGGTGTTATAGAAGGCAAAATGTTGTCTAAAGTGGAAATTACCGCTCTTGCCGACTTGCCGAGCAAAGATCAACTCCGCGCTCAGTTTATGTCCGTGTTGAATGGTCCGGTGTCCGCCTTTGCCAGAGTCTTAAAAGCTCGCGCAGAGAAAATGGGCGAAGCTGTGAGCAACGCTGCCCCTGCGGCAGAAGCTGCCCCGGTTGCAGCCTAAGAATAATTTATTTATCATTTTAACATACTAACATTTAAACATAATAACAGTTTGGCTAATGCTAAAATGTTAATATGATTAAATGCTTACATGAAAGGTAATCGTTATGTCAGAAGAGACAAAGACTACCGTTGTCCCCGAAAAGTTTAAAGCTATTGTGGAAGCGGTTGAAAAACTTACAGCGATTGAGCTGTCTGAACTTGTAAAAGTTTTAGAAGAAAAATTTGGCGTTTCCGCCGCTGCCCCGATGATGATGGGCGCTGCCGCCGGAGCTGGTGCCGCCGCTGTCGAAGAAAAGACTGAATTCACAGTTGAATTAGCCGATGCCGGTGCCAACAAAATCAATGTTATTAAAGTAGTCCGTGAAGTAACCGGATTAGGCTTGAAAGAAGCCAAAGACATTGTCGACGCCGCCCCGAAGGCTGTTAAAGAAAACATGCCGAAAGCCGACGCCGAAGCCCTTAAGAAAAAACTTGAGGAAGCAGGAGCTAAGGTAAATCTTAAGTAATTTTGGAAGAAGTTTACCCCGTATAGGCCTTTAGGCATTGTACGGGGCTGGTGCAAAAGTGAATTTGAAATAGTAGTTTTATATTTCAAATTCATCCCGAGTGCATCCGAGGGATCCCTTGAAATAGTAGTACCCGATCCGAATACAACGAATTTGTATCCGAATGATCCGAATAAACCGCCGCGATTTACATCGTGGCGGTTTTAAAATTGGTTGACTTTTTGCCCTTAGTCTGGCTATAATTGCTATCAAGTTGAAGGAGGCGGAATATGGAAGTATTGAACGTTTTTCCACCGTCTCCTAGGGATACGGTGGTTGTGGTTAGCAGTCTAGAGCTTGTTACGCTTAAGGATTACGATTTGCCGGTTCGCTGGCTATCGCTCTGGCAGCTTTGTCAGATGATGTCTAACCAAGATTTGCTTCAGACAATAGGACTAGCGGACTGCGTCATAATAATGGGGCTGCACGGACTTGTGGCTCCATGGAAAAAGAGACAGATTCATAGTTTTTGCCGGCATTGGGGTGTAAAAACCTTATGCTGGACAAAAGACGAATTTAGTCTGTTGAGGTCTTGTTTGAAAAAGGAGGCGCCTGTGAGTACCAATGGAAAAGAGGCGCTTTCGCCTCTGAGTCATCATGTCCTGGTCTGCGGAGTTAGCGGATTAGATTCGCTTTTTTCTTCGCTGGACTATTTGCATTTTTCTCCCACCCCCGAGAGCCCCTTAAACGGTTTGAATGTTGGGAAGATTACGGAAATCATTCTGCCCGATGACGCGCTGCCCAGGAATTGGCTAAAGTTTTGGGTTGGGATGACTCCGCCCAAGGTAACAAAAGTGCCGGTTGGTTTTGCCATCCGGTATTTGCAGAACAGGTTTTCACCCAGCCCTCAAGTGAACGCGAATCCCGGTTCGAACAGCAAGAAGATATTTCTAGTTGTTAATGCCAGCCGTCCCGTCAAGTTCAAGGACAACAGGCTTGTTGTTTGGACAAAAGGCGCGGAATTCGGAGAAGAGCCTCTTGAGGACTTTGATCAGGTGTGGGTTTGTCCGAGCGATGTGGACCGGGAGGCAAGAGAGGAATGGAGAAGGCTGGCCGGATGCCGCAGCGCGGAATTTAAAGAGTTTTTCTCCCAAGAGGAACTCGATCAGCTTTGCAAACAAGCGGGAATATCTCCGGCGCAGTCGAAAGAACCCGTTGCCGCGAAACCTGCTAAAACTGAAAACGAGAAAGTAGAAGATGGAAAGGACAAGCAAGTGCCGATAAATAAAACCGTCAGTGTAGCGTCTGTGGTCAGAAAGTATTTGGGTCTTCCAGGAGGAACCGTCGCAATAGTCAACGCTGTTCTGACAGAACTCCCACACACGAGCAGGTCAACGATTTATGCCACAATTTCCCAGCAAAAGAACAAAGGTTCGAAAAGGCCTTCTATCCCGGCCGTTCCCGCAAAGGCTCCGGCGCAACCCCCGTCGCCGGCTGTGAATAACAGCAGCCCGGGAGATTCAATCGATCACTTGGGGTTGGCCATTGCGGGGTTGCAGGCTGTTGCCGGCCATCTGGAGCACGTGAAGGGTGACTTGGCCGAGATTTTCGGCCAACAGGCTGAGCTGATCCAGCTTTTGGTAACGCAACAGCGCGCTGCAAAAGAGTTCGGAGAAGGCATGCGCCTGCTGCGGGAAGGGTTGGACGCGCTGGGGCAAGTGGCTCCGGCCGTTGAGGCTCTAAACAGCTTTGTAAAGCGTCGCTACCCCGACGTTTAACGTTAACGTTCAAGCAAAAAATCGCCCCCGGAAGTTCTGCGGACCGGGGGCGATTTTGAATTTATATTGCCTCAGTATAAATGAATAAAAGTTTTTTAAAAAAATGTATGTTGTGCTGCGATTTACATCGCGGCGGTTTTGATTTAAACTATTAGGTATGTTCAATTTTTGGAAGAAGAAAACAGAAAAGAATTTTTGGGCCCGAATGCCGCGGCCGATTTTTGCATTGGCGCCAATGGAAGAGGTTACGGATGTTGTTTTTCGGGAAATGTTTGCTAAATATAGTGAAGATAAAGAAAAATTAAAATACTTAGCCGCAAAGATTTTAAACAAGGCTGAAAAACATACAGGTAATCAGGAAAAAATTGTCAGGATTTGCTGGAATGATTATAATTGGCAAAA
>JACRDK010000021.1 GCA_016218585.1 Candidatus Doudnabacteria bacterium
AACCCCTACGGTGAGTTACAAGTGTCTCACAGAACTGCCCGCGTTTAAGCGGGAGGAAGGTGGGGATGACGTCAAATCAGCGTGGCTCTTACGCCTTGGGCGACACACGTGCTACAATGGGTAGGGCAAAGGGACGCCAAGGAGCAATCCGGAGCAAATCCTATCAATACTACCCCCAGTTCGGATCGAGGGCTGCAACTCGCCCTCGTGAAGCCGGAATCGCTAGTAACCGTAGATCAGCCTCGCTACGGTGAATACGTTCTCAGGTTTTGTACACACCGCCCGTCAAGCCATGGAAGCAGGAAGCGGATGAAGCGTCCCGATTCATTGGGATTCTAGTCCGAAGCTTGTAACTGGGGCTAAGTCGTAACAAGGCATCGGTAGCGGAAGCTGTCGATGGATCACCTCCTTTCTAAGGAATAAAATATACATCCTGTTCTTTTTTCGAAGAGAACTGTTGGTGTACATTCCATAGGTCGTCATCTTTCATTTCGATGAAAGGTGCACATACTCTAACGATTCTTGATGTAAACCGGTTTTGTCATTTTTCTAACCACTATTTAGCCGTTAAAAGCTATGAAATTGCAAAAGCACCCTGTAAGGGGTGTTTTTTTGTTATCTTTTTATTCCATATATATAATCTGCTATAATATAAAAAATTAGAGATGTCCCGTTGAGGCGCAGTATGGAAACAAAAAAACCAACAATAAAAGGCATGTTTGTTAATAGCCACTTAAAAACTTTAGTTAAAGCTAAAGGTAAGTGGGCGCTTTTGGCTTTGCAAAAAGCCTACGGAAAGCCCTTGAAGTTTAGCAACTTGCAAGATGTACCGGTCAGGGAAGAAATAAAAATTATTGAACACTGTTTGGATCTTACGGCAAAAAAGCCGGTTCCTCCTGAGGCCAGAAGTTATGAAGCCGGCCGTTTGCATTTTACTAATTTTGTTACAACGCCGTTTGCTAATATTTTATTTTCACAGTTCAAAAAACAATTTAAAATGCTGATGATGCTTAGCGGGAAAATTGCCGGCCATGTTTTTAATGGCGTGGAGTTTGAATCACAGGACACCGGGTCTACATCGGTTAAGGTGACAATGAAAAATAATGACTACCCTATTGACCATTTCCGCGGTTTTTTCCAGGAGTGGATGAATTACTCCGGGCTTGTTGGCGAAGTCAAAGCAAAAGAGGCTGCTCCCAATATATTTGAATATGAAATAGCTTGGAAAAAATAATTTATGCCCGCAAACCTAACTAATAAATATAAAAAGTCGGTAGAAAAAAAATTGGCCGCATTGAGGCCTGTTTTTGCCCGCGCCTTGCTTGGCGATTTCACCGGCCACATTGACATTCCGGAAAAAGACGACGAATTTACAGAACTATATGTTGGGTTGGAAACTATTTTGGAAGTAATTCGCAAACAATTAAATCAGGCGCAGCGGCAAGACGCTGAGCTAAAAGATAAATTTCATGAACTTGAATTTCAAAACTTGCAAAATGAAGCTATCTTGGAAAGCTTGGGAGATGGCCTGTTGGTGGTAGATGAGCGAGAGCAAATTTTGGTAATAAACAAGCAAATGGAGACTTTGCTTAAACAAAATTTAAAGGCGGTTACGGGGAAAAATCCCGCTGATATTTTTATTTTGGAGGACGAGAATGGCAAATCAATTTTGCCAAGCCAAAGGCCCTTGCGAGTTGCCATGGCCACCGGAAAAAAAGTTTCGGGAAGGTATTATATTACAAAGCATGACGGCGCTAAGTTTCCGGTAGAAATTATTTCCACGCCTTTGCTGCTTTCGGGGACCATTATTGGCGGAACTGAAATTTTGAGAGATATTACCCAGGAGATGGCAATTGACAAGGCAAAAAGCGAATTTGTTTCATTGGCTTCTCATCAGCTGCGAACTCCATTAACTGTAATTAAGTGGCGGGCATCCCAGCTGCTGGACTCATGGGAAGCCAAAGATATTACCGGCGCTTCCAGAAAAAAATTTGTCGAGGAGATTTACCGCACCAACCAGCGAATGATTGAGTTAGTGAATGCTATTTTAAATGTCTCTAAAATAGATTTAGGGACTTTGGCAATTGAGCCCGAACAGGTTAACCTGCAACATATAGCCGAAGAAGTGCTAAATGAGCTTGCTTTCCAAATCAAAGAAAAAAAATTGCATTTGGACAGCAGGTTTGATATTGGCCTGCCACTGGTAAATGCTGATCCGAATTTAATGAGAGTTATTTTTCAAAACTTACTTACAAACTCTGTAAAATATACTCCGGTCGAAGGCAAGATTATTTGTGATATAAAGGTCGAGAGGGATAACTTTTTAATCACTATTGCCGACACCGGGTGCGGAATTCCGCTAAAAGATCAGGAGAAAATTTATGACAAATTTCACAGAACTGAAGCGGCAAAGAAAATAGACCCAAATGGTAACGGCCTGGGTATGTATATAGTAAAGTCTATAATAGACGAAGTTGGCGGAAAAATTTGGTTTAATTCCCAAGAGGGGGAAGGAACAAGTTTTTTTGTGAGCCTGCCGCTGTCCGGCATGAAGAGAAAAGAGGAGACCAAACAATTAACAGAATTATTTAAATAAATTTATGAAAATAAATAAGAAAATTCTTATTGTTGAAGATGAAGTTAGTTTGTTAAATGTGCTAAGGGATGAATTTGTTCGAGAAGGCTTTGAAGTCTATATGGCGAAAGATGGTCAGGAGGGTTATGATACAGCCGCCGCTAAACATCCGGATATTATTTTAATTGATATTTTAATGCCCAAAATGGACGGCATTACTATGTTCAAGAAGTTGCGGGCCCTACCGGAATTAAAAAATACTTTAGGCATCGTTTTAACTAACCTAAACGACACGGAAACTATTAGCAAGGCACTGGAAAATGGGGCATATGATTTTTTGGTAAAAAGCGATTGGGAACCAAAAAGTTTAATAAAACATGTAAAAGAGAAATTAGGAATAATTTGATTAAATAATAAAATTTGATTTATATTTTTAGTTTTGTTTGGTTGGGTGCTTAAGACTGGTGCTGTCTTATAAATTAAAACGCTCACAAAATTAAGGAAATTTATTTTTTTTGCTTTGACACCGTAGTTTTATATTATTCTGAAACAAAGGCCAAACCAAAACGATAAACATTTAAAGCTTTAACGCTTATATTAAAAGCCAAGTTAAAGCTTTTTTGTTACCATTAATTTTCGCGAGAGGGGGTGGTAATTATGGCGAACAAAAAATATTTTTATCAGAATAACGGGGATGATTCCAGACCGAAGCCAAATCCGCCCGATGGAGACGGCCAGGACGGGGACGCTGAATAGATAAGCAAAAATAAGCGGACAGCCAAAATTGGCTGTTCGCTTATTTGCAAATAATTCGCATTTAGTATATACTGTTCTATATGAAAGAAACTTGCCTTGTCCATACTAAAGTTTTTCAATCCGCCTTGCGCGGAAAAAAGCTAAAAGCTACGCCGGGAAGGCTGGCTATATTAGATATTTTTGCGCATTGCAATAAACCTCTTAGCATTAAAGAGCTGAAAAAAATGGCCGGGAGCGCCGGCCCTGATATTGCCACGCTATATCGCAACGCGGAAAGCTTAACCGCGGAGGGGATGTTGGTGAAGGTAAACTTAGGCGAAAAAAATTCCGCTTACGAATTAGCTTCCCGCAAACACCATCACCATCTAATTTGCAAAACTTGCGGGCAGGTGGCAGATGTGACAATCTCCGCAAGCCCCGGTTTAAATCAACAGGCGCTAAAGGCCGCTAAAGATTTTGCGGCTGTAAGCGGCCATTCGCTTGAGTTTTTTGGTTTTTGTAAAAAGTGCGTAAAGAAATAATATTTATGTTGCCAATCATTTTAGCCATCTCTACTTTTGTTTCAACTTTTTTGGGCGGATTGTTTGTTATTAAACACAAAGATCGCCTGCATTTAATTATGGGTTTTGCCGCCGGAGTTTTGCTGGGCGTAATAAGTTTTGATATTTTGCCGGAAATTATAGAACTGATTCATGAGCATGGCCTGTCGGTTACGCCGGTTATGGTGGCTTTGGTGGTTGGGTTTTTATTATTTCACATTATGGAAAAATCCATTGCCATTCACCATGGCCATGAAGGAGAATACGCGGAGCACAAGCATCCGCACATTGGCATGGCTTCGGCACTGGCTTTGGCAGCTCATAGCTTTATGGACGGCATAGGAATTGGTTTGGGTTTTCAAGTAAGCAACGCTGTGGGAATTATGGTGGCCATTGCGGTTATCTCCCATGATTTTTCCGATGGAATGAATACTGTGACTTTTATGCTGAATCATAAAAATACAACAGCTAAAGCAAAATGGTTTTTGGCGCTCGATGCGTTAGCTCCGGTTTTAGGGGCAATTTCAACTTTATTCTTTAGCGTCTCGGCGCAAGTGTTGGTAATTTATTTAGGTTTTTTTGCCGGTTTTTTGCTTTACATAGGCGCAAGCGATATTTTGCCGGAGGCTCACAGCCAACATAGTTCTAAATGGACAATTGCCCTAACCGTGTTTGGCGCAGCTTTTATTTTTGCGATCACCAGAATAATTTAGAATTTTTAGCCCTTGCTTTTTCTCTCCAAATAGGGTATACTTAATGTATCATCTTCGATTAGTGCCTTGTGTGAAGGCTTATTTTTAAGAGTTCATTTTTAGGATAATCGCTTAAAATAAATAAGTAAGAGTGTAAGGTGAGCTCTTAGATAGAAAGCCAATAACAAATGGCTAAGAAACTTTTTGTCGGCGGTATCCCATGGGCTACCACTTCCGACGACCTTAAGCAGTTATTCTCTCAGCACGGTACTGTAGCAACCGCTACCGTAATCACCGACAAAATGACCGGGAGATCCAGAGGTTTTGGTTTCGTTGAATTCGAAAACGACTCCGAAGCTGATGCAGCAACAACTGCGTTAAACAATTCCGACTACAACGGACGCACCTTGGTAGTTAAGGAAGCCAGACCCCTTGAAGATCGCCCGAAGAGATCCTTTGGCGGCAACAGCCGCGGCGGATTCGGCGGCGGCCATGGTGGTGGACACGGCGGCGGCTACGGCGGCGGACGCGACCAGTACTAAAATCTAATTGTTCGATTTTTCAAATTCCCCTCGCCTTGGCGGGGGGAATTTTTTTGTGATAGAATAAGTTAGATGACAAGAGTATTTGCAGTCATTCTTTGCTAATCTTTTAATTCATTTAAATCTTTTCAATTATTATATGCTACACAAAAAACACAAACATGACATTATTGTAATTTTGAGCGTCTTTGGCTTGGGCGTTAGTTTATATTTGGCGGTTAGCCATTACTTGGGCATTGCCGTTCCTTGCGATATAACCAAAGGCTGCGAAGCGGTTTTAAATAGCAAATATTCCTCAATGCTAGGTTTCCCATTGTCAGTTTGGGGAGTTGCTTATTTTGCTTCGGTAATTGTTACCGCCCTGCTGGCTAACCACTATGCTATTTGGAGAAAGCTTTTGACCGTGCTGCTTGGCATTGGGTCAATAATGTCCGTGGTGTTTTTATCTTTGCAATTTTTTGTTATAAAAAAAGTCTGCCAGTATTGCTTAACCTGCGACCTGTTAACTATTGTTTTGTTCCTGCTGGACTTAAATATTGAACATCATAAAGATAATTCAATTGCGGTTTAGGCGGATTTGTGATATAATTTTTTTGATTGAAAAACAATATTCGAGATAAAAATCAAACATAATATTTATGGATAATGGAAATTTGGGGGGTTACCTTTGGGCCGCATTGGGCGTATTGGTAATTGGCAGCATTTATTTAATAGTAGAGGGCTATAAGGTTCACAAATTGTTTGCCGAATCTATTGTGGGCAAGCTGGTTAAGGCCCTGGTAATCGTCTTTTTAATAGAATTATATTCTTTGGGAATTGTTAGTTTTGCTTTTTTTGTTTTTTACCCCAAAGGCACAGTGGTATTGCTCCCAATCTTTATTTTATGGATAGTTAGTTTGGTCTTCGCTATTTTCGCTATTCGCAGCGCAAAAGAAGAAGTAACCAGTTTAGTAAATAAATAAAAATTAAAACAAACCCATGTCTAATCCTTACGCTCAACCCCAGCTGGAGAACTATGATTCCCGTTGGTTTATCTGGACAATAGTTTTTTTGGTCGTTACGGGAATCTCTTTGGTAAGCTACATTGTGCTTAGCGACAATGGCACAAATGATGTCTCGTCTATACCGACTGCCATTCATAGCCAGACGCACAAGACAACAGAAAAATAGTTAGCAAATGCTTTGCCCAATAAGGTAAAGCATTTTTTTTACCCTTGATTTATTTCGCTAGATGTGCTATAATATATTTAGATAAAGTAAAGTTTCCTAATAAAATTCTTAGGAAATTTTTTAAAGACTTTTTGGTTCAAAATAAGCCAACAAGCCTGCAAAATCTGAAACAAAAACAAAATTAATTACGGCCATTGCAGCAAGAAAATAAAGACAGGCGTTGATTTTAATAATCTACAGATCTGTTTTCCAGCTGCGGCGCCGCAAGCATAAAATGGAATACGTTTTAAGTATTATTGGTTTGCCTCAGTATAGCCTAAAGAGGGTGTTGGCCCCTTTAGGTCTTTTGGCTGAGCATATTTACGACCACTTTATTCCCCACGCCAGAAATAATTACCATCCGCACATTTTAAGCCATAGGTCGCTAGCATTAATGTCCGGGCTGCTGGTAACGGTTAAAATTTTTACTTTGAGCGTTTTGTCTTTAGGCGCGGTAATGCCGGCTTTTTCTTCGGCGATCAGCACGGAAAACATAATTGTTCTAACCAACCAGTCTAGGACGCAGTATGGCTTGAACGCATTAAAAGAAAATTCAATTTTAGACAAGGCCGCCCAGGCCAAGGCAGACGATATGCTGGCCAAAGGTTATTTTTCCCATACTACTCCGGAAGGCAATACGCCTTGGAGTTTTATTGTGTCTGCCGGATACAGCTATATTATGGCCGGAGAAAACTTGGCGGTGAATTTTACCGAAGCGGAAAATGTCGAAGACGCATGGATGAATAGCCCCGGCCATAAGGCAAATATTTTAAATAAGAATTTTGAAGAAATTGGCATTGGCATAGCGCAGGGGGAATACCAAAACCATACCGCAATTTTTGTGGTGCAAATGTTTGGCACTCCGTCTGAACAGCAGATTGCTTTGTCTGAAACACCTACTAAGGTTCAGGTCTCTGCCGTACCCGCTCCGGCCGCTACAAAAACCGCCACCCCTGCGGCAATTAAAGAAGTGGCAGCGGCTCAGCCTCAAACATTAGGCGAGAGCAAAGCGAATCCAGCCGCTCAAGCGCCGGAAATTGTTCCGGTGGCCGTAGTTTCCGGCGATGTAAAATTAAGCGGCAATACAGTTAATATTACCGCCCACACGCAAGGCCCGGTGGTTCGCGCTGTTGCTTATTTTGGAGATGAAGCGGTTATGCTGGCGCCAAAAGATAATGGAGAGTGGCAGGGACAAGTGCAGTTAAATGAATTGGCGCAAAAACAAGCAAGCGTTCACATTCGAGTTTATGGCATGCAAGACCAAACTGCTCAATTGCAGTTGGCGGATTTTTCTTCGGACACCCAGGAAAATTATAATTTGGCGGGAACTACACCGGCCAGCTATGTGAATTTTTTTGGCCACACTTTTGATCCAAAATCAATGGAAAAGAATTTTTATTTGATATTTATTGCCGGGCTGTTGTCCAGCTTAATATTGGCCATCGCAATTAAGCGACACATTCAGCATGTAAATTTAATTGCCAATACCAGTTTTGTCGCAATTTTAGCCACATTAATATTATGGGCTGGCTAATTTGTTAGGTTCTAATAATAAAACACCTCCGTTACAATTTGCTTGAACGGAGGTGTTTTAAATTATTTGACCGAATACTAATGTAATATATGCTATAATTATGAGAGAAGTGTTTTAAAAAATAACGACACACAAATGCAAAATAAAAAAGTGTTAATAATAATTGTTGTGGTATTGCTGGTTTTGGCTGCTGGGGCTTCGTATTATTACCAGAAAAAAAACAGTCCAAAACCTGGCACCCAGCAGCAACAGCAGCAGGGTCAGGATAACAAACCCGTGGGGGCTGTTTACCAGCAGCCAAGTGAAGAGGTAAAAGCAAAATTAGTGCCAACGGATTTTCCGTTTGAATCCGGCGCGCCAATTATTACCGAACTACAGGCTAACAGCAATCAGTATTCCAGAGTTTGGAAAAGCTCCAAGAGCGTTGCGGATAACAAAACAATTTTTGAAAATTACTTAAATAAAAACGGCTGGGTAATGTATCCGGGAATTAGCGAAAAAGGCCGGTTAGTTATTACCGCCTCCAAAGACCAATATTTAATAAATGTTTCGGCAACGGAAATCGCTAAAGGCCAAACAGAAGTTTCGGCAACATTTAGTGCCAGTGCTCAATAGAATATAAAAAAAGACAAATCAAAAAGGCGAGAGTCTGTACGTGGTACATGGACTACTCGCCTTCTTTGCGGGAGCCGTGTCGGCGGGCCTTGTGGGCTGGCCGATGGCTTTGAAGATGAAACGCGTTTGATGCACTACTGCACAGCCACCTTTACAGGTGCGGCGTAGGCATCGCCAATCATAATGGTGAGTTCGTACTCTCCGGCTGCCAGTGTTGGCAGCGGATCGTTCTTGCCGGTAAGTTGAACCGGAAGAATGGTCCAGCCCGGAAACTCTTCAGGCAGGGTGATCTTGTCTGTGGCAATCTGCCACCACAGACCATCTCCCAAATTGAGCCAAGCTCCAGTGAGTCCGGTGGCTGACGTCGTGGCTCCAGACTGGGAGTAGACCTCAACGACTTCGTTCACGGCAGCCGGGTTATCGGCTGTAACTGGTGAACCGTCTTGGTGCACGACCAGGGCTTTGGGCACCGGTGTGGGTTTGACCGTTACGGTCACCGACTTGGAGACTGACTGTGTCCCATTCGTGGCGGTGAGCGTATAGGTCGTTGTCGCGGTTGGAGAAATAACAGCACTGCCGCTTGCGGGAAGTGCAGTCGTGGTCAGAGAGGGAATAATGGCGATGCTGGTGGCACCGCTTACGTTCCAGTTCAGAGAGACGTTCTCGCCTTTCTGAATCTCCGACTTGCTCGCGGAGAAGCCAGTAATGACTGGCTTGATTGCCGGAGGAGGGGTAGTGGTTGCCTTGTAGGCCTTGTCCACATTCTCCATTACCCGCGAGCAGTTTAGGCTGCGCGGGTTTCCGAACACAGGGCTGCCGTCTGTTCCGATTAGATTTTTATCGATCGGCTGATCAAGCAAAAACCCTCGGACCTTTTCTGGCCGGATGTCTTCAGATTTTACTCCAAAGGCATCGCTCATGTATTGAGCAGTAAGGCCACCGGCGATAGTGACAAGCGGGGTCGCGTAAGAGGTTCCCTGTCCAGAGCCGGTTCCGTTGGGTTCCGTGGACAGGTTAGCAGACCCTGGGGCGGCCAAACTTTTGGTTATGCCGAGAGCCTGGTTGGAATACCAAGCTGGCAATCCTTTTTCGTCTGTCGCCGTGACTGCAATGACATTTTTGTGCGTCTCCGCGTGTCGTGCCGGATAATGAGTGCCGCTGGCACTGTTGTTTCCGGCTGCACAGAACCACAAGACATGATCCTCACTTGCAGTGAGGATATCTGCAACAAACGTTTGTTCTTGGAATCCTCCCCAACTGCAGTTGACGACAGTGAATCGCGTCGCCTTTGCAATTAGAAGGAATGCCTTCAGGACAGCATCGTCGCTGACCAATGTCTGGGGGTTGTTTTGGTTTGCGCCAGTGAAGTAGGTTTGAACTACTTCATAAAGCGTTGGAGTGCAGTCGGCTGCGCCGGATACGTCTAGGCTGTTGTTGCGGATTGCGCACATTTCCCCAGCCACGTGAGTGGCGTGATAATATGTGGCAATCAGCGGACTGGTCTTGTCCGTGAAATTCTTGGAATTTGGGTTCCAGTTCAAATCACGGTGGGAGCCGTCGCCGTTGGTATCGGTAATGAACAGATCAACGCTTTTCAGCGTCGACACGCCTGCGGTCCAGAATGCCTTGATGTTGATTGCATCGAGGTAATACTGTTTGGCTACCAGGGGGTCACTGAGGGTTGGTAAGTCATCCAGAACTTGTTTGAGCTCATGAATGCCTACGGGTGCGGTTCTAACGAACTGAAAGCCACGGCGACCCAGCGATCTCATCTGAGCTAGAAAGCTCGATGGAACGTAGGTTACGTGAGCCCAGCGGTGGGCACCTGCGGCTACCAGCTTGGCGTTGTCAGGATCCGAAGGATCCTGAAGCAGCCACGCCAGTGATGACACCCCGCCTAGTTGAGTAAGGTCGGGGTTCTCGCGTCCGTGGAGAGCAATGATCCGATTGTACAGCTCCGCGGGAAATTCTACGATTTCCTCATCGGGCCATGACGTCGGTAGTCTTCCAGCATTGTTAATTTCAGCGTTTAGGCGCTCGGTGCGCCTGGCTGTTGTCTGTTCCTGCGCCATTAGCGACAGGATGACGAAAAAGAAAAGCGCCACGAGGCAAAGTGCGCGTTTCATCTTTTGAATCCTCCAGATTCCTTTGTCTTTCCTTTACTTAAAAAGACGGTATAAAGAGCTGACCAAATTATAGCATATATTTGCAAACTTGTCAATATACTGTTTTTATGTTGAAATTATGCTTAATCTGGACAGGTGTTTTTTTATATGGCATACTAAAATAAATAAATCATTCATTTGAAATAAAAAAGTAAAAAATTAAATATGAAAAAACTTTTATATTTTTCTTCGTCATTGCTCTTTGCGTTTTTATTTTTTGTATCGGCGCAAAAGGCATTTGCAGCAACATTCTGTGTAGACAACTCTTCCCCCGCAGTTTTGACATCAAGTGAAACTTACAGCATTAACTTTAGCAGCCCGTATATTTGTAATACTTACTGCCCTGGAACAGGTGGAACTTGTGGAGGAGCGGGAAACGCGTACTGTACTTTTAGCATACCGGTTTCTACATCTTTTGCTAATTGCGGAGCTTACTGTGCTGATTATTACTCTTATATACCGTCATCCGGAGGTTATTGTAAGCCTACAGGAGTTATGTCTTGCGGTGGTATGAATAACCGCACTTTAGTTGCAACTGATGGAACTTGGTGTACTTATCAGTTTGATTGTACGACTTTAACTATGGCTGGACAGGTGGTAACAGTAAATGGCGCTTGCAGTTCTGGTAGCTGCACCTGTAACACCAGCTCCGTATCAGGAACCTGTCAATATTCAGCCAGTGGGGGAACTTATACATTTCCTCCGGAACTTTGCAGTAATTCAGGTTCTACCGGGACTGATGCCGTGTGCGGTACCGCAAGTACAATAAATAAGATTTACCCTTCATCCGCTACTTCTTATGGTTCGGATACCTTTTGTTCTTCTGGCTCGGCCAGTCCTTCCTCCCCGGCTTTTCCCGGACAAGGAAGCTCGGTTTCTTGGTCATGTTTAAGTGCTGATGGTGGAAACAACGCTTCTTGTTCGGCCAGCCGCGCTGCCGCTTCCACAGGCACTTGTGATACTAATTATTTTGGAACTAATCAAATGGCCGGTTGTGTTTGGAATTGGTCTAGTATGGGAACTTCAGCAGATTCGGCAATTAGCCCAAGCATGGGAGTGCCAATAGCCGGGACAGCTACTCCAACTAGTGTTTTATCAAGCCCGGCGCCGCTTAGCACAACAGTGTTTGATATAAATTTTGACACTAACCCTCAGTTGGGTCTAAATGATTATTTCTTAATTCGTTACAAAGGTAAATTTAATTTTACAAATTCCAATTACATTTTTTCTTTAGGAAGCGATGACGGTGGGAGAGTATATATTGATGACAACAACGACAATGTCCCGGACAGCGGGTACTTAATTAATAACTGGCGATCTGGCGGATATCCATCACCTCTTAGTACCTCTTCCCCAGTTGCTCTTTCCGGCACCCACCAAATAAACTATGAATATTTTGAAAGGTCTGGCGGAGCCAGGGCCAGTTTGTCGTGGACAGGCATAAGCGTGCCGGCGCCGGACATTAAAGGAACTGTGTGGGCAACCTGGTCAGGCAGCGGACGCGATACAGTCTGGTACTATGGCAACAACGATGGCCCAATGATGGCTTATGGCAGCGCCAACTATGCTTTGTCCTGGAATCAGGTTAATGATGCGGTATCTTGTACTTTAAATGGAAATCCTGTAAGTTCTAATGCAACCGTTTTAAATACTTATACAGTCCCTGTTGGCGCTACAAGCATGACTTATACTTTGGACTGTGTTAATGCTTTAAATCAACATGGTACAGATACTGTAGTTATTAATGCTCCGCCTCAGCCAACAAATTTAACTTCAACCTGCACGCCTGCAGCAACCAATGCAACATTAGGATGGAATTTGCCGGGTGGTTACTCCAACGCTTATTATAACGATGCCGTTGGTACAAATAATTGGACGCCAAGCTTTACGGATAATTTTGCAACCTCAACCGAATCAAGAGCTGTAACGCCAAACCAGGCTTACCACTTTTTTGTGCAGAGCAAATCTACCGCCCTTGGTAACCCTTGGAGCGATCCGGTAGATGCCAACTTTACCTGTGTCCCGGCGCCGGGCACTATTAACGTCCGCTATACAATTGATGGCGTGGCCCAGTCGGCAAATCAGACTATAAATTATGCAATTTCAGGCCCAACAGCAGTTGCAAGTGGTAATTATACAGTCAATGGCACTTCCAGCCATACTTCCAGAAATGCCGGTAGTTATACCTTTACCTATAATTCTGGTGTTCCTGCTGGAAAAGTATTTTCTTCAGTAACGCCAGCGGTAACTCAAACTTTGTCAGGCGGTTCATCAATTACATACACAATAAATTTTGTAACCCCTGCTACTGGAACAATAAATGTCCGTTACACGGTTGATGGTGTGGCGCAGTCCGCTAACCAGGTTATTAATTATGCAATTTCGGGTCCGACACCAGTAGCAAGCGCAAATTATACTGTAAATAATACTTCAAGCTATACTTTGAGGAATGCCGGCAGCTACACCTTTACTTACACCGCTGGTGCTCCAGCTGGAAAAACATTCTCGTCCATCACTCCTTCCGCAACTCAAACTTTGGTCGGAGGCAGTTCAATTACGTACACAATAAATTTTGTAACGCCAACCACCGGAACAATAAATGTCCGTTACACTGTTGATGGCGTGGCACAGTCGGCAAATCAGGCCGTAACTTATTCAATTGCCGGCCCAACTGCGGTTGCGAGCGGTAGTTATACAGTTAATGGTACTTCCAGTCATACCTTAAGAAATGCCGGCAGTTATACTTTTGCGTACGGTTCGGGAGCTCCTGCAGGTAAAACCTATTCTTCAGTCACTCCTTCCGCAACTCAAACTTTGGTCGGAGGAAGTTCGATTACCTATACGATTAACTTTGTTACTGCCCCTCCTACCACAGGAACAATTAATGTTAGATACACGATTGACGGCGCTGCTCAGTCTGCAAACCAATCTATAAATTATGCAATTGCCGGGCCAAGCCCTGTTGCTAGTGGAAATTACACAGTTAATGCCACCTCTAATTTTGCTTCTAAGAATGCTGGCAGTTATACTTTTACATATAACTCTGGTGCTCCAGCCGGGACCTCATATTCTTCTGTAACCCCCTCTGTTACACAAAGTTTGGTTGGCGGAAGTTCAATAACTTACACAATTAATTTTGTCACCTCTCCTCCTTCCGGTCCTACAGGCCCAAGCACTCCTTTGCCTGTTGCAGATAATTCTGTTTGCGGCCACATTACAATAAATTGGGCAGATGGTAGCGGCGGCGGCACAATTAGCAGTTATCAGGTTTACCGCTGGACAACCAATGCTTTTGCTTCAGCCACAAATATTTCCGGAAATCTTTCAGCAGCTACTCACACCTATGACGACGCAACTGCTGTAGTCGGACAAGTTTACTACTATTGGGTTCAAGCCACCGGCCCTGGGGGAACAGCACACAGCGCCATTACCGGCGACACCAGCTCAGTAACATCCTGCTCCGGTAATTTAGGCGCTTCGGATAAAGACTTAGTTAAACTTAATGGTGTTAACGTAACCGCCAACGGCGGAGTTGGAACTTGCCAGAATGGTTTTGACCCTTTAAACAATGGTACTAAGTTTAGCTTGGGAGACGTAATAAAGTTCTCCATCAACCTCTGCAACCTTACCGGCAGTGGAGCTGTTTCCAACATCACGGTTACCGATAATATGCTTAACTTAAAAAAGCCCGACGCTTACGCAGACTTTAATGCTTACTGGGGAGCGACTAAGTTAATATATGACGGAGACCAAGCCCCGGGATATGTGCCGGCAGTTAATCATTACTTCACTTACAATACAACTGCAGCGCCAAACCAAACAATTGCCTTTAGGCTTTCAGGTAGTATCGCCAATGGTGGAATTGCTTATTTGACCTACGAAACTCAATTAACAGTGCCGGCCGCTTTCAGTGGGACTTTGGCTAGATTCCAAAACGGTTTTAATGTTTCCTATAACGATGGCTCAAGCCAAACTCAGCTGCCAACGCCAAAATACACCCCGCTGGTGCCTTTCTATACCGGAACCGGAGTTCCAATATTTGAGGAAATTCCATAGTAATTAAAATTCAACAAACCCGTCCCGGCAAATCTGGGGCGGGTTTTGGTTAAAAGGCTGGACAAAAGTTAAAAATTTAGTTAGACTCAATATCATTAATTTGGGAAAATAATTTATGGAGAAATTGCCAAGGCAAATTGAAAAAGCTTTAACTTTTGACGACGTATTGCTTGTTCCCCAGTACAGTGAGATTTTACCTTCTGAGGCTGACACCAGAGCTAAGTTTAGCAGAAATATCAAGCTAAACATTCCTTTAGTATCCAGCGCTATGGACACGGTCACTGAATCACGCCTGGCTATTAATTTAGCCCAAGCCGGCGGAATTGGCATAATCCATAAAAATTTGAAGATTGGCGAACAGGCGGCGGAAGTTTCCCGGGTAAAAAGATATGACAGCGGCATTGTAAACCATCCCATCACCATTTTTCCGGAAGACACTTTGGGTAAAGTTTTTGACTTGATGTCTAAAATGGGCATTGCCGGCTTTCCTGTGGTAAATAAATCGCAAAAATTGGTTGGCATATTAACCCACCGAGATTTGCGTTTTGAACACAGGAGAAATTTGAAGGTCAAAGATTTTATGACCAAGAAAAATTTGGTTACCGCTGCGATTGGCACTTCTTTAGAAAAAGCTAAAGTTATTTTGCAAAAAAATCGCGTGGAAAAGTTGCCGTTAATTGACAAACAGGGCAGATTGCAGGGGATGATAACCGTAAAAGATATTGAAAAAAATATAAACTATCCGAATGCCTCCAAAGATGAAAAGGGTCGCCTGCTGGTTGGCGCTGCGGTTGGAGCGACTGGAGATTTTTTTGAAAGAGCCCAAGAGTTGGAAAAAGCCGGAGTGAATGCAATTGTGGTAGATACGGCCCATGGCCACAGCAAGCGCGTTTTGGAAGCTGTAGCTAAACTTAAGAAAACTTACCAAGGATTGGATGTGGTAGCTGGCAATGTGGCTTCAGCCGAAGGGGCGGCCGCGTTAATTAAAGCCGGCGCAGATGCCGTAAAAGTGGGTATAGGCCCGGGCAGTATTTGCACAACCAGAATTGTCAGCGGATTTGGTATGCCGCAGGTAAGCGCGGTAATGGAATGCGCGGAAATTTGCCAAAAAGCCAAGGTGCCGCTAATTGCCGACGGAGGAATTAAGTATTCCGGAGACATTGTTAAAGTCTTGGCAGCGGGAGCTGATAGCGTAATGGTAGGCGGTTTGTTTGCAGGCACAGAGGAGGCTCCGGGAGAAACTATTTTGTATCAAGGTAGAACTTTTAAATCTTATCGCGGCATGGGTTCTTTGGGCGCGATGCAAAAAGGAAGCAAAGATCGCTATGGCCAGGAAAGCGAAACACAGGTTAGCAAATTAGTTCCGGAAGGAATAGAAGGACGCGTTCCTTTTAAAGGACCTTTGGAGTTAGTGGTTAATCAATTAATCGGCGGCCTTAAGGCCGGTATGGGTTATTGTGGAGCCAAGACTTTAAAAGAACTTCAGGAAAAGGCCAGATTTATTTCTATTACCCCGGCGGGGTTAAAAGAGTCCCATGTGCACGATGTGTCTATTACCAAAGAAGCGCCAAATTACCATATGGAATAACCAGTAAATTATCTACGAAATTACGAAATTATACTAAAGTACGAAAAATCTGCAATTAATAGTTGCAGATTTTTTCGTATTTTCGTAAGAATTTAGTAATTTCGTAGATTTTAGCCCCATTCAATTGTTACCGGCGGTTTGTCGCTTATGCGGTAAACAACGGCTCCCGCTTCCCGAATTTCATTGGTAATTCTTCTTGCCACAGAAGAGAGAAAATCATGCGGTAAGTCTGCCGCTCGCGCGGTAAACCCGTTTACCGACCAAACTGCCCAAAGAGCCACCACATAGCCTTCGGCGGCATCGTCGCCTTTGGTGCAAGTAGTGACGGAGTTAGTGACTACTGCTCCGGCTTGCCAAATGGTTTGGTACAAATTCCAGTTACGCAGTTCTTCCATGTAAATGGCGTCTGCGGCGCGGGCAATTTTTAGCTTTTCTTTGGTAATCTCTCCTTCTATTCTTACTACTAAGCCAGGCCCGGGGAAAGGGTGTCGGTGCAATAAATCTTCCGGCGTGCCCAAAGCCCGGCCAATGTTTCTGCCGGTATCTTTTACACAATCAGCCAGAGGCTGGAGCTCGGGTATGGAAAAATTTAAGTTGACGTTATGGTGAATTTTAATTTCCGCTTTGCGGGCTCCGGAATCATAGCCGCCGCCGCTTTCTGAAATGTCGGTATATAGCGTACCTTGGGCAATAAAGTCAGCCTTGAACTCTTTTGCTTCCGCTTCTAAGATTTCTTTATAAATCCCGCGCATGGCAATTCGCTTTTCCTTCATGCCAATTTTTCCTGCTAATGCCGCCAAGAATTTATCAGTCGCGTCCACAATTTTTATTGTCAGCCAATTTTCTTTGCCAAAATATTTTTCCACGTGGGCTTCATCTTCCGGACGATCAATGCCTTTTATATAAACCCCGTGAATTTTTGCCCCCTCGGATAATGAATGTTTTAGCAAATATGCTACGGTTGAGGAGTCCGTGCCGCCGGATAAAGCCAGTAAAACATTTTTTCCGGCAATCTGATTTTTTAATTCTGCAATTTTTTTCTCCGCCATTTCCGCGGACGGAAATTTGTCTTTTGCCCCGCATATTTTAAAGCAAAAATTTTCATAAATTTTATCGCCATATTCCGTTTCTGTTACCTCTGGGTGAAATTGCACGCCCCATAGGTGCTTAAAATTTCCGGCTGCAGCCGGGGCGTGCTCGGTAGTGCCAAAAATGGTGAGTTTTGAGTCGGCGTGAATTTTATCGCCATGGCTTTCCAACACCTTAAATTGCAAAGGCAATCCGTCAAACAGCGGGCTTTTCCCGTCATGGGTAAACAGGTGCGTGCCAAACTCTCTTTTATCCGATGAGGTAACAGGAACGCCCGCATAGTACGCCCAGGTTTGGTAGCCAAGGCAAACTCCCAGAGTTGGAATGCCAAGGTCAAAAATATCTCTGTCGAAAGGCGGAGGCTCGGCGTGGGCCGATGCCGGTCCGCCGGAAAGAATTATTCCCGTCGGAGACAGGTCTTTTACGTCTTGGGCTTTAACCGAGGCCGGGTCGGCCACCAGGCAAAAAACTCCAAGCGAATCCAGCTTTTGTTTTATGAGGTGGTCAAACTGGCTGCCCATAGAGAAAAGCAAAATCAGCTCATTGGTTTTGCGAATTTTCTTTTCTTCGGCAATTTCCGCCAAAGCTTCTGTTGAGGCTCTTTTGAATGTTTGTAGCATAGGTAAATGGAATAATTAATTGATTGTAGCAAAAAACTCGGGTTTTTAAAAGAGCTTATTTTAAGAGCCTATTTCTTCTATTCCTGATCGGTTCTGGTAATCGCTATGCAGAGTTTTATAAAATTGTTCCCAGCCGGTGTGTTCGGTCCTATAAAAAGAATAAATCTGTAAAACCGAGGTTACTGTTAAAAGCAGTAATAAAGGTTTTAAGATTTTTATTTTAGAGTTAACCCAAAATATTCCAAAAACCAGAAGCATAAGCGGGAGCGGCCAGAGAATTATTAAGTAATGAGCTTGCAAGGGGCCATTGTATATAAGCAGCGAAAAAAAACAAGCAAACGACCAGGAGTAAAGGACTTTTTTTCCCTCCGGGCTTATGTTAGTTGTTGTTGAGCCGCCTACGCCGTATTTTATTATTTGATAAATGGCTGAAATAAGGCATGCTGCGGCTAAAAATATCACGGCAATGTACAAGCTGTTTGGAGTTAAGTAGGTGTAGCTATAATAATAGTTAAATGGAGTAAGCGAGCCTGAAAAAAAACCAAAGACCGCTGTTATTTGGTCGAAGAAGTGAGTCCCTGTTAGCCTATTTTGTCCCAGCGAGAGAAGGCGAAGAGTATTTTGAAAGCCGTGAGTGAGCTCAAAAAATAAATAGGGCAAGTAAGTTATTGTCCCTGCTGCTAATAGTGCAAGCCACTGTTTGGCATTAGGAAGTTTTTTTGCCAAGAGCAAACTTAGCAAAAAAGTTAAAGGCAAAACCAGCAAAGCTGTTGCGTGCAGTTGTCCGGCAATGGCTAAAATCGCGCCTAGAATAAAGTAGTTTTTTAATTTTGCCCCATCCTGAATAATTCTAGTAAGCAGAATTAATGCTATTAAAGTAAATAGAGGAAGAAAATTTGGGTTAGATACATATGAGGTTAAATGGACGGCATATAATGACAGGGCAAGAAGCCATCCTCCCGCGGCTGCAAGCTTTGAGTCGCCGCTCCAGAGCAAAAGCAATTTGTAAAAGTAGAAGATTGTTATTACTGAGACGATGGCGCCGGTTAAAATTAGGCTAAACGGGTGGCCGCCGAATAAGGCGAATAATGGGGTAAAAATATAATAATAAATCGGGCCAAAATGAAAATGGTGGAGCATGGAAGGGGGCCCTAGCAGAACCAATTGTCCGCCAAAAGCAATTTTTTCCGTCATTATATAGTCGCGATAGAACTCGGGGAAGTTCGTGTAATCCATAAACCTCCAGCCAATTAGCCTCACCGCCAGTCCGATTAAAATTATTAAAACTAGGTGGTATTTTTTCGCGTATTCAATATTTTTTTTAAGAAGTGACATTGGTTCTGGTTATTTATGGGGCAATATAAAGGTATTCACCAAAGTCATAAACGCTTCTTCTCATTTGGTGAAAGACCCTGTATCCCGGTTTGCTAAAATAGTCAGGCGGCAAGTTGCGCCCGACTGGAGAGTCTTTAGCTAAAACCGGCACCGGTTTGCCCAAATAATAACTGAATGAAAGGTTTGCTTCCACCCAGCTTTCGCCATAGACTGGTTTGTTTGGGTATTTTTTTTGAATGAATTTGGCAATGCTTCGGTTTTCGTCGTAATAAACCGAATCGGCGCTGTTCTCAAGTTTTAGTATTTTGTAATTTTGTTCCTGCCAGCCCAATCCTAAAAATACCAGAAGCAAAATTAGAATTGCGAAATTTTTTAAAATTTTTGACGAACTTTTATTCAATAAATCACTTAAGGTAATCCCAAACATGGCCAAAATAAAGGGGTAAACAACCACAATGTATCCGTAGCCTTTAGTTTTGGCGGCGCTGAAAAATAAAAAAATAAAAACAGCGCAAAGAAGTAACAAAAAGTAATTAAAGTTTTTTTTGCATGACTGGATAAGGAAATAACCGCTTGAAAGCGCGAGTAGAATTTCAAACACGGTGTTTTGCCACAGAATAGGAAAATAAAAATTAAATGGGCCTCCGTTGTTTTCCAGCGGTTTAGTATAGCGGTCTATTACATGGTAATATAAGTAGCTATTCCAGAAACTTTTGCCAAATTGGATGGTTTCCCATATGTGCCAGGGCAAAATAATCGCGGCCGCCAGTCCTATGCCCCAGGCAAAATGCCGGTTTTTTAGTTTGGAGAATTGGCGAGATATAATCAGGTAAATAAAGAGGATTGGTAAAGGAAGTAGCCCAATAACGCTTTTGGTCAGGACCGCCAACCCCAAGGCTCCAAAAAAAAGATAAAAGAATTTTGGCTTTTCCAAAGCAAGCAAAAATCCATAAATGCTTAAAAGCACAAAAAATGTTACGGGTATGTCAAATTCCAGAAAAAAACTGTGGAAAAAAAACTGATAGCACACTCCAAAGCTCGCGGCTGTGAGGGTTACGGCCAAAAGCGAGCGGCTAATTTTTTTTACCAGCGCCAAAGTTAGAACAATTGTCCCGAAGGCGAATATTGGAACAAAAATTCTTGCGCCTAATTCATTTATTCCAAAGGCCTTGTAGCCAATTATGGTAAGCCAGAACATTAACGGGGGCTTTTCGAACCAGTGGTTCCCCCAAAAAGTAAAACTAAGGTAGTTGTGGTTTAATAAGGCTTCTTTGGAAATTTGAGCATAAATCGATTCGTCCCAGTCAATATAAGCTCGATGGCCAATATGATAAAATAAGAAATAACCGTAAATTCCCAATAAAATTAACAGTAATATGAATAAAAAGTGCTGTTTCAGAAAATTCAGCCCGGTTTTTAAAAACATTTTATATTATTTAGAATGATATCCCAATTATATCATAAGGCAAGCTTTGGGTTTTTGGCAGCTAAATGATGATGATCCCTGGTCTGCTAAAAACGGATGTGGCGGTTTGTGGATGCAGACAAAAAAACACCGACATAAGTCGGTGTTTTTTTGGTGGACCTGGGGAGAATCGGACTCCCGCCTATCGGATGCAAACCGATTGCACTACCACTATGCTACAGGCCCGTGATTAATCGGTGTGCGGCTGAAATGGTTTAAGCTAGAATGTCCCGCCACCAGGGAGTTTATTAAATAACCATAAGACGCTTAAAACACACATTGCTAAGCCAAAAAGTTTCCACCAGGTGTAAGTGCCGGCTGCTATACCACCGCCTAAATATTTCTCCGCTAGCTCAATCCTGCCGGAGAATTGGTCGGTAATTTGCACTGAGTACTTCATGCACAAAACCCCTAGAACAAAGACAATTGGAGCTAAAAAAAAGCGCATACAAAAAGTTATAAAGTTTTCACGTTCATCAGGTTTCTCAAGTTTTTATACTCTAAACTTTATAAACTTGATTAGTTGATGAACTACTCTGGTGGGTGCGGCAGGGATTGAACCTGCGACCCCGTCATTATCAGTGACGTGCTCTACCACTGAGCTACGCACCCAGATATACCTATATTTAACCAAGGAATTTAACGAACTTTGATAATTTTAGCAAGAAAACGGAATTTTGACAACAGCCTTGAAATATATTACTATAAATTAGAGTTTGGGTTTTAAAAACCCATAAAATATATTCCAGAAACAAAATTTTGAGGTATTAAACAAAGTACAAAATCAGATGCAATTTCCTAAAATGTTTGCTAAAAAAAATTCGATTTTGGGGGTAGATATTGGCACATCCAATATAAAAATTGTGCAAATAACGCACGATCAGCATCCGGTTTTGGATACTTACGGCATTGTAAATACGCCTTACCAGCTTGGGTCAAAAAATGATGAAGTGGCTATTGGCCAAATGGCAGGCACGCTGAAAAGTTTACTTGATAAAGCGGGGGTAACGGCAAAACGTTCGGTTATAAGCTTTCCCAACAGCTCAGTTTTTTCTTCGGTAATTGAATTGCCTAAAATGAATGAGTCCGAACTGTCTTCGGCTGTAGAATTTGAGGCAAAAAAGTATGTTCCTCTGGCACTTTCAGAAATTGATTTGTCCTGGAGCATGATAGGCGACAGCAAGGCTGCCGGCTCAACTTTTAAAATTTTGCTAACAGCTGTGCCAAAGCAGGTTACAAAAAATTATATGAAAGTATTCTCTATGGCCGGACTGGAGCCTGAAATAGGGGAGATTGAGGCATTGGCACTAATCCGTTCGCTGATTGGGAACTCCCCCCAAAATTGTGTTATAATAGACATAGGCGCCAGGAGTACCGGGTTGAATATTATTGAAAATGGTTTTCTAAGGTTGAGCAGAAATTTAAACATTGGCGGAGATACCATAACAGACAAAATCGCCCAGGCTTTAAATGTCAGCCAGTATCGGGCAGAACAGTTTAAAAAAGATTTTGGGGTTAGCAGCGCAACATTTATTCCAGACACCATAAAACCGGTCTTAAATATTATCAAAAGCGAGGTAAAACAGTTATTGGCAATTTACCAGTCCCAGAGCATAAAAGTGGAAAAGATAATATTAGTAGGCGGTGGGGCAAAACTTCCCGGAATTGTTGGGTTTTTTGAAGATTTAAAGATTCAAGTTGAGTTGGGTGACCCGCTAAAAGCAGTTGGTTATCCAAAAAACCTGGAATCAGTATTAAAACGATATGAGTTAAGCCTGCCAATAGCAATTGGCCTAGCTTTAAGAAACGAATAAAAAAACATAAATCTGTGCCTCAAATAAATTTACTAAAACAAAATATCAACAGAAGCAACAACTGGGCTTCCAATATCCCGAACATTATTGCCAAAATTTTATGGGCAGTTTTTGTGTTAGTGGTATTGTATTACGGCTGGATTTACTTTAGTTCCGTTAAAGTTTCCAAGGAAATAGTTTCCACTCAGGAAAAAATTAATACTGAAAAACAGGCAATTCTTAGCATGGATAAGAGGAATGAAGTTTTAACCAGGCAGTTGCAATTAAAAGATTTAGACGGAGCTATCGCCAAGCACATTTATTGGTCGCAGCTTTTTCCTGAATTAGCAAGAGTTACTTTAAAAACCGCAAATTATAGCAGTCTTACCGCCGGCACGGACGGGGATTTGGTTCTTAGAGCGAGCGTGCCAACAATAGGTGACTTGGATAAGTTTACGCAAATTTTTGATTCGTCGTCTTTCAACCAAAATTTTAGCAATGTGCGAATTGGCGGTTTTAGCAAGGCCCAAGACGCTTCCGGAAGTTCTGCCGTAACATTTGATGTAAGAATTCAGTACGACCCAAGCATAGTGCAATATAAAGAAAAGAAATAATTAAGCCTCTAAGTTAATGGCTTTAAACGCAAACATAAACTTAAATGTTCCTCCTCAGATAGGCCGCTATAAGAATTCTCTTGTAGAAGCGGTTTTGCTGTTAATTGTGTCAGTTTTATTTTATTGGTTTATTGTAAGCCCAAAAAATGCTGATTTGGCAGTAAAAAAGGATAATTTGGTAAAAATTCAGGAGCAGGAAAGCAAACTGGCGGACGCTACGCAAAAGTTTGAAGCTATGGTCAAAGACCTTCAATCACATAAAAAAGAGATTACTGATTTGGACCAGGCTCTACCGCTTGAAGGAGACCAGCTTAGAATGCAAATTTTATTGGAAAGTTTGGCCAATTCAATTAATGTAACAATCGGCAGTATAAACGTATCTAGCCAAAGCACAGCGCCATGGTCTGGGAACAAAGCTTTATTGGCGGATCCGTTTGCGGCCACCAGAACTCTACAAACATTGTCTGGTACGGTCTTTGTTACCGGCAGCTTTGACCAGTTAGTTGCCTTTCTTCAAAAATTAGAGAACAACGGCAGGGTAATAAATGTAACCGCAATCGGTTTAGATGCCGGAGCTGAAAATAAGCTTAATTTAAAGTTAAGTTTTGACGCGTATTTCTTAGCGCCATAATTCTATGAACAAAAAAACTCTTATTCAAGTAATAGTAATTGTTGTGGCCTTTGGAGCTGCCGGCATTGTTTTATACAATGGTTTTTTTAGCAACAGCGGAGGCACTACTGCTGAAACCGAAACAGTGCAGCCAATTGACGAATCCGCGCTGCTTCCTTACGGAGATACCCTAAACTTTAAAGGCATTTTATACAAAAGACCTTTCCAATACGGTGCAGTTGACTACCCGAAGCTAAACCCGAATTCGGAAGTTGGCGTGCCGGTTAGCAGCTTAATTACGCCATTGCCCTCCGCCCCTGCCGCAAAATAGCGATAAATATTAACTGGCCATAGAAAATGGATCCAATAGCGAAAACCAATCCGATAAATACTTCTTCGGCCTCTTTTGAGCAATTTTTAGTCGATAACGGTTTTGTTAAATCACAGGTTATTACTCAATTGCAGGCGTTGGTGCAACAAAGCGGCCAGGATATTTCCCAGCTGCTCGTTACGCAAAAAATACTTGATGAAGAAGATTTGGCCAAGGCGAAAGCCGCTTTTTTTAACGTGCCCTATGTTGACTTAAGACAGCTGCAAATTCCCCCAAGCGTGCTTACATTGATACCTCAGGAATCAATTAACTTTTATAATTTCGTCCCGTTTGATCTTAGCGGAAAAAATTTAAAAGTCGCCATATCTAACCCAACAAACCTCTCTGCTTTGGAGGCGTTAGAATTTTTGGGCCAAAAACAAAATTTTCAAGTTCAGCTGTATGTTGCCTCAGAAACTTCCCTGGGGGTGGCGATTGGAAAAAAGCGAAACCTGAAAAAAGTCGTTGGGGAAGCTTTAAAAGATATTCAAACTAAAGAAGCTATTGACCAGAAGCCGGCGGAAGAAAAAAGAGAGGCAAAGCCCCAGGTTATCGAGGATGCTCCTATTATTAAGATTGTGGAGGTAATCTTAAGCAATGCCATTGAAGGAAACGCTTCCGATATTCACATTGAGCCGTCGGAAAAGGACGTAAGAATCCGCTATAGAATAGATGGAATTTTGCATACCTCCTTAATGCTCCCAAAAAGCGTTCACGCTTCCATAGTTACCAGAATTAAAATTCTTTCCAATTTAAAGATTGATGAATCCCGTTTGCCGCAGGACGGAAGGTTTCATATGGATGTGGGCAAAAAATCCGTTGACTTGCGTGTTTCAATTTTACCGTTGATTTATGGGGAAAAGATTGTTATGCGTATTTTGGATAAAACGACTAAAGCTCCGACCTTGGATCAGTTGGGGGTTAGGGGAAGGGCGCTTACTTGGGTAAATGAAAATATTAAAAAAACCCACGGGATTTTTCTTATTACCGGTCCTACCGGTAGCGGAAAATCCACCACATTGTATTCTTTGCTTACTATTTTAAATACTACCTCTGTAAATATTATTACTTTGGAAGACCCGGTGGAATATTTTATAGAAGGGGTCAACCAAAGCCAGGTTAATCCGGACATTGGCCTGACTTTTGCCGCCGGATTAAGAAGTATTTTGCGCCAAGACCCTAATGTGGTGATGGTGGGTGAAATTCGCGACCGCGAGACTGCCGAGCTTGCCGTACAAGCTGCGTTGACCGGTCACTTGGTATTCTCTACATTGCACACCAATAATGCCATCGGCGCTATTCCCCGTTTAGTGGATATGGGCATGGAACCGTTTTTGTTGGTAGCATCTATTAATTTGGTTATGGCCCAGCGCTTGGTAAGAAAAGTTTGCCAGGATTGCCGCAAAGAAATTCCAATTAGCCAAACTGTAAAAGAACAAATCGAAAAAGAGCTGGTTGGCATTACGGAAGACTACTTTGAGGGCATAGATAGAAAAGATTTGAAAATGTTCAAAGGCGATGGCTGTGAAAAATGCGGGCATACCGGGTACACCGGCCGTATGGGCATATTTGAAGTTTTGCCGTCTAACACGGAAATTCAAGATTTAATCTTAGCCAAGTCGTCTTCCCATAAAGTTTACGAAGCGGCGCAAAAAATCGGGATGATTTCTCTAAAGCAAGACGGAATAATTAAAGTTTTAAGAGGAGAGACTACGCTGGATGAAGTTATCCGCGTGACCACGGAATAATTCATTTAAGATATAGGGTTTATGAATTATGATTTTAGCAAATAACCTTTTACATCTTCTATCCTAAATCTTATATCTGATATCCTAAATTATTTATGTCTTATTTATTCAAACAAAAATTAAATCTTGGTGATTTATCCCTAACAAACAGGGAAATAAAACGAGTTTTGGTTTTTGAGCCTGAGGAATATTTGGCCGCGCTTTATGCTAATTATGTTAGAAATCAGGAGTTTGAAGTCCGCCATTGCCTGGAGCTGGAAGAAGTACCGGCGCTAATTGTAAAGTTTTCCCCTCATTTGTTGGTTTTTAACGCAGAAGCGCTGGATAGCCCGGTTAAAAGCAAATCCTGGCTAGTAAGTTTAAAAAATCGCCATCCGGAACTGCATGTGGTTACAATAGGGTATAATATAAGTAGTGAAGGAGTTAGAGAGTTGATGTCTGCCGGCATCTCCAGCCACATAAATAGGCATTTAAGCAGGCCAAATGATATAGCTCATATTATAAAAGCTATTTTAAACTAAAATAATTAAATACAAATCAACAATAAACAAAAATAAATATCTTTTGTAAATTACTAAATTTGTATAAACTTTCGAAATATGTATAAAGCTAGCGAACTTGAATTAAATAAGCTGTTGTCTGTAGTTTTAGAAAGAGATTCCTCCGATTTGCATTTAATGGTAGGAGAGCCTCCAATTATTCGCGTGGATACTAAATTAATTCGCCTGGATAATTATCAGGTTTTAAGCAATGACAATATTAGCGATTTATTGAATGTCCTGCTTACTCCGGAACAGAAGAAGATGTTTGAACAGGATATGCAGATAGACTTTTCTTATGCGTTTAAAGATAATATTCGTTTCCGTATAAACGCTTATCGGCAAAAAGGCGTCCTCGGCATTGCGCTTAGAGTTGTTCCTAACCACATTAAAACTTTGGAAGAATTAAACCTTCCCTCAACCTTGAGGAATTTTATTGAAAGAAAACAGGGTTTGGTTTTGGTTGTGGGTCCGACCGGACATGGAAAATCAACAGCCTTGGCTGCTTTGATCAACGAAATTAACAACACCAGAGATGAGCACATTTTAACAATCGAAGATCCAATAGAATTTGTTTTCCCGCCGAATAAATCAATAGTGTCTCAAAGAGAATTATATTTAGACACGCCAACTTTTGGCGGCGCTCTAAAGGCAGCGCTGCGCGAAGATATTAATGTTGTGCTTGTTGGTGAAATGCGCGACTTAGATTCTATTTCCTCCGCGCTGACCGTGGCGGAAACCGGTCACTTGGTTTTTGGCACTTTGCACACTAATGATGCCGGACAGAGTATAGATCGTATTGTTGATGTTTTTCCCGCCGGACAGCAGCAGCAAATTAGAGGGCAGTTGGCCAGCGTGTTGGTTGGGGTGGTCTCTTTAAGGCTCTTGCCAAAAATTGGCGGCGGACGCGTTCCGGCTTATGAAATTTTAGTAGCTAATCACGCGGTAAGGAATGTTATCCGCGATAATAAGATTTACGAAATTCCCAACATTGTTCACACCAGCCTGGAAGAGGGGATGGTTCCATTGGATAAAACTTTAGCCCTTTTAGTTAAGCAAGGCCAGGTGGAGTTTGAAGTCGCTAAAAACTACGTATTGGACAACGAGTATTTCCTGTCACTTATTTCTTAAATGAAGATACCAATCTACAGATAGCACAAATGAAACTAATGGCTACTAATTCGGTTTTAAAGGATTAGTTATTATCAGTATCATTCGTATATTAGTATATTTGTATCGCGTATTAGTAAACTATATGAAATTTAAATATAAAGCCAAAAATAAACAGGGAGAGATTCAAAGCGGAGAAGTGGTAGCCGTTGACCAGAATAAGGCCGAAATTTTGTTAGCCGAAAATGGCCTGGTGATTATCAGCCTGGAAATGGAAGAAGAAGATATCCTGGCCAAAATAAACCCCTTTGGACACAGCGTAAATAATAAGGAATTGGTTTTGTTTTCCAGGCAGCTGTCTACCTTAATTTCCGCTCGCGTGCCGATAATCCAATCGTTGAGAATTTTGCAGGAGCAGATTACCGGCAAATATTTATTGTCAATTATAGGAGACTTAATTTCCGGCGTAGAAAATGGCGATGGGCTTTCAAGCGCCATGGCGAAGCATCCGGATGTTTTTGGCAATGTTTACATTAGCATGGTAAAGTCAGGAGAAATTGCCGGATCTTTGGACAAATCCCTGGTATATTTGGCTGACCAATTGGAAAAAGACTATGAGTTAAAAGCAAAAGTTAAAAGCGCTTTAACTTATCCGGTTTTCGTGTTGTCTGCATTGGTTGTTGTCGGGCTGTTGATGTTTAAATTTGTTTTGCCAAAATTAACTTCTGTTTTGGAAGAACAGGGGGGCAGCTTGCCGCCCGTGTCCGTGGCTTTGATTGCAACAACCAAGTTTTTTGACCAATTTTGGTGGCTGGTAATATTGGGGCTTTCAGGATTGGTTTTGGGGGTGAGATTTTATATTTCCACAACCGCAGGCAGGTATCAGTGGGATAATGCCAAAACCAGGCTGCCAATTATCGGAGACATTTTTTTGAAGATTTATCTGGCAAGATTTGCTCGCAACCTTTCCACCCTGGTGGTTGGAGGTATTCCTATTATCAAAGCCTTGCAAATTGTCAGCGAGATTATCAACAATGTGGTCTATCGCGACATTTTAGTTGACACCGTGGCTAAGATTCAGGCTGGAAAAACAATTAGTGAAGGCTTGTCCGGTCATAGAGAATTCCCAAATTTGGTAACCCAGATGGTTCGGGTAGGCGAGCAAACTGCGCAACTTGATGACATTATGTCCAAGTTGGCAAACTTTTACGAAAAGGAAGTAGACAACAAAGTTGGCACCCTTACCACATTGCTGGAACCGATTATTATGATTATTTTAGGTTTGGGAGTTGGCGTGTTGGTGGCCGGTATTTTAATGCCAATTTATAATTTGGCGAGCTCCGCCGGGTAGAGAGCTTGTAAAAACTCCCTTGTGTATAACTAAAT
>JACRDK010000022.1 GCA_016218585.1 Candidatus Doudnabacteria bacterium
ATTCTAATGTTGCCTCTGCTTACATTTCCGGCAGCTCTCTTTATGTAAATGCTCTAACCAGCGGATCTACTAACATTTATGTCTGCCAAAACAATTCTTCTAACTGCGCTACTTTGTATGTAACGGTGAGCGGGGGGTCTTGTGGCTATTACGGTTGCGGCACCGGCACAGGCAGTTTGTATTTTAACACCGCCAGTTTGCCGGTAATGGTAATTGGCCAGTATTACAGCTACCAGTTGCAGACCACCGGCGGCAGCTATCCATACAACTACTATGTTAGCAGCGGCAGCCTGCCTTATGGCTTGTCATTGTCTTCTTCGGGATTAATTTCCGGCGTGCCAAACAGCACCAATACCTCCACCTTCACTGTAAGAGTCAGCGACAATTATGGACGCAGCGCAACAGCTAACTTTACTATTGGCACTACCGGCGGCGGATTAAACTATCCGGGCGGCGTATTGGGCGCGAGTGCTTACGCCAGCGGCAGACTAATAAAAGAAAACGGTACCGTCTATATAGTTTACAAAAATACCAAAACCGGTTTTATTTCCGCATCCGTCTTTACCGGCTTGGGTTTTAAGTTCAGCAATGTCTCTGACGTTGGTTCGTCTGGTTTAGTTGATTCCGGTTATACAGTTCGCACTGCCGCAGCTAGCCACCCATGGGGAGCTTGGATTAAGAGCGGTTCAACTATTTACTTTGTCCATGAGTCCGGCTTGATTCCGGTAGCCGATTATGCAACCTTCATTAATAATGGCGGGCAAGATGCTTATGTTGTAAACGCTAACACTTACGACTTCCGCCTGCCAATGCTAAGCGTAATGACTTACAGCGATTCAAGGCTTCAATAGCTTATTAGCTGATAGGTTTTAGCTTATAGCTTTAAAATCCCATCCCGACTTTGTCGGGATGGGATTTTTGTTTGAACTATAAGCTATAAGCTTGCAAGAGTTACTGAGACGCTCTTTCTACATATTCACCGGTGCGGGTGTCGATTCTTAAAGTATCGCCTTCTTTAATGAACATTGGGGCGTTAACAGTCAGTCCGGTTTCCATAATTACCGGCTTGGTAACATTGCCGCCGCTGTTGCCTTTAGTGTCAGGCGGAGCCTCGGTAACCTTAAGCTCAATTTTTATAGGCAGTTCAATGGAGACTGGTTTGTTATTGAAGCGTAAAATGGATACTTCCATTCCTTCCTTCAAAAACTTTTCCTGTTCTTCGGTAACTTCCTTGGCAATGTCCACTGTTTCAAAAGTTTCCTGGTTCATAAAGTGGGTGCCTTCGGCGTCGGCGTAGAGGAAGCTGGCTTTTTCACGAACTACATCTGCTTCTTCAATGCTTTCTCCGAATTTGAAGGAGTATTCATAAACTTTGCCGGTAATAACGTTGCGCATTTTAGTCTGCATAACGGGCTTTCTTTGGGCGGTGCGCATGCGGTTGCTCCAGATTACCTGAACCGGCTGGTTCTCCCAAAGAATAATTGTGCCAATTTTTAAATCGTTTAAATCCATAATATCGCTGAATGACGCGGAACTTTACGCTGAATGACGCGGAAAGTACAGCATCGTTAATGTTTAGCTTCTGCGTATTTCCGCGTTAGATTCCGCGTACTTCCGCGTTTATTTAAGCTGCAACAAACGGCAGCAAAGCCATATGTCTGGCTTGCTTTAAGGCTTTGGTCACCATTCTCTGGTGCTTCGGGCAGGTGCCGGTGCGGTTGTGATTTAAAATTTTAGCATGGGGGGACATAAAGCGGCGCAAAGTCACCGTGTCTTTGTAGTCCACCGTAGAAATTTTGTTAGAGCAGAAATAACACTGCTTCTTAACTAGGGGGGTGTTGTTAGTTGGTCTCATAATAAATAAGTTTATAAAGTTTATCAGGTTTGTAAAGTTATAAAGTTTGGGTTCAACTTGATGAACTTGTAACTTTATAACTTTATGAACTAAAATGGAATGTCTTCTACATTAATGTCTTCGCCTTGGACAATAGTTGGCAATTCTTCATTTATCACTGGGGCCTGCTGAGAGCTTTGGGCGGGGGCGGAAAAATTTTGGCTCGGAGCGGAAGAAGCGGCTGGGGCATATGGGGCTCCGGTGGCGCCGCCACCGTCAAGCATAATCATATTTTCCCCGACAATTTCCGTGCGGCTTTTTTTCTGTCCGTCTTTGCCATCCCAGGAACGAGTTTGCAAGCGGCCTTCAATGTAGACGCGGCGGCCTTTTTTCAAGTATTGGGCGGCAATTTCGCCGAGCTTTCTCCAGAGTACCACGTTGTGATATTCTACTTGCTCAACTTTTTGGCCGGTGGTCTGGTTGTTATAGACAAAGTTGGTGGCTAAGCCAATTTGGCAGACGCTGGAACCGGATGGCGTTGTGCGCAATTCCGGGTCGCGTGTTAATCTGCCAATTATCATAACTTTATTTAAGTCCATAAAATTCTCCACTAATTCACTAATTTCACGAATTGCACGAATACCACTTAGTGATATTTGTGTTGATTCGTGAATTAGTGGATAAATAATTATTTTGTTAAATCTTCAGACAAGGCTTCTTCAATTTTTTTATCCAGTTCTTCCTGGTTGATTTCCGTTAAGACCGGAGTTTCTTTTTTTGCAGCAGGAGCTTTTGCGGCTGGCTTTTCGGCCACAACTGCAACTTCTTCGGCTGGAGGTCCTTTGCGGATAATTTTGGACTGGGCAATCTTATCTTTTTCCATTCTCGCCAAGTGTTCGTCCAAATTTACAATCAGGTAGCGAACTATGGTCGAATCCTGAGTGTGGATTTTGGCGTCAAAGGCGTTAATGTTTTTGCTGTCCATTGCAAAATTTACCACAACATAATGTCCGTTGCGGGTTTTACCAATGGGGTATGCTAATTTTTTCTTACCTAACTGAGTCTCTCTTATGTCGGTTGCGCCAAAGTCTTCAGCAAACTTTAGTACACCTTGAGCAATTTTAGGTACTTCGTCGTCGGCGACTTGAGCGCCAAGCAAGTACATGAGCTCATATTGCGGCATAGAAAGTATCCTTTCTATCCCCCTAATTGGGGGAATATGAATTATTAAGTTGTTGAAATTATAGCATTTGCTGGGGTTTTTGTCTATTGACAAAACAATCTAAAAATGCTTTAATATAAAGAATTCTTGGCTTAACCAAGAACTACGCCATTTTGAATTTGGCGTAACCCTTAAGGAGGGTTGAAATGCCTAACAGACTGAATACATTAAAACACATCGATTCTCTCCACACTTTGAGTGTGTGGACGCCGTTTGGCAGTTTGATGACTGACCTTCATTGCTTTTTGAACGGTCAGCGTCAGCCTTACGGCAATGGGGAAATCTTCATGATGTCGAATGTGATGCCCTTTACAAACGAGCAGGTTCTTGAATCGCTTGGTTCGCGGGGCAAAAAAACCCTTCCTCTCTGGCTCGATACGCGGCGGTCGGCTTATCTAAGGTTCAACGCAAGCGTAGCATCTGCATTGCCACTGCCGGGGTCCGATACCGCGTGGATTCTGACGCTGGAAGGTGAGGTTAGTTGTCCACGATTCGAGGGTGTTATTACCACTGCAAAGATGGTGGGATTCTACGACTGTAAGAACGGTAGGGGCTTCATCTTGATCCCCGAGCTGGCCTTACAACAGTTGTACGTCAATCGGTAATCACATAATGTGTTTTGACAGACAGCGCAGACCTTCGGGCCTGCGCTGTTTTCTTTACTCAAAAAACATAGTATGTGTTAAAATAATTTATATCAAATCCCGAACTGGAGGATGAGGATGCAGTTTGCGTGTATTGTTCTGTTGTTAGTTTTTGCGCCGGCGATGTTTAGTCAGCGTTTCTTTGATAGTCCTGTGGTAATGGGCAATCTTAAGCCTGGCCACAGTATCAACCTCGTTTGTCCGGAGGCGATGCCGGAGCTCAAGTTCGAGGTTACGGTCAACGCAGCCGGCGAGGTGAAGAAGGCTAAGGCCCTCAAGCCCAGAAGTATGCCAGTAAGGTATTCAATGGCAGCTTATGGGTTTCTGCGCAATCAGGCCAAGGTTATGGTCTCAAGTTGGACCTTCCGGCCCATGCTATTAAACAACAAGGCGGTTCCAATGAGAACCGTAATCACCGTGCCCTGCACCCCGCAATAATCCCGCGCTCTGTTTCGCGCGTATGCAAAAAGGCCTTCCCGCGTTTGGAGGGCCTTTGTCTTTTTGTCTCACCCCTTCTTCCTTATCTAACTTCGGTGGGCAGGCAGGGGGAGGGAAATTTACAAATTATAGAAAGTGAACCACATCGCCATCTTGAACGATATAATTTTTGCCTTCCGTTCTAATCCAACCTTTGTTTCTGGCTGGACCGTAGCCGCCGGCTTCCAAGAGTTTGTCCCATTGGATAACCTCCGCCCGAATGAAGCCTTTTTCAAAGTCGCTGTGAATTTTTCCGGCCGCTTGCGGAGCCTTGCTTCCTGCAGTGCAAGTCCAAGCCTTGCTCTCTTTTGGCCCGGCAGTAATAAAAGTAATAAGCCCAAGAGTTTTATAAGCTTCTTTGATAATTTTATTTAGGCCGGATTCCGGCAGCCCCAATTCTTTTAAATATTCAGTTCGCTCTTCGTCGGAAAGTTCCGCCAGCTCGCTTTCAATTTTCGCGTCTATTGGGATGGGATTGGAAATTGGAAATTTGGTTTGAGAAAGTTCGGAAGCGAATTGTTTTTTCTCCAAATTAAATTCGTCGTTTACTACGTACATTATCGGTTTGTTGGTAAGCAAAATAATATCTTTGCTGTGTTCTCTCTCTTCATCGCTTAACTGTACACTGCGAACCATTTCTCCTTTTTCCAGAGCCGTTTTATATTTTTCTAAAACTTGTTTCTTTACAATTGCGTCGCGATCGCCGGACTTTGCCATTTTGTTTACAGTGGTTAAGCGATTTTCTACATTTTGTAAGTCTGCCAATTGCAGTTCAATGGCAATAGTCTCCATATCGCGGCTTGGGTCAACATTGCCGTTAACGTGGATAATGTCTTTATTTTCAAACACGCGAACCACTTCCAAAATTGCATCCACTTCACGAATATGGCTTAAAAATTTATTTCCCAGTCCAGCACCTTCGCTCGCTCCTTTTACAAGCCCGGCGATATCTACAAATTCAATGGTGGTTGGGACAATTTTTTCGCTATTTTCCAGCTTCGCAAGTTTTGCCAAGCGATCATCCGGTACGGCCACAACACCCACATTGCGGTCAATGGTAGCAAAAGGGTAGTTAGCCGCTTCTACTTTGCTTTTAGTAATGGCGTTGAATAAAGTTGATTTGCCGACATTAGGCAGGCCGACGATGCCGATTTGAAAGCTCATAATATGATACTAATATACGGATTAATACAGATGATGCTGATAATACGGATATTTGTGATCAGTATTATCGGTAGCATCTGCACGCATCAGTATATCAGTATCTCGTAAGTTTAGCCAAGGGGAGCATATGGTTTTGACAAAAGGCCGATATAGGAATATTATTTGCAGTAGAATTAGGGCGCTTGTACTGGCGCCTTGGTTAAGTAAGTTATGTAAGAGGAACGATGCCAAACAACTATCGGTTGAAGGATTTTGACGGGACAAATGCGTCCTTTCAGGATGTGGTCAGCTATTTCGAGGCTGTCCATCAGGTTAGTCCTCGTCTTCGTAAGCCGGGTCGACGTCCTCAACTTCTTCATGAGCTGAGGCTCGCCGGAGGCCAGCTGAAGGAGATTCGAACCAGTGATCGTCTGAGGGGCGATGGCTTTTCTCTCTCAGAAGCCAAAGCCATCAATCCTGACGAAGTCAGGGTGACGCTCGTTCATGAATTCATGGGCGCGCCCCTTCGTACGGCCTCGGTCACGTACCATCGCATTCTTGTTAACCTTGTTTGATCACATCGATTAGAGCACTCACAACCGTGAGATGCCAAGGGCGGCCCGCAATCACGCGCGGCCGCCCTCTTTCTTTTATATAAAAAAGAGGGGCACGTACTTGTGCCCCGTGTGAAGGACGCCCGTCAGGTGTCCGTCCTTCAAAGGTTTTTTGGATCACCCCCTTCCGTGGCCAGGCGCCACAACGGCCCTTGCGATTTAGCCCGGCTATAAGTGTTGGTCTGTTTTGACCGGACTTGAACGAATCGCGTTAACCACGGAAGGGAGGTGTTTTGAGTGTCATCATAGATGCCTCCTTAATTTCACTATAGCACTTTTTTATTATTTTACAATTTATTTGACGAAAATATATTTAGGTAGTACGCTTTGCCTTATGAGCGGCTGTTTAACCGCTCCAAACCAAGCTCCTAAGGGGGAGTGAATGCAATATTACATTAGAAGCGGAAGGAATGGGGCAGATAATCACGGAAGTCATCCCGACAAAAGAAAGTTTTTGGCGGCTAATGATCTTTCCCCAGAGGAGCATCCCGAGACAATCGTACAAATTTGCAAAGCCGTGTTGGCCATTTGCCGCAGGAAGCCGCCCGGTAAAAGAAGTGGTCGAATAAAGAGATCCTTTCAGGGGTTTCCGCGAGACCTGACTTCTTTTTCGGCCGCTCTAAGCGGAGTGGGCAAGCAGTTTGGCATAACAGAGGTCTCGAGAGAAGGAGTCCTGGTTGTTTGCAGGGTCAAGTTTACCGGCGGCTCCATTTGGGTGAGCGGTGACATATATTCTTATGTGTCGCTGCTTAGTAAACTTGAAGATGCCAAACAGGCCTTAAGGCGCAGGATTGAAAAACTAGCGCCTGGGGAGAAAATCCTGCATGGCATTTCCGAATTTAACGGCTTCTGAGTTTTCCGTTGGCAAGCGGCAGCGCCGGCATCCCTTTGTGGTGCCGGCGCATTTTTGTTAAAATAAAGTTGGTCCTGGAGCTTAAGTTCCGAGGTATTCGGCCATACATAATAAAACTAAAGCAGTTTAAGCGATTTTAGAAAGGAACAAGATTATGTCCGCAGAACGAAGGTCTTCGCCGGAGGAAATAGTTCGCACATTATATGTATCAGACTTGGAAGATAAAGATCTTAGAGAGTTGGCCAGTTATATAAGAGCTAACAGAATTAATATTAATCAGGTAATGCTGCAAGAAAAGGGCAGGATATCCGCGGGATATGAAAAGTTTATTATTGATTTTGGAGACGGGCAAATTGCATTTCGGCCAAATGAAGGGAATATAATTGTTTATGGAACCCCGGAAATTTTTTTAAAAAAGCTAAGAGAAATAGACCCACATATATGAATATCGACACATCTATATTTAAAGCTTATGACATCCGGGGAATTTACCCAGAGCAAATTAATGCTGATCTGGTATATAAAATTATTCAAGGTTATGTCCAGTTAATAACGCGGAAGGACGCGGAAACTAACGCGGAAGGACGCGGAAATTTTTTGGTTGTCGTGGGGCATGATATGCGCCTTTCCGGCGAAGAATTCAGCGAGTCGGCAATTAGCGCTTTAACAGATGCCGGAATTAATGTTATAGATATTGGCCTGGTTTCTACCGACCAGCTGTACTTTGCCGCGGCAACATTGCCTGTGGCAGGCGGAATTCAAATTACCGCCAGCCATAATCCAAAAGAATTCGGCGGAATGAAATTAGTTCGTGCTAAGGGAGCGCCAATTTCCGGCGACAGCGGAATATATGAAATAAGGGATATGGTAATTTCCAATTTCCAATTTCCAATTTCCAAAAATAAGGGGAAGGTGGAGAAGAAAGATATAAAACAAGAATATTTTGACCATGTTTTTAAAACTTTTGACGTTAGCAAAATTAAACCGCTGAAAATTGTTGCCAATACCAATTTTGGCATGGCGACCCAGGTAATTGATGAGTTGAAAAAAAGGTTGCCCATAGAATTTTTAGAAGTGGTTAATCCGGAATTAGACGGCAATTTTCCTAAAGGGCCATCCGATCCATTATTGCCCTCTAACCGCGGCGAAACTATTGCTGCAATAGAAAAGTTGCATCCCGATTTCGGCGTTGCCTGGGACGGTGATGCCGACCGTTGTTTCTTTTTTGACGAAAATGGCAAATTTATTACCCCGGCATATATTAATGCCTTGCTCGCCGGATATTATTTGCAAAAATACCCTGGCGGAAAAGTCTTGCACGATACGCGCGTGGTAAGAGTGATTGACTATGCCATTGCGCAGAATCACGGCGTGGCCATTATGAACAAAGCAGGGCATTCTTTTATTAAAGAGAGAATGGCTAAAGAAGATGCGGTGTTTGGCAATGAAACCTCCGGCCATTATTATTTTAAAGATAATTTTTATTTGGATAACGGTTTGTTTCCGCTGCTGGCTGTCCTGGATATTCTTTCTACAGAAACACAAAAAAATTCACTACAGATGCCTACAGAAGCGAAGCCGATGACGTTTTCGGAGTTGTTAAAGCCGCTGCGCGAAAAGTTTTATATATCCGAGGAAATTAATTTTGAATTTACAAACACGAATATTTTGGAAGATATAAAAAACAAATATTCAGATGCGGAAATAGATAATACCGACGGATTTAGTTTTAGCTATCCTTCCTGGAGATTTAATGTCAGAAGTTCTAATACCCAAAATTTGCTGCGCTTGAACTTAGAAGCTGACAGCGAAGAGTTGCTAAAACAAAAAACCGACGAGTTAGTCGGATTCATAAACGAAGTTAAATAGAATTTAGATTTGAGTAAGGCCGCCACGACGATTGGTCGCGGCGGCCTTTTGGTTTGCGTGGTTCAAGCAGCGAGGTTGCTGGGTCGAGCCACTAGTGTCGGTTTGTTTTTAGCCTCTTGCTCTTCTTTTTTGAGCCGTGCCAAATTTTCTTCGGGCGTTCCATCAATGGGGCTTGCTCCAGCCTCCATCGGCAGAACAAAGCGCAGAGGCTCTGTTAGCGGCTTTTTGAGGCCACACAAAATCAGGTTTTTGCCAGAGCCGGTAAAGATTAGAATATGCAGCGGGTCTATTGCAACATTTGTATTCACCTTCACCAGCGGGAGACCTGTGAGGCTGCGGAAAATAGACCACATATCCGCGGCAGTGCAAAAGCTGAGCTGAATCGTCATGGATGCCCTCTTTCGAATAGTTGTACCAACTTGATCTCGTTGTGGCCGTGGCCGTTAGTGTTGACCTTGGGCCAAAGTCTGCGTTTAGCGGCGCAGAGGTCTGCGGAACCGGGAAAATAACAAATCTTCTTCACCCATGCTGGTATTTCTACGTAGTTCAGTGTTCCGCCGCAAGATAAGCAGAGAATTACGTCGTTGTCATGGACTTCTGCATTCCTGTTGACCGGGAACAGTCCGCACCATTTACCCAGGCTTTGCCAATTTTGAGCCAAGAGGCGTGCTTCGGCATCACCCGTACAAAAAATCACAAAGACGCTTGGCGGTTGAACCGACATTGTACTACCTCCTTGGTAATATAAAAAGACAACCAAAAATTAGTTTCCTTTTTATGTTGCCAAATAGTTTTTCATAAGTAAAAAAGACTGCTCAATTAGAGCAGTCCAATTTTTTGTTTCACTTCCGTTAAAGTTGCCTGGGCAACCGTGCGGGCACGGTCTGCCCCTTGTCCTAAAATTTTTGCCAGATAATCGGGGCGGGCTAACAGTTCCTGTTTCTTTTCTCTAAAGTTTTCAAAATAAACAGCAATATCTTTTGCCAAGGTCTCCTTGAGTTCGCTAAATTTTAAGTTGCCCTGTTTTTGTTGATCGTGGAAAAAAGCTACTTCTTCTTTGCTGCCAAAGTGTTCGAGCAAAGAAAATAAATTCTCAACTCCCGGAGACTTATGTCCGGCCTCAGAAGCGGTTACGGCTTTTTTCAGTTTGCGGGAAATCTCAGCAGGGGAGTCATCCATTAAAATTGCTTCATCGCCGGTCTTGCTCATTTTTTTTGCCGGGTCGGCCAGAGACATAATCCTTAGTGGTTTGCGCATAAAAGTATGAGGCTCAGGAAAAACTTTGCCGAAGCGGTTGTTAAATTTTCTGGCCACCACACGAGACAATTCCACATGCTGGGTTTGGTCTTCGCCAACTGGCACGGCTGATGGTTTGTACATTAAAATATCAGCAGCCATTAATGCTGGGTAAGTTAGCAGGCCGGCATTGATATTCTCTTTATGAGATTTAGATTTATCTTTAAATTGAGTCATCCTTTCCAGTTCGCTTAGCGGCAGTATACAGTTAAAAATCCATGCCAGTGTGGCGTGCTCTAAGATATGATTTTGCAAAAAGAACACTGACTTTTCTGGGTCAATGCCAGCAGCTAAATAAGTGGCCGCAACATCTAAAGTGTTTTGGGAAAGCTCATCAGGCTTAAATGGGGTAGTAATGCCGTGAAGATCGGCTATAAAAAAATAGCAATTATGGCCTTGGTTTTGTAGCTCTACCCATTGCTGCAGTGCGCCTAAGTAATTGCCTATATGTAGTTTGCCCGAAGCCCTAACTCCGGAGACAATAGTTTGTTTTTCCATAAAATAAGTATAGCAAATAATGGCCGGAAATAAAAAGGTGGCCGCGGAACTTGGGGTTCCGCGGCCTTGGAGGGGTTAGAAATGTTCCGGGAAGGGGGCTTCAATCTCTGTGACGGATACTATTTCTAGAACCGTCATAGCCGGCTGGGTGGTTTCCTGTTCGGCGGCGTCGGAGTATACAGCTCCGTCAGTCTCGGAGGGTTTAAAAAAGCTAAACGAATTAAGAATCCACTGGAACATTGTGGATCCTCCTTCGTGGAGGATTATAGCATAAAACCAAAAGCTCCAGCCAGAGCCAGAAATTTGCAGGTTTTTCCTTTGCGAATTAAACTATTTTTCCTATAAAATATATTGTAATGTTGGCCATTACCCAGGCTAAGCCCAATAAAGCAAACATAGTGGCATAATTTTTACTGTTTGGCATTGGCCGCGGCAATGCCGCCAGCTGGTCTTGAGTCAGCAAGAAGGGGATAGTTGAAAATGAACCATAGACCATAAAAATAAACAGCCAGATTAATGGGTTGAATGCTCCGTATAGCAGAATGCCCTCAAACAAAACTCCCCACAGGCCGGTTACCCAAAAAACTGCCCAAGAGGAAAAGTCATATTTTTTTAACATATAATACCAGGCAACTACCACCCAGAAGTATATGGTGAGAGCTTGAATAAAATGATGAATTGGGTTTTGGCTGAAACTTTTTTCAAATCCTTCAATTTGCACAAACCATTGGGTTAATCCGCCAAATACAACACCCCAAAAAATATAAGCCAGGCCCAATGGCAAGGGAAGTTTGGCTAATGTGAGCCTTAGTCCTGACCAAAGTAAAATTAAAACAAATACGGAAAAAATTAAGATAGAAGATATTCCATCCTGCGACCAGCGGATAACGGGCAAGAGAGCGGCAAGAATCAAAAGGGTTTTTAAAATTTTGTTTTTCATATAGGACGTCATCAATTTTAATCAGGATAACAAAAATCCCGCCCCAAGACAATTGGAAGCGGGATTTTTTAAGCTTATATTTCAATAACCACTGGAAGCACCATGGGTCTACGTTCAGTCTTTTGGTATAAGTATTCGCCGATTTCGTCGCGGACAATGTTGCGCAGGTAGGCATAGTTAGGTTCAAGTTTTTCCTTGCCTTTGCTTTCAACTAATTTGCGTACTTCGTGTTTAACTTCGCGAATCAAATCGTCATTGCCTTTCATATAAATGAAACCGCGGGAGATGATGTCGGCTTGGTTAATTAATTTACCGGTGCGGCGGTCAAGCGTCATAATAATAACGAACATACCGTCTTGGGCCATAACCTGGCGGTCGCGAATAACAACTTCGCCAACATCGCCAATGCCCAGTCCGTCAATAAAGACATAGCCGCTGGAAATTTTTGAATCTTCGGTAACTTTGGCATCCTGAGCGGATGTTATTTCCAAAATTTGTCCGTTATCTAGGGCAAAAATTCTGTCGTCGGCAATGCCCATGGTTCTGGCCAAGTCAGCGTGAGCTACAATCATATGGTGCTCACCGTGAATCGGCATAAAGAATTTTGGTTTAACCAACGCCATCATTAATTTTAATTCTTCCTGGTGGGCGTGTCCGGAAGTGTGGATGTCTAATGTTTTGTTATATATAACGTGGCTGCCTAAGCGGGTAAGGTTAGACAACATAGCGGAAATAGCGCGTTCGTTGCCTGGAATAGGGGAGGCAGAGACAATGGTGGTGTCGCCTTTTTTAATTTTAACGGTTTTGTGGTCGCCGCGGGCAATGCGGGCCAAGCCGGCCGCTTCTTCGCCTTGAGCGCCGGTGGTTAAAATTAAAATTTGGCTATCCGGAAATTTTTTGGCAATTTCCGACTTTATAATAATCTTTGGCTGGATTTTTAAATAACCCAGGGAAAGAGCGATTTCAATGTTATTAACCAAGCTGCGCCCGGTAACAATAACTTTGCGGTTGTATTTTGCCGCTGAATCAAACACCTGTTGAATACGGGAAATGTTGGTAGAGAAGTTGGCAAAAATTATGCGTCCCTTTATGTCGGCAAAGGTGCGGTCAATGGTTAAGCCAATTTCGCGTTCAGATGCGCAGTAGCCGGGCTTGGTGGCATTGGTCGAGTCGGACATTAACAAAGTTACGCCCTCGGCTCCAAATTTAGCGATTTTATCAAATTCGGTAGGTTTGCCGTCGGCCGGGGTATGGTCAAACTTCCAGTCAGTGGCATAAACAATTTGCCCGACAGGAGTGGTAATGCATAAGCCAACAGAATCCGGAATGCTGTGATTTAATCTAAAGAAGCGTACTTTAAAATTACCCAAAGTAAGCACGTCATCTTTAGTTAGGGTGTGAATTTTGGAACGGCCTAATAGGCCAAATTCTTCCAAACGCTTTTTAATAAAAGCAGCGGTGAGGCCCATAGTATAAACTGGCGGGTCGCCAATTTTCGGCAAAATGTAAGGTACGGCGCCAATGTGGTCCAAGTGGCCGTGGGTAATAATTACTCCGCGAATGCGGCGCTTGTTTTCTTCCAGCCATTTTGTGTCCGGAATAATGTAATCAATTCCGGGCATGGTGTCGTCCGGAAAGGCGAGTCCCATATCAATTACAATTAAGTCGTCGCCGAATTCCAGCACGGTCATATTTTCACCGACTTCTTCCACACCACCCATCGGGATAATGCGCAAGTTTTGCCTGGAAGCGGTGTAGCGGCTGGTATTTAAAGCAGTCGCCGGTTTGTTGCCGGAAATTAATCCGGTGGCCTTGTTAATTAACATATCAAGGCGGTCGGTTTTCTCTGGTTCTTGTTTGGCAAAATTATTCGGCCTATTTTGGTGGGCCGGTTTGTTGTGCCTGTGGTCTTGTCTTTTTATCATGTGATTTTTGCTCGGCCGTAAATAAAACGGGTAAGCTATATTAATGTGTTCAAACTAAAAAAGGTTTGAACATTACTTATTAGGGAGTCTGTTACCAAATATCATTTTGGCTACAGTTTAAAAATTTTGGTCACTCGGCCAAAAAAATTTATCAGCTTACCTTTGGGTAAACATCAAAATTTATTTTGACCGATTGCCTCAAAATTTTGAAACCTCGCCTTAAAAGCCTATTTGGCAACAGACTCATATTTTGTTTTCCCTTTTAAGTGGAATCTATACCGACCTAAAACGGATCTTGCGACAGTGCGCAATTAACAAATTGCAAACAAAAAGAAACTTTCTAACTGCAATTTATTAACTGAGAATTTTTTTGATTTCAGGGGGGAACTAACTATTTCTATAATTATATCATTAACCTGTTTTTTTGTCAATTTTCGGATATCTGCATTTTCCGGTTTAGCATCCATTTTACAATGTCGCCAAAGCTATTTTGGCCAAAGGCCAGTTGTAGCTTTGGCAAAGGCTGGTGCCCAGGAGAGGACTCGAACCTCCACGGGATTTCTCCCACACGTACCTGAAACGTGCGCGTATACCAATTCCGCCACCTGGGCAAAGTAACTTAATTCATTAAAAATTCTCAAAATAATATTACACATTTTTCCTCGAACAATCAAATACAAGAGGGCAAATTTTGACTCTGGTTTGATATCCGCGCAATCTACTTTTATTCGCGTATCCGCGAATATTATTTCCAAACTCTCTTCTGCTCAATGTACCAGTTGTTTATGTCGTAAAAGCGCTGGTATGGTTCATAGAGAATTTTTATGCCCACATTTTTTACCTTCTGATCCAGCGCGTAAATGTATTCTGTTTGGTCCAGGTAGATTACAGGAAAAGCAGCGGAAACTATATCTCTAAATTTTGCGTAGTTTTGTTCTCGCAATTCCTTATTGGTTGTGGTGCGAGCTTCCGTTATAAGCTTGTCGGCTGCGGAATCCTGGAAGCCGGTAAGGTTTACGCCCGGGTCTTTTGTTTGGCTGGAGTGCCAGAACAGGAAAGGGTCCGGGTCGGATCCAAATTTTTGTGGGAACAATAAAATATCAAAAGTCCGGGGTTTAATTAAAGTATCGGTAAGCTGTTTGCTTGGTAAAATTGTCAGGTTAACCTTAATATTTAAAGCCCGCCATTGGTTGGCTAAAAGCTCGGCCGCTTTGGAGTTAACTAAAGAATCATTGGTGGCAATGGTTAGTTCTAATACCGCGCCTTTTTTGTTAAGCCGCAAGTTGGACTGTTGGTCGACGTTCCATCCGGCAGCGCTTAATAATTCATTGGCCTTGGCAACATCCGCCGGGGGGTTTAATTCTTCGCTATTCTGCTGTTGTTCAAACAACATTGGAGAAACCGGCAGCAGGGCATTATTTTTAAATACCTGGTCAATTATTTGGCGTTTGTCTGTGGCCAGCGACAGAGCTTGGCGAACATTTTTATCCGCTAAAATTTTATTATTCAGGTTAAAAAATACAACCTGATACTGCGGCAAGGGAATTTTAAAAACCTGAGCTTCTGTTTGCCCGTCCTGCAAATATAAATTGCTGCCCAAAGGAATGAAGCCGAATCCGCTAATCTCTCTGCTGTGGAAAGCGTTGAGAATGTCGTCCTCCGAGTCATAGAACTTTATTACCAGCTGTTCAATTTGTGGTTTGTTGGCGTAATAATATTGGTTGGCCTGCAAATCTATTTCTTCTACTTTGCCGCTCGGCAGCTTTTTAATTTGCTTTATGGCATATGGCCCGCTGCCAATTGCCTCTAAATTAAATTTAGACAACAGAAAATTTTGGGAATCTACTTTGCTCCAAATGGTTTGCGGCAAAATTGGCAGGGTTAAATTTTCCAGAAAAGGGCCGGAAATATCCTTAGTAGTAAACTTTACGCTGTAATCGGATAGTTTTTCCACGGTAGTGGCTTGCCACAGCGGACGGAGAGGGCTTTTATAAGATGGGTCCTGCAATAGCTGGATAGTGTAGATTACGTCATCGGCGGTAAAGCTTTTTTCATTGTGCCATTTTACGTCGCGCCTTAAGTTGATGGTGTATTGTTTCTGGTCGTCGGAAATTACAGGCATTCCATCGGCCAGGTCGGGAGAAAGTTGTCCGTTGGCGTCGTATTTATAGAGGCCGGAAAAAACCAGCTGGGTAAGCGACAGGTCCGGCTCTTGCCTGGCTAACAGGGGATTAATGTAAGTAGGCTGTCCCAATAGTCCTTCACTATAGACTCCGCCCGTGGCTGGCACCGGAGTTGTGTGTCGGTAATAAAAATTTCTTGCGGAAATAATAAAACTCAAAGCGGCAAGTAAAAATAATATTGCCAAGGCTATTTTTTCGTTTTTTCCCAATAAAGAAAAAACTTTCCGCAATCGGGAAAGGCTTAAGTGCTTCAGCTCTTTTGTTCCTGAAGCCGCGGTTCTGGTGTAGGAGATTAAGTTGTGAGCAAAACTGTTCATGACTAAAAGCAATAAATGCCCGGGTCTAAGAGGCGCGGGCTTTTAGCGCCTTACTTGCTAGTGAACAAGAAACTGATATTAATTGCTACAAAAAGTATGCCGAGGACAATGGTGGCATAAAATAACCATTTCTCAAAACCTCTTCTGGTCTGGACAATGTTGCCGGCGCCGCCGAAAACATTGGACAACCCTGAAGATTTATTTTGCAAAGCAATAGCAATAATTAATAAAATCATTACTAAAATGTTGGAAAACTTGAGAAATGTGCTGAAATTCATAGAAATTTTAATGTTTGGGTTAAAGTAATTCGCTCGCCCATTATACAAGAAAAAGGGTTATGGTGTCAACCGGAAGTCCGGAGTCAGAAGTCTGAAGCGTGTGGTTTTTTTGAGCTATTGGTAATTAATGTTACAGGCTTTGTTTAATTGTTTGAGCTAATTTTTTTCCTACTAGCATAGCCAAATCATCTTCACTCGCTTTTTTAATTTCCGCGACGGTTCCGAATTTAGTCTTGAGAAGTTTTTTTGTTTTTGGCCCTATTCCCGGGATGTCGTCTAGCGCGGATTTAACGGCCTGCTTACTGCGTAGATTTCGATGGAAGGTAATGCCAAAGCGATGAGCTTCGTCGCGAAGGCGCTGCAATAGCTGGAGACCCGGCTGGTCGTGGCCTAAAATTATGGGGTGCTCTTTGTTTGGTAAAAATATTTCCTCTATTCTCTTCGCTAATCCGATAATTGGGATTTGGGTTTTAGAATTTGGGGTTTGTTTAGAAATTAGAAATTTGGGATTAGAAATTCTTAATGCCGTCAAAGCGGCATTAAGCTGTCCTTTGCCGCCGTCTATTACAATTAAATCCGGTTTTGGCCAATGCGTTTTGTCTGTTTTGCTTGATTCTTTATTCTTGATTCTTGCCATCCTACGTTTAAGCATTTCGGTCATCATAGCAAAGTCATCCGGGGTGTTTTTGCCGTAAATTTTGAATTTTCGGTATTCGGATTTAGCCGGCAACCCGTCTTTAAATACCACCATGCTTCCAACAGGATTTGTTCCCTGAATATTGGAAATATCATAACACTCAATGCGCTTGGGAATGGCTTTGAGTTTTAAAGTTTGCTGAAGCTGGGCCAAGGAAGCATTTATTTTGTCTAAATGGCCGGCTTGGGCTGACATCCAGTTTTTTAAATATTCATCGGCATTGGCCGCTCCAAGGCTAATTAACTTTGCCGCCTGGCTTTTTTGCGGGACGGAGATTTTTATTCTTTTCTTGGTATGCTGAAAAATTATTCCGGCAACATCACTCTCGCCATTAATAGGATATTGCAAAAAAATTTCTTTGGGCAAGCTGCTGGTCTCCAAATAATATTTTTGCAAAAAAGTATTTATTATTTCCGAAGCCGCGGCTTCGTGGCCATTTTGCCGCCAGAGGGAGGGGAGTTGATAAATGAAATTTTCTTTGTCGAACAGTTTTCCCCCGCGAACTTTAAACAGGTTTATGCAGGCATTGTTTTCCGCGGCAGCCAGGGAAATAACATCCCAGTCAACTTTTTTTGCTAATATGACATTTTGTTTTTCCGTAAGCAATTCCAGGGCGCGCAATTGGTCGCGCAGCCGGGCGGCTGTTTCAAATTTCTTTTGTTCCGCGGCTTTTTGCATTTCTTTTTTTATTTCGCTGTAAACCCCGGCCGTGTCGCCCTGCAAGAATTTTATTATTTTTTCCAGGTGGCGATTATATTCATCTAAGCTGATTTTTCCTATACACACTCCAGGGCAGCGGTGCATATAGTAGTAGAAGCAGGGACGGCTGCTTACTTTGTCATTAGCGCAAAAAGAAAAAACCTTCCGTACCAAATTTAATGTGTTGCGGATTTTATAGGCGGCAGAGTAGGGACCGAAATAACGCGATCCTAATCTCCGAATGCCATCCCTGCCTACCGAGCAGGCAGGCGAATTATCCGAATTGATCCCTTTCGGGGTATTCGGATGTAATTTGTAATATTCGGATCGTGTCTCCACTTTTCTCGCATAACCGATTTGCGGGATTTGGGTGGAGTAGTCAATTTTTATAAAGGCGTAGTTTTTGTCGTCCTTTAAATCAATATTAAATCTTGGGGAGTATTGTTTAATTAGCGTATTTTCTAAAAATGCGCTCTCTAATTCATTATTAACAACGGTATAATTTATATCCGCGGCTTCCGCCATTAAAAAAGGAATTTGCGCTCTGGTGTCATCGTGCCCGAAATATTGTCTCACCCGGCTGCGCAAATTTTTTGCTTTGCCCACATACAAAACCCGTCCCTTAGCATCTAAAAATTGATAAATGCCCGGCTGCTGGGGGAGTTGCGAGGTTTTTGATTTAAGGTTTTTTGAACTGCTTGATTCCATAACAGAATTATATCTGTGGATTGACAGAACTGCAATGTTTGGCTATGTTTTTAATGAAAAGAGGAGTTGAATGGTGAAAGAGGAAAAAAACAACTGCAAGCAACTCGCAATTTTGTTCTCGCAGGTCGCATGTCTTTTTGGGCTTGGCTTAATTCTTATTTCGCCATTTTCGCCCTGGCTAGTTTTGGGGGCAGATTGGCTAGTTAGGATTGAAGCCTGGCTATACAGCAACGGCTGGAGTTACTGGTACTACGGACAAGGAGGCCTGGAATGATACGATTGATGTCTTTTATGGGGGTGCTGCCATAGCGCCTTTGTTCAGCTTCTTTTGTAACCGTGTCGTCTCACGGGGGTCGCGTAAAATATGCGCGCCCCCGGTTTTTTGTATCCGCGTTATCTGTTTTCATCCGCGCATTAGCGATGTGTTAGCCTCTTGCTTGGTCTTGACCCCGGTAGAATCCCGCATAAAATGCCGGGCTCTGCGGGGCGAGAAGTACAATGTTTAAGGCTGTAATAATGAGTAGCTCTATGATGGGCTTTATAGCTCTTGCTTGGTCTTGACATAAGTGGTAGAATGATGGCTAGTCTGTTGTTATTTACTAAATACGAATTTGTACTAATATACTAATCTTTATTTTATTAAAGATATAAAGGCTTTTGAATTAGTATATTAGTATTTATTAGTACTTAGTAAAAATATGAAAGATATTATATCTATCCGGGGAGCCCGGCAGCACAATTTAAAGAATTTGGACGTGGATTTGCCCAGGAATAAGCTGGTTGTTTTAACCGGTTTGTCCGGTAGCGGCAAATCTTCTTTAGCTTTTGATACTATTTATGCCGAAGGCCAAAGGCGTTATGTGGAATCTCTTTCCGCTTACGCCAGGCAATTTATTGGCCTTATGGATAAACCGGACGTGGACAAAATTGAAGGATTGTCTCCGGCAATTTCCATTGACCAAAAAAGCGCCAGCCATAACCCTCGTTCTACTGTCGGTACCGTAACCGAAATTTATGATTATATGAGGCTGCTTTGGGCGCGCATTGGCATTCCGCACTGTCCTGTTTGCGGCAAAAAAATTCAAGGGCAAACTATCCACTCTATGGTTGAGCAATTGTTGGCTCTAAAACCGGGAACAAAAATAATTTTATTAGCGCCGTTTATTAAAGATCAAAAAGGGGAACATAAAGTTATTTTTGAACAGATTAAAAAAGCCGGCTTTGCCCGCGTGCGCGTGGACGGAACGGTAATGGATTTAAACGAGGCGCAGAATTTAAATTTAGACAAACAGAAAAAGCATAAAATAGATGTTGTGGTAGACCGTTTGGTTGTATCCGTGGAAGACAAAGGCCGTTTGTCCGAAAGCTTGGAAAAAGCTCTGGATTTGGGCGATGGTTTGGCGTTTGCTTTAAAAATGGAAGGCGACAAGCCCGGCAGCGAAATTTTGTTGTCGCAAAAATTTGCCTGCCCGGACGGCCATATGCAGTTGTCGGAATTAGACCCAAGAGATTTTTCTTTCAACAGCCCGCACGGCGCTTGCCCGGAATGTAAAGGTTTGGGCAACAAGCTTACAGTGGAGCCGGATTTGGTAATCCCAAATCCGCGATTAACTTTGGCCGAAGGCGCGGTGCGCCCCTGGAGCAAAACCACTTCCCGTTTGTCCTGGTATGGCAGAATTATGCAGGCTGTGGCCAAAGAGTATGGTTTTTCCATTAACACGCCAATAAAAGATTTACCGAAAAAATATTTGGACGTAATTTTATTCGGCACAGGCGACAAGAAAGTTAAAGTTTCCGGAGAGTTTGCCAGCCGCGAAGGCGAATTTGAAATGATGACTGTATTTGAAGGGGTTATTCCGAATTTGGAACGCCGCTATAAGGAAACCGATTCTGAATATATGCGCGGTGAAATAGAAAACTATATGCGCATTCGCCAGTGTCCTTCCTGCAACGGCAAGCGTTTAAAACCGGAAGTTTTAGGCGTAACTGTTGGCGGCAAGGGAATTGTTGATATTTCAGGAACTAACATTGAAGCCGCGGAAAAGTTTTTTAAAGATCTTGGAAAAGGCCTAAACGCAAAAGATATGGCTATTGCCAGGCAGGTGCTAAAGGAAATTAGCGCCAGGTTGCAATTTTTGCTAAATGTCGGGTTGTCCTATTTGTCATTGGACCGCGCTGCCGACACCTTGTCCGGCGGAGAAGCGCAGCGCATCCGTTTGGCCACGCAAATCGGCAGCGGCCTTACCGGCGTTCTCTATATTTTAGATGAACCGTCTATTGGATTGCATCAGCGCGATAACACCAGGCTTTTACAGACATTAAAAGATCTGCGCGATTTGGGCAACACTGTAATTGTGGTTGAGCACGATGAAGAAACCATTCGCGAAGCCGACTGGGTGGTGGACATCGGTCCCGGAGCAGGGAAGCATGGCGGCGAATTGGTAGCCGAAGGAACCCCGGCGCAAGTGCAAAAAAATCCCAAGAGCTTAACCGGACAATATTTGTCCGGCAAGGAATTTATTGAAGTTCCCAACAAAAGAAGAAACGGCAACGGCCGAAAAATTTCCATTGTTGGCGCGGAAGAGTTCAATTTAAAAAATGTTAATGTTGATATCCCGTTGGGTAAATTTGTTTGCGTCACCGGCGTGTCCGGGAGCGGCAAGTCTACGCTTTTTCACGACATTTTGGCCCGTGCTTTATACAAGTATTTTTATAACAGCAAAGATGAGCCAGGCCAGCACAAGAAAATTTTAGGAATTGAGCATATTGATAAAATTATTAATATTGACCAAAGCCCAATTGGCCGAACTCCGCGCAGCAATCCGGCAACTTACACCGGATTATTTACCCCGATTCGGGATTTGTTTGCCGAAACCAAAGAAGCTAAAATGCGCGGTTATAAAGCGGGCAGATTTAGCTTTAACGTTAAAGGCGGCCGTTGTGAAAAATGCGCCGGCGACGGGGTAATTAAAGTAGAAATGAATTTCCTGCCCGATGTCTACATTACCTGTGAAGAATGCGGCGGCAAACGCTACAACGCGCAGGCTTTGGAAATCCACTATAAAGACAAAACTATTTCCGATGTTTTGGAAATGACTGTGGACGAGGCAAAAACTTTTTTTGCCAGCTTGCCGATGATCTATAAAAAATTGGAAACTTTGAGCCAGGTAGGTTTAGGCTATATGCGCTTAGGGCAAAACGCCACTACTCTTTCCGGCGGAGAGGCTCAGCGCATAAAGCTTGCCACGGAATTGTCCCGCGCTTCCACCGGGCGCACTTTATATTTGCTGGATGAACCGACTACCGGTTTGCACTTTGCCGATGTAAAGCGTTTAGTTCAGGTTTTAAACAAGCTCGTGGACAAAGGCAATACCGTAGTGGTTATTGAGCATAACCTGGATATGATAAAAACCGCCGATTGGATTATTGATTTGGGGCCGGAAGGCGGCGACAAGGGCGGAGAAGTAGTTGCGGTTGGAACCCCGGAAGATGTGGTAAAAGTTAAAAAGAGCTATACCGGACAATATTTAAAAACAATCTTAAAGTAAATTCAGGCGTGATCCAATAACCCTACTGGTGTCATCCCGGCCTCCGAGCCGGGATCCAGTATTTAAGCCAAGTTCTGGATCCCGGATATCCCGACCTGCCTACCGGACAGGCGGGTAAATCGGGATTCCGGGATGACACAGTTAGGTTATTTGACTCACGTAACTTCACTGTTGACTAAACCGGCAATTTTTGGTAGAATATCAGCACGCTCAGTTAAGTGTAAATTGGAAAAGTTTCAGAGTTTGCTGCTATGAAATTTTCCCCGCACTTTAGTACTTAAATCTTAAATCTAAATTTTATATAGCCTTATGTTAACTATTCGTTTGCAGAGAACCGGAAAAAGAAACCAAGCTGATTTTAGAATCGTCTTGGCTGAAAAAGAATCTCCGGTACAGAAAAAGTTTGCCGAAATTTTGGGCAGCTATAATCCGCGCAGAAAAACTTTTCAGGTAAAAGAAGAACGCGTAAAATATTGGCTAAGCCAAAGAGTTGAGCTTAGCGAAACCGTTCATAATTTGTTTGTTACTAAAGGTTTGGTAGACGCTAAGAAGGTTAAAGCTTTTAACATTCCAAAAAAACCGGTTGAAGCCGCTGCTCCGGCAGCTCCGGCAGCCGCTACTGAAACCCCGGCCGAAGCAGTTGAAGCCCAGGTAGAGATGGAAGAAAAGATAGAAAATCCTCCGGCAGCCTAAATTTAGCAGTTAAAAAAATCCCGACTAGTAGTCGGGATTTTTTGTTGACACTCATATATTCATAGATTATAATATTCCAAGATAGCAAAGCTAAGTAATGAAAGGTCGAAGCAGAATTACGCTATCCAGAAATAGTACCATTATGGAGCAAGATCAAGAATTCGTAGAATACATTGTCAAAGCGTTGGTTGATCATCCAGCAGATGTTAAAACCGAACGCGTTGTTGACGAAATGGGAGTATTAATTACTCTTCATTTGAACCCGGAAGACATGGGTCAGGTTATTGGCCGCATGGGCCAGACCGCCAAAGCCATCCGCACCCTGCTTAGAGTTGTCGGCGCCAAGCGCAAAGCTCGCGTCAACTTGAAAATCTATGAACCAGAAGGTTCTCACCGCAGAACTGAACGCCACGAAAGCGGCGATCACAGCAGCCAAATGGAAATGAGCCACGACTCCGGCGATTCCATTGATGAATTCAAACTATAAACGCGGAACTTGCGCGGACATTAACGCAGGATTCGCCGAACAGTTAAGATTAAAATAACCCCTTTAGCTCTTACGCTTTTGGGGTTATTTTGTTAGAATAAGAGCGTATGAATGAGAATGAATCAAAATTTAATCCGGGTTATGAATATATGGCAGACTCGGAAATTCGTGCGCTGCAAATTTGTCTGGATAGCTGTTGGTCCGGAAGGAGCCAAGAAGAAAGAGATGAGGCCAGAGTTAAATTCCCGGAATTAATTAAGAGTGCTGTGAGTTCGTGTAAAAGCAATCCGGTACGCAAAGAAATGCTCACTCAGTTTTTAGATACTAACATAGCTATAAATTATGCCGGCGGTGTGGGAAAAGATCTAAATAACCCAATTATAAAAGCGATTGCCCAAGCAAATAATGAGTTAAATAAGAAGAACCTGTAATTTTGTACAAATGAAAAAACCTAAAAAATTATCTGTAAAAGTTATTACATTATTTCCACAATTCATTGAAAATTTTGTGGAAAGTTTTGGTATTTTAAAGCGGGCTATTAAATTAAAGCTGCTAGATTTTAAACCAGTTTATTTGCGGCAGTTTGGCTTGGGAGAAAGACAGGTTGTAGACGACCGTCCTTACGGCGGGGGAGTTGGAATGGTTTTACGGGCAGATGTCCTATATAAAGCCATTCTTAGTATTAAGAAGAAAGAATTGAGAATCAAGCAGAAAACAAGGATTATTCTACTCACCCCGCAAGGAAAACAGTTTAAACAAGCTGATGCTCATAGGCTTTCTAAGTATGACAGCTTAATTTTTGTCTGTGGACGCTATGAGGGTTTTGATGAAAGGGTAAGGGGTTTTGTGGACGAAGAGTTGTCCATTGGCGATTATATCCTAATGGGCGGGGAACTGCCGGCTTTAGTAATAAGTGAGGCGGTAATGCGCTTAAGGCCGGGCATTTTGGGCAAAGATGAATCTACAGTTGCGGAATCATTTTCGGAGAATTTATTAGAGTATCCTCAGTACACAAAGCCTGAAACTTTAAGAATTAAGAATAATGAATCAAGAATTAAGGTGTTAAAAGTGCCTAAGGTTTTGTTAACAGGGCATCATAAAAATATTGAGCAGTGGCGCAAGGATGAATCTATAAAACGAACAAAGAAGAGAAGGCCGGACTTATTAATTGACCAGAATTAAATAAAATTGATCAACATTGAGCAAAATTATGGAGCATCAATTTAAAGTTGAACAGTTGAAGACCCGTTTGGACAAATATTTGGCCGAGCAGTTGGCTGGCGTGTCGCGCAGCCAGATTCAGCGCGACATTGAGGCCGGGTTGGTTTTGGTAAACGGCAAAAAAGTTTCGGAGTCAAAGTTTGTTGTAAGGTTAAATGACATAGTTAAGTATCAAGAATCAGGAATTAAGGATCAGGAAAACATAATTCAGGCAACTAACACGCCGCTTAAGGTTTTATATAACAATCATGGACTTATTATTATAGACAAGCCGGCGGGAATGGTGGTTCATCCCGGCGCTGGCTTTAAAGGCGAAACTTTAGCCTCCGCCTTGTTGTATGAGTTTAAAGATATTCATTTAGTGGGCGAGGAACATCGTCCAGGAATAGTGCATCGGTTGGACAAAGATACCAGCGGCGTGATTTTGGTTGCCGCTAACAGTGATATGTATGAGCATTTAAAAAATGCTTTTGCCGAGAGAAAAGTTAAGAAAGAATATATTGCCCTGGTCTGGGGGAGAGTGGAAAAACAACAGGGGGTTATTGATGCGCCCATAGGCAAAAGTAAGACTGATTTTAGAAAAATGGCAGCCAAAGAGCCGGTAGATGCTAAAGAGGCTTTGACCGAGTATAAAGTCCTGGAATATCTTAAAAACCCCTCTACCCTTGACGAATACACCCTAATTAGGGTAAAATTACACACAGGCAGAACTCATCAGATTCGGGTGCATATGTCTTATATAGGGCATCCGCTTTTGGGAGACTCGCTTTACGGCGGGAAAAGAGCCAATTTTAAAGGCCTAAACAGGCAATTTTTACACGCAAAGAAGATAGAAGTTCGGCTGCCGGACGGCACTTGGATAGAGGCAGAGAGCGAATTAGCCGAAGATTTAAAAGATATATTGATTAATTTAAACAGCAAGGTAGTAACAAGTTTATAAACTCAAGAATTAGGAGTTTAGAATCAAGAATTAGGTTTTAGGCCTTTCATGATTCATAATTCCTGATTCATAATTCACGACCTATGAAACTCGTAAAAAATATTAGCCAAGCCCAAATTAAAGAACTTCCTGAATTTAAAGTTGGGGACACTGTTAAAGTTCACCAGCGCATTAAAGAAGGAAGCAAGGAACGCGTACAGATTTTTGAAGGTTTGGTTATTGCCCGCAAAGGCGGTACCGGCGTGAATGCCACATTTATGGTTAGAAAAATTTCCTATGGCGTTGGCGTCGAAAGAATTTATCCCATTCATTCCCCGAACATCGTAAAACTGGAAGTTACTAAGCCGGGAAAAGTCTCCAGAGCAAAACTCTACTATGTCAGAGCCCGCCAGGACAGCCAGCCCCGCTTTAGAAAAAACAAAGCAAAGAAATAATTTTGTCATTGACCCTTTGGTTAAAAGCCAGAGGGTTTTTTGTAAGAAGCAAAAAAAAGAGGAGGAGCTATGAGCTCAATTCAAGACGTACTGAACCAATTGGAATTTACCGCCAAGCTTTATAGAAAAGCTTTGGAAGGCACGCATCCATATAAGCCGGCCATCGAACTTTATCAGGCGTTTTTGGAGATAAAAGCCAGGGCCGAAAACCAACTTATGTTAGCCGCCGAACGGGGCGAGAGCGTGTTGATGCAGAGGTTGTTGCTCATTAGAATTGCCGACGAAGTCGGCGGGCTCGAAAGAGCCGCTCAAATCCGCCAAAGCCCATAAAGATGAGAAATTATGGGCTTTGGCAGGAGAATTAAAATGTGGAAAACTCACATTTGACTCAATATAATTATAGGGGTAATATAATCAGGAAAGTTATAATTTAAATGAATCAAAAAGACCGACAAAAATACTTTCAGCCCAAGCAAAACAATAATCCTTTTTTGAATTTTTATATTTTCTAAACCTCCCCAGTTGGGGAGGTTTTTTGTAAGCACATTTTTGCGCAAAGCATTTTGCCCAAAAATGTGAGTGCAAAGTTAAAACATCCGGGAGGATAATATGGACAAAGACACTTTCAATGCCCTGGAAAAGCATTCAGGTCGTTTGATGACCGATTTTCGCAAGGCCGTACAGAATTACAAAGAAGCTTTGCTGCAAGGTTCGCAGACAGAGCAGCTGGAAAGAGAGTACTTAGACAGGTGTAGAGACGCCATGTGCTTTCTCACCACTCCTAGCCTAAAGGGCAATAAGTATCCGCCGCCAACATCTTTTGGCCCGTTAATAGGATACATCCAGGAGACCCAGAGCACGCTGGCGTCTATCGCCGCCAAGAAAGCCGAAAACCGCTCTGCGGTTTCACTTCAGCCCCTGCCTGCCTGATGTCTCATCGTGTCTGTCAAACAAAGAGGCCGTTCCGATTCACTCGGAACGGCCTCACACATTTACAATTTTAAATTAACTTTAAAACTTTCCACCAGGCTTCAATATAATCAGCGCGCTTATTTTGATATTTTAGGTAATAAGCATGTTCCCAAACATCAAGGCCAATTAGGGGGGTGTGGTTTTGCATTAACGGGCAATCTTGGTTGCCGGTGGAATAAACATCTAAACTGCCATCGTTTTTTCGCACCAGCCAGGCCCAGCCTGAGCCAAAACGGGAGACGGCCGCTTCATTAAATTTTTTCTTAAATTCATCCATACTTCCAAAAGCAGCAGTTATATCATCAACGAGTTTTTGGTCAATGGCTTTTTTCGGCCCCATAATATTCCAGAAAAAGGAGTGGTTCCAGTGCCCGCCACCATGGTTTTTTATAGCGGTTTTATCAGCCTCGGGAATATCCAGTGCATTTAGGCCCTTTAGCAGTTCTTCTAAGGGCTTCTCAGCCAAGTCCGGATGTTTGTCCAGTACGGCGTTAAGTTTGTCTATATAAGCCTGGTGATGCTTAGTGTAATGGAGTTCCATTGTTTTGGCATCAATATAGGGTTCCAGATCATTATATGAGTAAGGCAAGACAGGTAATGTATATTTCATATTTTTCTCCTTTTGAATCAGACCAGGTCAAAAGCCTTAATTCTTGATTCTTAATTCTTGTTTCAAATTTAATTATAAGTATCTTTGACAGGGAGGGCAACTTATGGTAAGATTGAGCTGCTGAAATTTATTGATTAATCTTCCGTAAAAGAAGGCTGAACTGGAACAAACGGCAGCAAAGAGTGTCTTTTTTAAACTGATTTTTTCTACACGTGCCTATATTCGTTAGAACCAAATCTAAAAGAAAGATTACAGACTAATTCACAAAAATTAGTCGCTTTTGCCGTTCCCAATTTAGACCTTACTTTTTGCGGATGTAAGGTATTTTATGATTGCTTTGTATATATTAATAGGAGTTGCCGCCGGCTTGCTGGTTGGCTATTTTGTGCGCCAGTCTTTGGCTACAAAAAAAATTGGTTCCGCGGAAAGCCGCGCTGAAAAGATATTGGAGGAAGCGAAAACCAGAGAAAAAGAATTGTTGCTTGAAGCCAAGACCCGCGGAATGGAAATTATTGACCAGGCTAAAAAGCAGGAAGCGGATTTTCGAAACCAGATTGTTCGTTTTGAAGAACGCATTGACCGCCGCGAAAAAGACTTGGATCAAAAATCCAACGCCTTAGACAGGCAAAAAGCCGAGCTGGAAAGCAAAGGCGAGCAAATTAAGCAGATTCAGGAAGAGATTAAAGAATTGCGCCAGAAGCAACTGGACAATTTACAAAAAATTGCCGGAATGACCCGCGAGGAGGCGGCTAAGGTTTTGCTTGATAACGCAGAGAAAACTGTAAAAGAAGAAATGATTTCCTTGCACAAGAAGTTGGTTGCCCAGGCGCACGAAGATGCGGACAGAGACGCCCGCAATATTGTGGCCCAGGCAATTGAACGCGTGGCTTCCGAAGTTACCGCCGAGGTAACCACTACCACCGTGCAAATTCCAAGCGAAGAAATGAAGGGTAGAATTATTGGTAAGGAAGGGCGCAATATTCGCGCTTTTGAACAGATGATGGGCGTGGAAATTTTAATCGACGACAGCCCCGATACAGTTGTTATTTCCGGTTTTAATTCCATTCGCCGCCATATTGCCAAAATGACTTTGGAGAAATTATTGGCGGACGGACGCATTCATCCGGCAAGAATTGAAGAAGCTTACGAAAAGAGCAAAGCGGAAATTAATGAACAGATTAAACAGGCAGGGGAGCAGGCGGTTTATGATTTGGGTATTACCAATTTCCCGCCTAAGCTGGTTCACTTAATCGGCAGAATGATGTTTAGAACTTCTTATGGCCAAAATATTTTGCGCCACTCAGTGGAAATGGCTAAACTCGGCGCATTAATGGCCGAAGAACTTGGCGCGGATGTTTTAATAACCAAACAAGGCGCGCTGCTTCATGACATTGGCAAGGCGCTTGACCAGGACTTGGAAGGCAGCCACGTGGAATTAGGCAAAAAAGTTGCGGAAAAATTCGGCCTCGACGCCAGAGTTGTGGAAGCTATTGCCAGCCACCATGCCGACACTGACGTTTCCGGCAAAGCTGTAGCCGCGCAAAGCATTGAAGCAATTATTGTTGACGCTTGCGATAACATTTCCGGCGCGCGCCCCGGAGCCCGCAAAGACACTTTGGAAAACTATATTAAGCGCCTTACCGATTTGGAAAATATGGCCAACAGCTTTGAAGGCGTGGAAAAAACTTACGCTATTCAAGGCGGCCGCGAAATTCGCGTATTTGTAACTCCTTCCAAATTAGACGACCTGGGCTGCCAAAAGCTAGCCCGCGACATTGCCAATAAACTGGAAGCGGAATTAAAGTTCCCGGGTGAAATTAAAGTTCATGTTATTAGAGAGACCCGCGTTATAGAATACGCGAGATAATTAATCGCGGATACGCAGATCCTAAACCGGATAGCGCAGATAACTGCAATTGCAGTACTGCAAATCTGTGTTATCAGCGTCAATCCGCGCATCTGTGATTTATGGCGAAGATTTTATTTATCGGTGATGTAGTAGGGAAGCCGGGGCGCAAAATATTGCGCGAGGTCTTGCCGCAATGGAAAGAAAAGTACCAGCCGGACGCAGTAATTGTTAACGTTGAGAATTTAGCACATGGCAAAGGAGTAACTCCTTCGACTTTGGCTGACATCGATAGCCTTGGCATAGATTGCTTTACCTCGGGTAACCACATCTTTAATAAACACCAACTTTCCACGGAATGCTTTGAAAAGTATACTAAACTTATCCGCCCGGATAATTTTGGCACGCAGTATCCTGGTTTTGGTTATTACCGTTTTTCCGCCGCCGGCAGGCAATTTTTGGCTATAAATTTGAACGGGCAAGTCTTTATGGACCACCAGTTCGAAGGCAGCATATCTAATCCATTTTTTGCAGTAGATAAAATATTAGAGCAGCAGGCGCAAAAAGGTGATATAATATTAGTGGACTTCCATGCAGAGGCTACAAGCGAAAAAGTAGCTATGGGATATTACTTAGACGGCAGAGTTAGTTTTTTAACAGGAACGCACACACATGTGCCTACTGCCGATGCCAGAATTTTGGCTAAAGGGACCGGCTATATAACCGACACCGGAATGACCGGTGCGCTGAATGCGGTTCTGGGCACAAAAAAAGAAAATGCTTTAAAAAAGTTTTTAGAGCAGGGAAAATTTGTAAATGAGTTGGAAGAGGAAGGGCAATTGCAGATTAACGGAGTGCTGGTAGAAATTGATGATAATCAAAAAGCAATAAAAATAGAAAAGTTGTACCAGGAAATTTAATAATTCACAAATTCGCGAAATACGCCAATATCACAAAATATGAATTCGTGATATTCGCGTTATTAGTGAATTAGTGGACAAAACAAAATGTCAAAATTTTTAAACCCAAGCGAAATAGTAGCTCAGACAGGCTTAATGCAAGGCCAGGTAGTGGCTGATTTAGGCTGCGGCAATGGGTTTTACGTTTTGCCGGCAGCTCAAATGGTAGGAAATTCCGGCACAGTCATAGCGGTAGACGTGGTGGAGGAAAAATTAGCAGCCACCATTTCCATTGCTAATCAGTTTGGTTATAAAAATGTTCGAGTGGTGAAAGCGGATTTGGCTAAGCCAATTATGGAAATTGCCCCGAACTCCTGCGACTTGGTAATTGTTGGAAATATCCTTCACGAAATAAGCGGCAAAGACCAGCTAATTAAAAATATTTACAGAATTTTAAAAAGTCCCGGCAGAGTTGTAATAGTTGAATGGAAAAGAACGGCCACGCCGTTTGGGCCGCCTATAGACAAGCGAATAGATCAGGAAAAATTGGAAGTCCTGTTTATGCAGGCCGGATTTAGAAAAGACAAAGAGCTCCACACCGACGGCTACCATTATTCCATATTGTTTGAAAAATAAACCTACCGAAACTGCACATATACTGCACTACAGAAGTCTACAGAAGGGTCCAGGTGTTTCGATTCTGTAGTTTTCTGTAGATTAGTATTAATTAGTAATTTTTGTAGGTCTATGAATTTAAAATCATATTTCTCAACCCAAAATTTGTTGCAGATTAACCCCGTAACCCCGGTAGATAAAATTTTTCTTTTGGGCGGCGTAATCTTGCTGCTTTTGGGAATTGTTTTAAAAATTTCTTCCGTATTAGCCCCAACCCCGGCGGACAAAAAATATCGCAACAAATTTTATCATCTGCTTTTATCTATTGGCTTATTGGAAATGTTTTGGTATTTTTGCCGGTATGAGAATGTTAGCCTGTTTGGCAGCTATTTATTAAACTGGGTTATTGCAATTGTTGGTTTGGTTTGGCTGGTTGTACTGCTTACTTCGGCAATGAAAAACTACAAGGCAGAAAAAGCCGGCTGGGATAAAGAACAGCAGAAAAAAAAGTACTTGCCCAGCTAAGTATTTAAACTATGAAAAATAAATGATGCAAACAACAGCAAATTCTAATGATGGATTTGCTGTTGTTTTTATAAAGTATGTTTAATTTTTTTAAACCAAAACTTATAAAGCCCGCATCTCTTGGCCAAAGAGGCGAAGAGTTTGCCCAGGAGTTGTATAGAAAAAAGGGTTATAAAATAATCGCGGCCAATTTCTTTAACAGGAAAGGATTGAGAAAAGGGGAGGTGGATTTTATTGCCGCAAATAAAACAGACATAGTTTTTGTTGAGGTAAAAACCCGCCGCGTAGGCGATAAAAAATTTGGTGGCGGAGCGGAAGCCGTTAACTTATATAAACAATTAAAACTGCTTAAAGCGGTGAAGATTTTTTTGCAGCAGCATGCAGAGTACGTTGAACTTAAGCCTCAAATTGATGTTTGCCTGGTAGACTATAATGAACTTGACAATCCGCAGTTTTGTGCTAAAATATTAATGAATGCGGTAGAAGATTGGAACTAGATGAGCGGGTCTCATCTTTTTTTGTCTTCTGGCGCTAAACAACTAAATAACAATTAAATATAAATTCACTAATTCACGAATCAACACCAATATCACTAATGGGTGATTTCGTGTCATTCGTGCTATTAGTGTATTAGTGGACAATTATGAACGAACAATTAGAACAAGCGTTAGACCAGATAGCAGAAGAAAAAGGCATTAGCCGCCAGGAACTTATCTCTATGATAGAGGCGTCTTTGGCTGCGGCTTTTAGAAAAGATTACGGCGAAAAAAATCAGAATATTGTGGTTGAGTTTAATCCGGAAAATATGGCCACTAAAGTTTTCGATGTAAAGGTTGTGGTGGAAAATGAAAGTGAAGTGGAAGAAGATCCCCAAAAATTTATAATTTTAGAAGAAGCTAAAAAATTAAAAAAATCCGCCAAAGTCGGCGATGAAATAAAGACCGACATTACTCCCAAGACAGGAACTTCCTACGGCCGCATTGCCGCGCAAACCGCCAAACAGGTTATTATTCAAAAACTTCGCGAAGCAGAACGCAATGTCCAGTTTAGCGACTTTAAGGCAAAAGAACGCACTTTGCAAAATGGTTTAGTCCAGAGAATAGAAGGGGATACAATCTTGGTTGATATGGGCAAAGCTACCGGCGTATTATTTCCTTCGGAACAGATTCGCGGAGAAAAATATGCCATCGGCCAACGCCTGAAGGTTTTAATTTTACACGTTGAACCTGCAACAAAGGGCCCAAAAATAACTTTATCCCGCTCCCATCCGGATATGGTGCGTAAATTGTTTGAATTGGAAGTTCCGGAAATTTTTAATGGCAGCGTGGAAATTAAAGCTGTGGCCAGAGAAGCCGGCTCACGTTCCAAGATTGCTGTTATTTCCACCCAAGACGGCATTGATCCGATTGGTTCCTGTGTCGGGCAAAAGGGCAGCCGCGTACAGACAGTAATGGCTGAACTTGGCGGTGAAAAAATTGACATTATTGAATATTCCGACGATCCGGTAAAATTTATTGCCAATTCCTTGTCCCCGGCAAAAATTTTAAATGTCCAGTTAGACGAAGAAGCTAAAGAAGCCAAAGTTGGCGTGCTGGAAGACCAATTATCTTTGGCCATTGGCAAAGCCGGACAAAATGTCCGCCTTGCCGCCCGCTTAACCGGTTGGAAAATTGACATCAACGGAGAAAAATTAACAAGCGAAGACCAGCCGCAGACTGATGCGGACTTATCGCAGACTGATGCGGAAACTAAGCCCGAAGAGGCTAAAGAAGAAACAGCTGAATAATTAACCTAATTATTCTAATTTCTAATTGACTTAAGTAAGCCCAAATGAAGAAAATAAAAATTATTAAAGTACCACTTTTTGGGTGCGGCTGAACTTGATTTGTTTAGAAATTAAGAATTAGATATTAGAAATTATTAACACCCTCACCCGCCCTTCGCTATTGCTTCGGGCACCCTCTCCTAGAGGGCGAGGGGATAAGGAATAATCTATATATGCCTTTAGTACCAATGGTAATTGAAAAGTCTCCCATGGGGGAGCGCGGCTATGATATTTACAGCCGTTTGTTAAAAGATCGCGTAATTTTTTTGGGCGAACCAATAGACGACGCCGTGGTTAATACCGTAATTGCCCAGTTATTGTTTTTAGATGCCGACAATAACAAAGAAGATATAAAACTTTATATTAATTCTCCCGGCGGTTCGGTTACTTCCGCAATGGCTTTGTATGACACAATGCAGCACATTAAAGCGGATGTTTCGACCATTTGCATTGGCCAGGCGGCTTCCGCCGCCGCAGTCCTTTTGGCCTGCGGAGCCAAAGGTAAGCGCTTCTCTCTGCCAAACTCCCGCGTACTTATTCACCAGGTAATGGGTGGGGCGGAAGGCCAGCAAAAAGACGTGGAGATTCAGGCCCGGGAAATGCTCAGAATAAAGAATCAAATCAATCATATTCTGGCAAAACACACCGGCCAGCCTGTGACTAAAATTGAGAAAGATACCGACCGCGATTATTTTATGACTGCGGAAGAAGCAAAAAAATACGGAATTATTGATAAAATCATCCAGTAATGGGTGATTTTTCTTTAGTTATGGTATAATTAAGTATACTAATTTTAAGCAAGCAATGAAACAAACACTACAATTTATTGAAAAATTTCTTGCCAGGCTTCATTATAAAAATAATTTTTTATATTTTTTTTGGGAATTTAAATATAAATAAAATCGAGGAAATTATTTTTTTATAATTAAAATTAATGGTTATGGATATAAAAGAAGTAAATTTTTTACCAATTTTACAAAATGACAATGATTCTGTTTTAAGAGCGACTAGAAGAGCTGCCTATATGATGGCGCAGGCTCCTCAGAGAGGTTTTACCTTAATTGAACTCCTTGTGGTAATTGCGATTATTGGATTGTTGGCGTCAGTGGTGTTAGTAGCATTAAACGGCGCCAGACAAAAATCCAGGGATTCAAAAAGAGTGGCCGATTTAAGCCAGCTAGCTAAAGCATTTGAGCTTTATTATAACGAACATAACAGTTACCCAACCAGAACCACGGCTGCTGGCGGTGTTGTTTTGAGCTCCTCATTAACTCTCGGTTCTCCCTCCATCTCCCCAAATTATTTAAGCCAACTACCCACGGCGCCCACTCCCGCAGACGGGAGTTGTACTTCCGGAACCGCTAACGGCAAGAATGACTATTATATGTACCCAAACAGCACCGGAGTCACTCAGTTGCTTACAAGCGCTTATACGATTACTTTTTGCTTAGGCCAAAAAACCGGTAGTTTAACGCCGGGTCCCCACACCCTTACCCAGGCAGGGTTCCAATAGAGCCTGCTTCCGCGTTTTTTCTAGTAACTTGACTTAATTTAAAACCTAATTAATTTATATGGTATAATTAAGCATAGTTACTTTGAGTGCTTAAAGCGCCGCTTACGTTAATATTTCCGGAGAACTTTACTTTAAAAACTCAATTAATTATATAATTATGTTATAATTAATTTATAAAAAGTTTATATTTAACCGGATAAATATGAGAAACAAAAATCAACTCAATAAAGGTTTTACCTTAATTGAACTTTTGGTTGTTATAGCCATTATTGGGCTGTTAGCATCCGTTGTCTTGGTAGCCTTAAACAGCGCCAGGCAAAAATCAAGAGACGCGAAAAGAATTGCCGACTTAAACCAGCTGGCCAAAGCTTTTGAGCTATATTTTAATGAGAATAATAGCTACCCTACCAAAACTGCCGGGGGAACTGTGGCAGCTCCGCTTGGTAGTCCGTCAATTACCCCGAATTACTTAAGCCAACTTCCAACAGCCCCTTCCCCGGCTGATGGCAGTTGCACTTCAGGTACGGGTAACGGCAGGAATGATTACTATATGTATGCTAATAGCACCGGAGGAACGCAGTTAATTACTGGGGCCTACGTAATTACTTTTTGTTTAGGAGACAAAACCGGCGGGCTCGGGGCCGGCGCGCACACTCTTACTCAGGCTGGTTTCCAATAAAATATATAAAAAACCCTCCGGCAACGGAGGGTTTTTTAATTTTAGGCATAAATAAAAGTCCTAGTTTTTGAGTAGGATTATTCCTAAAATTATCACTTGACACCCTAGAGTGCTAAATGCTACTATGCATTTAGTACTATTTTTTTAGTTAAACTTATGGAAAATAAAAGCGAAATTACTCCAAGACAAGCCAAAATTTTGGCGGCAATTGTTAAGGAGAATTGCGACAATTGCCAGCCGGTAGCAAGCGGTGATTTAGCGGAGAAATATAATTTTGGCGTATCCGCCCCAACTATTCGCAATGAGATGCAGGAACTGGAGAAACAGGGGTTTATAAAACAACCTCACACTTCAGCTGGCCGCGTGCCTACCGACAAGGGTTTTCGTTACTTTGTTAACGAATTAATGGACAGGGTAAAGCTAACTTTAAAAGAACAGGATACTTTAAAACGGGAATTAATGAAGCTGCAGATGGCTCATATGGAAATGGGCCGCCGTTTAACCAAACTTTTATCCGAACATAGCCAGTCTGCCAGTTTTGCCTTGTTCGATAACGAGGTTTCCACGATGGGCCTGTCTAATATTTTAAGCAATCCGGGACTGCAGGCGGAAGACGCCAGAGAAATTGCCAAGTTTTTTGATGACATTGACCAGCATGCTGAAAAGATGATGCAGGACTATTCAGGCATGGGGCCAAAAGCAATGATTGGCAAGGAAATTGAACTTTCTAAAACCAGCGATTATTCTATGATTGTTTCCGGCTTGCAATTGCCGTCCGGTAAAAAAGGAATTATTGGTTTGGTAGGCCCGAAGTCGATGAAGTACGAAAAAAATATGAGTTTGATGGAATACATAGCGAAATTACTTGGCGGAGGAGCGGGAGTTATACTATTGACCATAATTAAATAATTAACTGTTTTTACTAAATTCTAATATGTACTAATATACCAATCTTAAACAGCGCGCATTAGTATATTGGTAAATAATTAGTATTTAGTAAAGAAAATTTATGCCTGAAGACAATCAACCAGAAGAACAATCAAATATAGAATTGCTGCAGCAAGACCTGGATGCTGTGACCAATAATTGGAAGCGGGCCCTGGCAGATTTTGAAAATTATAAAAAGCGGAAAGAAGCGGAAAATAAAGAATTGGTGGAATTTGCCCGTGAAGTTGCCGTGGTAAAATTATTGCCAGCGCTCGACAGCCTCGAACAAGCGCTAAAGCATATGCCTAACGAGGAGAATCAAGAATTAAGAATTAAGAATCAAGAGTTTTTTAAGAAGTACGATAACTGGCAGACGGGAGTAAATGGGATAGTAATGCAGCTGGATAAGGCCTTAGGGGAACTTGGAGTTAAAAAGATTGAGGCGGTTGGAAAAAAGTTTGACCCGAATTTCCACGAAGCTGTCCGCGAAGTAGAAGGCGAGCAGGACCATGTGGTCGTGGATGAATTGCAAACCGGCTTTGAATTAAATGGCAAACTTATTCGTCCTTCGCAGGTGGTCATCAGTAAAAGTAAATCAGCTAATTAAAAATTCAAGATAACTTGGTAGCAATAATAATATTCCGCCAAAAAAGACCAAAACGGCCCACAAGACGGACAAAAAAGGACTTTATGAAAATATCAGAAATGTTTACAGTTCGGGAAATAATGGAGATGGATGATAAAGCCAAGAGCATAAAACCCCTTGACGACAACGATTGTGTAATTACCGGCAAGGCGTTAAATAAAAATAAAATTATTTTGCGCTTAAAGCGGGAAGTAGACGGCAGCGAAGGAAATGTGTTTGTATATTTGAAAGATGATAATCGCGAGCATTTCCCAATTTCCAAGAAACTGTTTGCCAGTAAAAAGGTGATTGGTTTAACACTCGGCGAATTTAAAAAATTTGATATTGAAGAGCTTTAAGCTACAGAACTGCTGGCATTAGGACACTACAGAAAACTACAGAATCTAAATATGTCATTCTGTCTATGGTATATAGAATTTAGAAAATAATTGTAATAGAGCTATTTTTATTTAATATGTTTTAATTTAATTGAGATCTGGCGGAAATAGAATCCCCGCCTGCCAAGACTGCCTGGATAAATAAGAAATAGATATTTATCAAGAATTTAATAAGGTTAAACAAATACATTTAACCTAGGGCATGTCGGGCAGGTGTAGATTCGCATTCATCCGTAGATCTGTAGGAGAATTCGTATGTCAAAAATTATAGGTATCGACTTAGGAACATCTAACTCTGCCGCTTCCGTTATGGAAGGCGGTAAGCCGGTAATTATTCCGGCGGCAGAAGGCGCCAGTTTAGGCGGCAAGGCTTTCCCGTCTTATGTGGCATTTACTAAAGAAGGCCAGCTGTTAGTTGGCGAGCCGGCCAGGCGCCAAGCGGTAACCAATCCGGAAGGAACGATTTTTGAAGCCAAGCGCAAGATGGGCCAGAAATTTAACTTTAATGTTAACGGCAAAGATTACACCCCGGAACAAATTTCCGCTTTCATTTTACAAAAAATTAAAAAAGACGCGGAAACTTTTTTGGGCCAACCGGTCGCTAAAGCTGTTGTTACAGTTCCCGCTTATTTTGACGACGCTCAAAGACAGGCGACTAAAAACGCCGGGGAAATTGCGGGTTTAGAAGTTGTTCGCGTAATAAACGAACCGACCGCCGCGGCTTTTGCGTATGGCCTGGATAAGACTTCTTCCAAAGACCAAAAGATTTTAGTGTTTGACTTGGGCGGCGGAACTTTGGATGTGACCATTATGGATTTTTCCGAGGCCGATGGCCAGGCGACTTTTGAAGTGCTCTCCACCTCCGGCGACACAGCTTTGGGCGGCAAGGATATGGACAAAGCGTTGATTGATTATTTGGTGGCGGCTTTTAAAACCGAAAGCGGCGTTGATATTTCGGCCGACAAAATGGCTATGAACCGCGTAAGAGAAGCGGCAGAAAAAGCTAAAATTGAGCTTTCCACAACAATGGAAACGGACATTAATTTGCCGTTTATTACCGCTGACGCCAACGGGCCAAAGCATTTCCAGTTAAAGATTACCAGAACAAAGCTGGAAGAATTAATTAAGCCGCTCGTGGAAAGAATGCGCCATCCGGTTGAACAGGCAATTAATGACGTGGCAAAGAAATTAAATATTTCCTTTACCCCGCAGAATATAGACAAGATTATTTTAATTGGCGGACCGACCAGAATGCCTGCTGTTAAAAAATTTGTGGAAGACTATATTGGCAAGCAGGTAGAAGGCGGCATTGACCCAATGGAAGCCGTAGCCAAGGGCGCGGCAATCCAGGCCGGTATTTTAGGCGGCGATGTCCAGGGCAAAGAAATTTTGCTTCTCGATGTTACCCCCCTCACTTTGGGTTTGGAAACTTTAGGCGGCGTCCGCACTCCATTAATTGAGCGCAATACCACTATTCCAACATCTAAGTCTCAAACTTTCTCAACAGCGGCCGACAATCAGACATCCGTTGAAATTCACGTACTGCAGGGCGAACGCGAGTTTGCTAAAGACAACAAATCTTTAGGCCATTTTATTTTAGACGGCATCCCGCCGGCGCCTCGCGGCATTCCTCAGGTGGAAGTTACTTTTGATATTGATGCCAATGGCATTTTGACGGTTAAAGCAAAAGATAAAGCTACCAACAAGGAAAATAAAATTACCATTCAAGGTTCGTCCAACTTAAATAAGGATGAAATTGAAAGAATGAAAAAAGAGGCTGAAGCCCACGCCGAGGAAGACCGCAAGCGCAAAGAAACCGTGGATATGAGAAACCAGGCGGACACTTTAATTAGCGTTTCGGAAAAGACCTTAAAAGACGCTGGCGACAAGGCCAAAGCGGAAGACAAAACTTTGGTTGAAGAAAAAATTAAAGCGCTAAAAGAAGTTAAAGATAAAGACAATCTGGAAGATTTAAAGAAAGCTATGGACGCCTTGTCTGAAGCGGTGCAAAAAGTTGGCGCTGCTATGTACGAGCAAGAATCAAGCAGCAAGAATCAAGAATCAAGCGGGGGAGCAGGAAGTGAAAAGCCGGAAGACAAGGGGCCGGTAGACGCTGAGTACAAAGAAGTTCCTAAGCAATAAATATAGCTTCAGGTTAATTAACTTTTTAACTGAACAGTAGATAAATTATTAATTATTATTGCCTGTCCAAGCCGGTTTGGCAGGCGGAGAAATGAATTAATTTTGAACATATGAATTTTAGCAATTTTGTTCAATCTTAGTCATTTTTGGTCAATTAATATATGTCTTGGAAAGCATTTTTCCTTCTGGTTATTATTATTCTGTGCGGAATCTTCATTTATTTGAAAGTTCAAATTTTGGGCGACCCGCAGAGCAAATTTAATCAAACAACCAGATATGACTTGGGAAGATATCAGTTTGCCCGCAGCCTGCTTGGTATGCATAGTTACGGCGACGCCAGAGAATGGTATTTAAAACCGGGAAGCCCCATTGTAATTGAAGCAGTTACGGCAACCGGAGCCGGGATGGACGACAAAGCCTTTAATAATTTTGTTCAGGACGTAAAAGAATATACCGGCAGAGAAGTTTCCGTTTTTAACACTGAAAAAATTCCGGGCGGAGTTTTGTCAGACGCTGATTTAGGGGAAATTGCTTCCAAATATCGCCGGCATGTTTTATCCGGCCAAGCCAACCTGTTTGTAATTTATGCCCAGGATTTTAAGCGCAGCGGTACGGAAATAGGCAAGACATTTCAGGAATATGGAATAGTGCTTTCCGACAAGCGTTTAAGGGAAGTGACAGCGGATTTTCCGCAGGCCATGGCTCAATATGTGGAATCAACTCTGCTTCATGAATTTGGCCATCAAATTGGCCTGGATCACAATTCAGAACCCGACTGCATTATGAATGAAAGAGTGGAAAAACCGGAAAAATTGAATTTTTTTAGCAGTGAGTATACAAATACGAAATTCTGTAATTTTGAGCTCGGGCAATTAAGTAAAATTAAAGCAACTATTAAATAAGGTATGTCACAATCACAGGAACAAAATCAACAATTGCAGGTAAAAATTTCCGATGATGTCTTAAAGGGTTTTTATGCCAACTTGGTTCAGGTTGGTTATGGCTCCGCCGGTGAGGAATTTATTTTGGACTTTATGAATGTTGTTCCTCCCAGCGGGATTGTTGGTTCAAGAATTATTGTTTCCCCGCAACACATGAAAAGAGTTGCCGCGGTTTTGGCCGACAACATTAAGCGATATGAAGAGCAATTTGGGCAGATAAAAATATCCGACACGCCCAGCCATAAAATCGGTTTTCGAACTGAATAATTAAACGCAGAAAATGCTGAAATTAACGCCGAAATACGCGGAAAATAACTGCAGTATTCTGCGTTATTCAGCGTAAAATTCCGCGACAGTCCGCGAATTATGAATAAAGATTACTATGAAATTTTAGGAGTTTCCAAAAATTCATCCGCTGATGAAATAAAAAAAGCTTTTCGCAAAAAAGCTCACGAGCACCATCCAGATAAGGGAAATGGAAACGCGGAAAAATTTAAGGAAATTAACGAGGCATACCAGGTCCTTTCCGACGAAAGCAAGCGCCAGCGCTATGACCAGTTCGGCTCAAACTTTGAGCAGGCTGGCGGATTTGGCGGGGGAGCTCAGGGAAATCCTTTCGGTGGTTTTGACTTTAACGGCGGCGGGTTTGATTTTGGGTCTGACTTTGGCGACATTTTTGGCGACATTTTTGGCCGCAACCAGACTCACGCTAGCCGGCGAAATCGCGGGATAGATTTAGAAATGGGAATCTCTATTACATTTGAGGAAGCGGTTTTTGGAGTTGAAAAAAATATTAGCCTGGAAAAACAGGATACCTGCAAAACTTGTAAAGGAACCGGAGCGGAAGGCGATTCAAAAATAGTTACCTGTCCTAAGTGCCATGGACAGGGGCAAATTCGCACCACCAGGCAGACAATTTTTGGAGCCGTGGCTTCTTCGGTTGCTTGCGACCGCTGCAGCGGTATGGGAAAAATTCCCGAAGTTGCTTGCAAAACTTGCGGCGGTACCGGAGCATTAAGGCAGGAAAAAACTATTGCCGTAAAAATTCCGGCCGGTATAGACAATGGCCAGAAAATTAGAATTTCCGGAGAAGGAGAGGCCGGTTATCGAGGTTCGACCCCCGGAGATTTATATTTGGCGGTAAAAGTTTCGGCTTCAAAAGATTATGCCCGCGACGGATTTACTTTGCATAAAGAATTGCCCATTAGTTTTACCCAAGCCGCTTTGGGCGCAAAAATTATTGTAAAAACATTAGACGGAGATATTGAATTAAAAGTTCCTTCCGGCACGCAAAGCGCGACAGTGTTCAGAATAAAGGGCAAAGGCGTTCCGCATTTAAATGACCCGGGCAGAAGAGGGGATTTAATGATTACCGTGCACGTAGTAACCCCAAAAAAGCTTTCCAAGAAAGAAAAAGAGCTGTTAAAAGAAATTGCCCAGGAACGAGGTGAAGCCGTGCAAATAGACGACAGTTTATGGGACAGCATAAAAGAAAGTTTTAAATAAAATATCTTGAGGGGGTTAAAAAGCACCGCTATTAGGCGGAGCTTTTTTATTTGGTAAGTTTGTGGTATAATAAAAGAAATTACAAGATCTAGAAACAAAAATGATTTCCACTAACGAAGCTAATCAGCTTATTCAAAATTTCAACTGGCATACGCCCAGCTGGGATTTATTTATTATATTGTTCTGGGGTGTGGCCTCGGTTTTTTATGCCTTTGCCGCAGGCCGCGGGCGAATTATTAGTTTGTTAATGAGTTTGTATATTGCCAAGTTATTGGTGCTCGAAGCCCCCTGGCTTACCAGCGCTATAAATCAAAAATTGCCCAGTTCATTCGCGTCGTTGCAGCAACTGGTGAGTTTTTTAATTATTTTTGTTGCTTTATTTATTTTGCTATCACGCTATGCCTTTAGGACTTCCGCAGACGGCAGGCATTTCGGCTCAATTCCATTTGCTTTGGTTTTTGCGGTATTGCAGGTTGGTTTGTTAATTAATACAATTTTAGGTTTTTTAGCGGTTTCCGGAAAAACTTTTTCGCCGCTTGTTAGTTTTTTATTTTTATCTAATTCCTCAGGTTTTATTTGGCTATTGCTTCCCCTGGTATTCTTAATAGTGCTTGGCCGTTCTATTGCCGACCCTAACGAGATATAGGCAGCTTTCTATAATCTAAAATCTTCAATCTAATTCCTAACGTATGAAGCATATAATTTTAATGGTAGACGACGACACGCTAATTTTGAACACTTTAAAAAAGCGTTTCGAAAACTGGGATACGCAAGTTTACGCCGCCGATACCCCGGAACAGGCGAAAAAAATTTTAAAAGACGTGACCCCGGAAATTATTATTTTAGATTTATTGTTGACCAAAGATGACGGTTCAACCGGCGTGCTGGATTATTTACGCACAGAACCTCGGCTGCAGAATATTCCGGTGCTGGTTCTAACCAACTTAGACAAGCCAGAGCTAAAACAAATGCTGCTTTCGCAGGGCGTAAAGGAATATTTAATTAAAGGCAGTATGACCCTGGATGACTTATATAACAAAGTAATAAGTTATTTAGAGCCAAAAAATTAATAATAAATTTTCATGGAAAATTTTTCAATAGAGCCGCCAAAACCGGCGGCTGCTGTTTCAAAAGAAGGGTTCCAATGGACAAAAATTATTTTAGCTTTTACTCTCGGCGCTCTTTTAATGGGGGCTTTGGTTTATTTTTATCAGCAGCAAAAAATAGACAAAATGCAGATTGCTTTTGCCAACAGGGGTTTAACAAATATGCAGAATTCTGGCCAAAACTTGGTCCCATCGGCCAGCGCTTTGTATGGGATGGATAACGTGCCTCTGCCGGTGAGTGTTAAAAAACAGGATTTTGCAGAAGCGTCTTTGGTGAAATGGCTAAGTAACGATAATGCCTTTGCTTTAACAGGCCTTGAATGGGGAACTTACGAGGTAACTCCGGAAATGGCAATGAAGGGTAACTGGACTAAACAATATAGCCAAAAGAAGCAGGTTAATTTGATTGTTTTGAAATTAAAAGTTACCACTGGTGAAAGCGCAAGTAGCTGTGTGGACCAAACAATTAGAATGGAGCTTAATGGCGATAAATTTCAGCCTTTAAACAGGCAATTTATATTTCCTGATTCGCATGGCTGCGTTGCCGCGCCAAATTCTACATATAAAGATATGCTTTTATATTTTGAAAGTCCGGCTCAGGAAGACGCTTTTACTTTTACCGATGGGAAACCAAGATTTACAATTTATAAAAATTCTTCCGGTGGTTACGACGTTATCTTATTAGGCGGACAACAATAGTTTCAGGATATTTGTATCGTTAAAAAATTGACCATAATTGAATTCAATTATGGTCAATTTTATTTAATTTAAAAATTTTACTTAATTTATTTGCTCCATCTGGTGAAAATTCCGGTAGAGATTGTTCTGCCGGATTTTTGTTTTAGGCAGAGTTCACCGAATTCAATTTTTCCGGGAAGATTTTTGGTTTTGCTTTCAAGCAGGTTGTTTAAGGACAGCGCTGATGAATTGGTGGCATAACCGTTTATTAGCAAAAATTTTGCATTTGGCGAAAGAAGTTTGATGCAAGTTTCTAATAGTCCAGGCAAGTCGTCATTAAACCTCCAGGTTTTACCCGTGGGGGAATGGCCAAAAGCCGGCGGATCCATAATAATGCCGTCATACTTGGCTCCCCGTTTTAATTCCCGGGTGGCGAATTTTACCGCATCATCAAAAATCCAGCGAACAGATTCTTTGGGGAGTTTATTTAATTTATGGTTTTCATTTGCCCAGGTAATGGTTGGCTTGGAAGCGTCGACATGGGTAACAACTGCGCCCGCTTTAGCCAAAACCATTGTCGCACCTCCGGTATACGCAAATAAATTTAAAACTTTAAATTTATTTGTAAGTTGCAAGTTATCAGGTTCCAAGTTTATCAAGTCCCGATCTTTTCTGTTTTGCTTTATAACTTTATCACCTGACGGACTTGATAACTTGTCTAGCATCCATTCCCAGTTTGCAGCTTGTTCCGCAAAAATGCCGGTGTGTTTAAAAGGGGAGAGTTTGAGTAAAAATTTGCAGTTTTGAAAATCTATAGTCCAACTTTTAGGAATGGGCTTATTTATTTTCCAACTTCCTTTATCTTCGCCGCCGCCAGCTTTAAAAACGGCATTGGCGCTTTGCCAAAGTTCGGGTGCTTCGCTTTTTTCCCAGATAATTTGCGGATCGGGGCGCGCCAAAACAATATTGCCCCAGCGTTCTAAACGCTGTCCGTCGCCGGTGTCTAATAACTCATAACCGGTAAATTTTTTAAATGATTCAAGTAACATAGAGATTACTAATACGCGATACAAATATACTAATTTACTAATGTTAACGAAATAAAGACATTAGTTATCATTAGTCTTCATTAGTATATTGGTATCTTTTATTATTATTCCTGTTCCGATAAAGTTATATCGCCCAGAACAAAATTTTGCCAGGTTCCTTCATAAGAAACCCTGACTTTTTTGCCGATTAGAGAACTGAAGTCCCGGTTGCTGCGAATATAAATATTTCGTTCGCTGGTTACCAATAATAAATTTCCTTTGGCCGCGTTGTCAGATTTCTGCAAAGTGCCGGTCCAAACATCTGATTTAGCGGAAGGAGTGCTGTCGGTTGGTTGAACTGTCTGCTGTTGGTTTTGGTTTTGTTGCTGCTGCGCCGGCTGCTTATCTGCTTTTTTGCTTAGGGAAAGCCAAAGAGCGGCTATGACTATTACAGCTACCCCGATCCAGCCGTATAGTTGTTGATTCTTAATATTCATATTTGTATATGATTAATTCTTTCTGCTGTTAGTTTCGCCCTTTTTTCAAGTTTTGTAAAGAGCTTCTTGAAATTATAAAACCTCCAAATCTTTGGAGGTTTTTTGGTGGGTCCGGTGGGGATCGAACCCACGACAAACGGCTTAAAAGGCCGCTGCTCTACCAACTGAGCTACAGACCCACAATAGTTGGAAGAAAATGTATTTCTATGATATTTTACAATATTTCCCGGATTTTATCAAGGGGCTCGTATTTGTTGAAAGTTTATCCACATTGTTTTTTTAACCGCGTAGTTATATAATAAATATAGAAAAAAATCATGCGAAATAAAAAACAATTTAAAAATGAGGGTTTTACACTGATAGAATTGCTCGTAGTTATCGCGATTATAGCTTTATTGTCTTCTGTTGCGTTAATTGCTTTTATGTCAGCCAGACAAAAATCCCGCGACACCAAGCGCTTGGGTGATATGACCCAAATGAACACAGCCTTGGAGTTATATTTTTCTACTTATAAAGGATATCCTTCTTCTCCCATTCCAGGCATACCGGCAGGGATGGCGCCGGAAGTCTTGTCCAGCTTGCCGGTAGCCCCAAAGCCGACCGACGGTTCTTGCGACTCCATTGTTTATCCGTCTCCCGTTCCTGGCGGACATACCGGAGCCGACTACTATTATTATCCAAGCGGGACTTCTTTTTTGAGCAACGGCATTTTGGTTTATAATGATTACGCTTATTATTTCTGCCTTGGCGACAAAACCGGAGATTATGCCGGCGGCATGAGAATTCTTACCCCAAAAGGTTTAAGATAATTTAGTTTACAAAACCCCCGAATTCGGGGGTTTTTAAATTTCCGCCCAGGCGGTATAATTAAGCCTATGGAGAATTTGGAACAATTAAAATCCGCGGTGCTCAACAAGCAAAAAACCCTCGCTGCCATTTATCATAATAGCGGGGGGTTAACTTTGGCCGACTACGTTTTAAGCTGGCGACTTTCAAAAAAAGAGCCCGAGGCGAATTTCGCAAAAATTATTAAGTTTTTGCTCGCGGATATTTATGGCCAGGATGAGGCTGAAAAAATTTCCGGCCAAATTCAAAAATTTCCATTAGTTTCCACGATTGACCACCATGGAATCTTTGGCCACCCGTTTTTTTTGAATGCTAACTTGCTGTTTTCCTTAAGGAACGATTTAAAATTTTTGCCCGTTTTAACGACCAGCGGAGTTTCTTTAAATAATTCTTCCTGGCCGGCGTGTTTAGTTTTGTCTGATAAATTTGGAAAACAAATAAGATTGTCTTTTTTCCACGATGGCCATAAAACAAAAACTGCCTTTGCGGCACAAAAAATAGAAAAGCGGGATGTGGAAAATATTCGCAAACAAATAAAAGGGCTAAAATTTTTGGATGGCTTAAAGCAGAAAAAACTGGACGAGTTGGTTAAAAAAGTTTTTTTGTCTCCTGAGGTTTTGGAAAGAAAAATTTTTTCCGACCAGGCTTGTATTATAAGCCGGATGCTTTGGGCTGAAGTTTTTCCCGAAGCCCCAAAATTAGCATATTTGCCTTTGGAAGATTTGGTGGGGGAGTTAATTGTTAAAGACATCGCGAATAATAAAAATCATTTTTTATGCCAATTGCTTTTTACTTCTTCTGGCTTTGATCTGGCTGAAAAGTATTTTACCGGGTTAAAAGGCGCATTTGGGTTTGGAAAAGGGAGCTTTTTATTTTGGGAGGTTGACGGCTTTGGCAGGCGCCGGGCTTTAAGCAGGCAAGATTTAGAAACAAAATATCGGGATTTAGCGGAAGGAATAAGCAATGACTTAAAAGACAGAAAAATTTATCCAACCAGTTTAGTTTGTTTTTTGGTAAGTTTATTTTATGGCTTAAACTGTCTTGGCGGATTTAATCAAACCAGTTGGCTTACGGATATAAAAGAAAAGTTTGTCGCCTTGCTTTCGGAAAGGGGGGAGACGGAACTTGCGGCTAGGATTTCCCAGGTTGTTACAGATAATTTTGCGGAAACCCCCGTGGCTTTTTCTTTAGCCAATAATGTTTTACTTAAACCTTCGTTGTTAGACTTGTATTTAAATAACGCGAGTTATTCCTCTATAATTAACAATGCCCGCAAAATCACGCTAGCCCAAAGCCTGGAAACTGAGCTGCCGGAGATTTATAAGATTGTTATGCCGGAGCTTGATCGTTTGCCTGAGTTGTCTGCCATAACTTCCGGCCAAATTGCCCAAAATAACGGTTTGACAAAGAAATTGGATTTGATATAATTAAATAACTTATGAAACGCATTACTCAAAATTTTTGGTTTTATTTTACCCCGATCGTTGAGACCGGAAATTTTGAGTTGAAAAAATCCTAAACCTTTCGACTTCTAATTCCCGAGCTCAACTGAGCGTCGGGATTTTTTATTTGTCTTTCGACTTATCGACGGCCAAATAAATATAAATTGTTTGAAAAACCCTTAGGAGGGAAAGATGGAAGGTAAACCAGTAATTAGACCAGTATGTGAATGTGGTTGGGAGCTTGATTTGCCGTCCGGCACATGTTCTAACCCGAAGTGTTATGTGCAGTTTGTTCCTGTGCCGCCTGAATCGAAACCTAAAGCCAAGCGCCCGGCTTTTGCCACCGATGAAGAATTTCAACGCTGGAAAAACGGACGGCCTAATGAAGTTCGTTTTTAGGACTGTTGCCCATGAGGGCGAGGAATTTATGTCCCGGCCCCGGGAACATTTTCCTGGCCCTCTTTGGGCCAAAACAAACGCTGCTGAAAGGAGAAAAGCATGAATGAAGTCTGGTTTTGATTACCGAGCCGAAGCGGGTTTCTTTGGCAGCCGGGGGAGAGTTTCCTTCTCCCCCGCAAAATTTATTTTTTTATATATTTATGAACAATTTAAATAATTCATTTTCAGTCTCGTGGTATACATTGCCGGGTGTTTGAATTTGGCAATTTTGAGCTGCAAGATTATTGGCTCCAGTTTGCCGGATTCAACAAGGTCCGGCTTTTTTGTTTGGCAGAAAATTTTAAGGAGCGAATATGAACAACCGTTTAAAGAGAGTCCTGATTACAAAGCTGCAGGCATTCAAGAATCAGCACAAGCATTGGAACGGGCCGCAACAGCAACTTTTCAGTGCCTTGAGCGGAAAACGCGGGCTGTGGAGTGTCCGTTGCTGTGCGAAATGCCTGGAAGAGGTAATCGGGTCCAAAGATCAACTCAATCATCACTGCGGCGAGCTGATTGTTGAAGTTCAGATCAAGGAGCCCAAAAAAGTTCCGGGCGACTATGTCTCAGCTTGGGAGTAGTAAAGGGCTTTGCCAAACCGCCATCTATCCGTTCCCCTTATTTAAGGGGAACGGATAAACTTTTTTCTTGACAAAGTGCCAAAAATAGTGTATGATAAGTATGTAATGACATACTTTAATTTTTTGGAGGCAAATAATGGCTAAAATAGTTATGGATTCAAAAATCCACCAGCAGGATAAAATGTATGGGACCACAACCATAGGAGCGCGCGGCCAGGTGGTTATTCCGGCTCAGGCCAGAAAAGATTTAAAACTTAAGCCGGGTGATCAATTTATAGTAATGGGTAAGTTTGGCAAAGTGGTGGCTTTAGTTAAAACAGACCAACTCTCCGAACTAATAGAAACAATTATGTCTAATATTAGCAATCCTTCATGGAAAAAAGGAATTAAAAAACATATGCAAGGAGTGCTAGGAAGCCAATTTATTAAATAAATTATTTATAATTATAAACACGTATGAACATTAGGGGATTTTTCACAAAAAAGAAAATAATTTGGACAGTAATAATTTTACTGGTCGTTTTGCCAATCGCGTATAATATTTTAAAACCAAAAGACAACAGCGCCAACATTGTTACAGATGTTGTAAAAAAACAAGACATAAAATATACCGTTTTAGCTACCGGACAGGTTGTTTCCGAAACCGACTTGAACTTGAGTTTTAAAACCAGCGGCATTGTCCAGCAGGTTAGAGTTAAAGAAGGGGACAAGGTTAAAGCCGGACAAATTTTGGCCAGCTTGGATCAAAAGGACCAGTTAGCCAGCCTTACCTCCGCCCGCGGCGCGCTTTCTTCCGCCCAGGCCAACTACAATAAAGTTTTGTCCGGAGCCAGCAACGAAGAAATTTCCGTAGCTCAGGTGACTTTAGACAATGCCAAGAGCTCATTGGATAATACTATTAAGCAACAGCAAGTATTGGTAGACAGCGCTTATAAAGCTTTAATGAACTCAGGTCTTTCCGCTATTGCCGGTTCAGGCAATACCGGTTCGGTAACTTCTACTGTTTCCGGTACATATACCGGCAAAGACCAGGGCGTTTACAAAATTTCTATTTATTCCACCGGAAATGGTTTGCGTTTTCAGGTTAATGGTTTAGAAACCGGCGATGGTTTGGTGGATGTAACTCCGCAGCCAATTGGCACCAAGGGTTTGTTTATCCAATTTTCCTCCACCAGCGTGCCAACAAACAACTCTTGGACAATAACAATTCCAAATACTCAATCTTCTTCTTACGTTACGGCATACAATGCTTATAACTCTGCTTTAGAAACTCAGAGAAGCGCCGTGTCTGCCGCTCAGAATGCTGTTTCTTCCGCTCAGGCATCTTTGGATTTGAAAAAAGCCCAAGCCCGCCCGGCAGACTTAGAAGCCGCCCAGGCGCAGATTTTAAGCGCGCAGGGACAAGTTTTGGCTGCTCAGTCGGCTTTCGATAATACTATGATAAAAGCTCCGGCCGATGGCACCATTACTTCGGTAGACGTTAAAGTTGGCGAACTCGCCTCAGCTTTAAAAGAAGTAGTGATTTTACAGGATGTTGGCAATTTGCACGTTGAAGCCAATATTAGCGAGGCCAACATTGCTTCTTTAAAGCCTGATCAATCGGTAGATATTACTTTGGATGCTTTGGGGCCGGACAGACATTTTACCGGCAAGGTTCAAACTGTAAATCCGGGGGCAACTGTCGTCTCAGGCGTAGTAAACTATAAAGTTACCGCCAGTGTCGACAATATTCCCGAAGTAAAACCGGGGATGACAGCCAATATGACTGTTTTGGTAGCGGAAAAGAAAAATGTTTTGGCTATGCCGCTCCGCGGTATTATTTCCAAAGACGGAAAAAAATATGTCCGCGTAATTACCGACAGCAAAAAGAAAACCTATAACGAAGTAGAAGTTACAACCGGCCTGGAAGCAGATGAAGGCTTGGTGGAAATCCTCTCCGGCTTAAATGACGGACAAGAAGTTGTGACATATATAAAACAATAATTAACGCGGAAAAGCGCGGAATTTCACGCAGAAAGACGCAGAAATACTGCAGTCTTCCGCGTTAGTCCGCGTTAAATTCCGCATCATTCTGCGAATATGAGTTTAATCAAAGTAGAAAATTTACAAAAAGATTATATAAATGAAGAAGTCGTGACTTCGGTTTTGCACGGCCTGACTTTTGCCATTGAGCAAGGAGAGTTTGTGGCAATTATGGGGCCGTCCGGCAGCGGTAAATCTACCTTAATGCACATATTAAGTTTTTTGGATCGCCCGACCGGGGGATTGTATGAGTTTAAGGGAAAAGATATTAAAGGATTTGACGACGATTATTTGGCGGCTTTGCGCAACGAAGAAATTGGTTTTGTTTTCCAATCTTTTAACCTGTTGTCGAGAACCTCGGTGCTTGATAACGTTAAGCTGCCTTTAATTTACAGCAAGAAAAAGAACCACGATGAGCTTGCAAAAAAAGCTTTGGACAGCGTTGGTCTTTCGCATCGTTTGAATTTTTTTACTAACCAAATTTCCGGTGGAGAAAAACAGCGCGTGGCAATTGCCCGGGCTTTGGTTAATGATCCGGCGGTTATTTTTGCGGACGAGCCGACGGGAAACTTAGACAGCAAGAGCGGTAATACCGTTATGCAAATTTTGCAAAAATTAAATGACGACGGCAGAACAATTATTTTGGTGACCCACGAAATGGATACCGCCAACCATGCCAAGAGAATTATTCGCGTTAAAGACGGAAATATTATCGGCGACGAAAAAGTGCTTAAGAGAACAATTGCTTCCCCGGATAAAGAACTGGTTAAATAAGAATTAAGAATCTGGAATTATGAATCAAGAATGGGCCCATTGCCTTAATTCTTAATTCATCATTCATAATTCTAAAAATGAATTTCATTTCTACCATCAAACTTGTTTTTAGAACGCTTCTGGCTAGAAAAGGCCGGTCGTTTTTGACAATTCTGGGTATTGTTATTGGCGTTGCCGGAGTAATTATAATAATTGCCCTTGGCGCCGGCGCGCAAAGCTTGGTGCTTGGGCAGGTTACCAAATTAGGAACTAATTTGCTTTCTGTCCAACCGGGCAAGAGCAATGAAAAAGGGCCGCCAGCCCAAATTTTTGGCATTGTTATTACCAGCTTAATCCAGGAAGACGCGGACGCCCTAAGGGATACCGCTCAAGTTCCTCATGCCACGGCTGTTGCTTCGGGTGTGCGCGGCGGCGGCACGGTTGTATGGCAGAGCAAGGAAGTAGACACAAACTTTGTCGGCACCGATTATACCTATCCGGAAGTTGTTACTATAACCATGCAAGAGGGTCGCTTTATGAGCCAACAGGAAGAGCAGGGGAACGCCAATGTGGTTGTGTTAGGTTCAGCTGTTGCCGACGAATTGTTTACAGAGAGCGGCACCGACCCATTAGGCCAGGTTATTAAAGTTAAGAGCTCATCTCAGACTGAGGCCGGCGGCATTCCTTTAAGAGTTATTGGCGTGGTCTCTCCGCGCGGCAGCGCTTTTTTCCAAAATCAGGACGACCAAATTTTTATTCCGTTAACCATTGCTCAAAAGCAATTGTTGGGCATACACTACTTGCAGTCAATCAATGTTAAAGTTGACTCGGCGGATAATGTTGACCAGACAATTGCCGATGTAAAAGCAGTATTAATGCAGCGTCATCACATTAAAAAAGAAGTTGATACAGATTTTACCGTCCGCAATATTGCCGATGCGGTTAGCGCGCTTAATACAATTACCAATGCTTTGCGCTTGTTTTTAACAGCTATGGCTGCCATTGCTTTGGTTGTCGGCGGTATTGGAATTTTAAATATTATGATGGTGACTGTGGCGGAGCGAACCAGAGAAATTGGTTTGCGTAAAGCCGTGGGCGCTAACAATTCCGCGGTGCGAAATCAGTTTTTGCTGGAAGCCGGAACTCTTACTTCCGTCGGCGGGGTAATTGGCATTATTTGTGGAATTATAGTTTCATATTTGGTTTCTTTATTAATGAAATATTTGGGTTACGATTGGGCCTTTGTTGTTTCTTTAACTTCCGTGGTCTTGGCGGTCGGTGTCTCAATTTTAACCGGAGTTATTTTTGGGCTGTATCCTGCTTTTAAAGCGTCAAAGCTTAATCCGATAGACGCGCTACGCTACGAATAACGAAAAAAGCCGCAAGTTAATAAAGTTATCAAGTTCTTCGAGTCCTTATAACTTTACAAACTTGATAGACTTGATAACTTGAAAAACTACTATGCTTAACGCATTCAAACAATCTACCAAAGCTTTATTTGCCAACCCGGCCAGGACCGGGCTGACAACCTTAGGCATTGTTATCGGTATTGCCACCGTAATTTTAGTGCTGTCTGCCGGGGAAGGTTTTAGAAGTTTAATTAACGCCCAGGTTCAGGCTTTTGGCACTAATACTTTATTTGTGGAAACTAAAGTTCCGCCTACCACAAAAAATCGCGCTAACTCCAGCGCCGCTTCGGCGGATACCGGCCGCGCCGGCTCTGCTGTTGCCATTACCACTTTAAAAAATCGTGATTTGGAAGACATAAAGCGTTTGCCAAATGTGGTAAATGATTATGGCGTTGTGGTTGGATTAAAAGTTGTAAGTTTTCAGGACGTAGCAAAGAGCATTATGTTTTATGGCGCTTCTCCTGAACGTTTTGATATTGATAAAGGAACTTTAAAATCAGGAAGGTTTTATACAACAGGGGAGAATCTTGGCGCGGCGCAGGTTGTGGTTTTGGGCAGCCAATTAGCGGAAGATTTATTTTTGCAAAACGATCCAATAGGCAAATATATTCGCGTCGGGGATTTAAACTTTGAAGTCATTGGTGTTTATAATTCCCGCGGCGGCCTTGGCGGCGACGAGGACAACGCTTTGTATATGCCGCTTAATACCGCTCAAAAGAAAATTTTAGGTATTGATTATTTGCTGTACTCGGTGGTACAAATTGAAAACACCAAATTGGGAGATGCTACCTCGGAAGACATTAGAACTGTTCTTAGAAGAAATCACAATATTGATGATCCATTTAAAGATGATTTTTTGGTACAGACCCAGGCGCAAACTTTGGAAACTTTTAACACCATTTTTAATGGGATAACAATTTTGTTAATTGCCATTGCCGCAATTTCTTTAATTGTCGGCGGCGTTGGGATTATGAATATTATGTATGTGGTGGTGACCGAGAGAACTTCTGAAATCGGATTAAAAAAAGCTTTGGGCGCAACCGGCAGCGATATTTTAACTGAATTTTTAATTGAGTCTGTGTTGGTTACAGTGATTGGCGGAATTTTTGGTATTTTGGCCGGAGCCGCTATGGGTTGGCTAATTTCAGTAATTGCCACTGCCAGCGGTTTGGCTTGGACCTTCACCGTGCCCCTTTATGCAATAGGCATTGGATTTGGCGTTTCCGCCACCATTGGTATTCTGTTCGGCGTGTTGCCTGCCCGCCAGGCCTCAAAACTTGATCCAATACAAGCACTGCAATACGAGTAGCACTCTATTATATAAACATTTTAACATTCTATCATTCTAACAACAGGCCTGTCCTTAACGGACAGGCCTGTTGTTTATGGTATAATTAAGGCAGAAAATATTTGAGTATAAGAGTATTTTGATACATAAATAAAATCACCTATGAATAGATTTAAACAAGGCTTAATTGTTTTTACAATCTTAACTTTAAGTCTAATTCAAACCTCTCAAGCTCTTACCTTGCAGGAAATTATTAGTGGCCAGCAGGGGCAGGTTTTGGGGGCGAGCACTCCTGTTAGAATTGGCTCAACCCAAACCTCAAGTTATGGAAAAACTTTAACTTTCACGGCTTCCGGCGGTGTTGCGCAAGGCCATACCATTGTGGTTTCGGTAGTTACGACTGGCATTGATCCAACCGCAAGCGGTTGGACTTCCTGTTCTGATTCAGCCGGCAATACTTATTCTCGCGACGCTGCTGTTTTTAATGGCATTGGAGCGGTAATTTGTAGCGCATATGTTACAACTGCTCTGTCGGCAGGAGCAACTATAACAATAACTTTTTCCAGCAATGATGGTTTGTCCGGAGCTGCTTATGATTTGAGCCCAACCATTTCAACAGGAAGAATCAATGTTACCGGAACTGCTAGCAATGGGTATGGCAGTGCTATGACGGTGGCTGCTTCTACCGCTGTAACCTCAGCAAGTATTGTGCTTGGGGTTTTTGCAACCGGAGCAACTCAATCTTCTTTTACTAATTGCACTGGTTTAGACGCAAATGTCGCAAATGGACAGGGTAGAAATTTAAATACCTGCTGGGCAGAAGCATCCAGCGGAACTCCCAGCTTAACCATGAATCTTGCTTCCGCAACTTCAGGTGCTTCTTTGCTTGTTGGATATACGGAATCAGCAGGCACACCGCCGCCCGCCGACACAACCGCCCCCACAGTCCCAACTAATCTTTCAGCCACAGCTGTTTCTGCGTCTGGCATCAACCTTTCCTGGACCGCCTCAACAGACGCTGTTGGAGTAGCGGGATACAAAATTTATCGCAATGGTTCTTTACTAGCTACTAGCAACTCACAACTCACAACTTTTAGCGACTCTGGTCTTTCTGCGTCAACAAATTATTCGTATACAGTAGCGGCATACGATGCAGCAGGAAATAATTCTTCCCAAAGTTCTTCAGCTTCTGCTACTACCCAGGCAGCAGCTGCTCCAGACACAACAGCGCCCACAGTCCCAACCGGCCTTTCCGCCACAGCCATATCATCATCCGCTATAAATCTGTCCTGGACAGCCTCAACCGATGCTGTTGGAGTAGCAGGCTACAAAATATATAGAAATGGTTCTCTTCTAACAACTACAAACTCACAACTCACAACTTACTCCGACACCGGTCTTGCCGCCTCCACATCTTACAGCTACACCGTGGCTGCTTATGATGCTGCAGGAAATAACTCTTCCCAAAGTTCTTCTGCTTCTGCTACAACACAAGCTCAAGCTTCTGGTAATTGTTCAGCAGCAAATATTCGCTGTGTTGGCAGCGGCCAGGAATATACCACTATATCCGCAGCTGCTGCAGCTACGGTAGCAGGGGACACAGTCGTGGTTTATCCGGGGACGTATAATGAAAGCGTAACCATTAGCAGAAGCGGAAGCTCCGGAAATAAAATTACCTATCAAGGTTTTCTTCCCGGGTCTTCATGTCCAAGCACAACTTACTCCGATATTAACTCTCGCGGATTTAGGCCGGCGCCTACTGTTATTATGAATGGCTTTACTGTTAGCGCCAGCTATATTCGAATAGATTGTTTTAATACCAACGGCAACGGGGTTTTAGACATTACTCAGCCAAATATTCACGACGTCGAGTCTGTAAATAATTACTCAGCGGCCGGAGCCGGTGGTTCCGTTGGCGTAAGTTTAAATGACCAATTAACATTGGCTACATCCGCGCAGAATATTTACGTTGGATATAATTTTATTAGCGGCGGAGGATATGGAGTCTTGCAAAAATGCCGAAACTGTAAATATGAGTATAATGAATTTTATCAAATGAATCCCGGTAGCAGCGGAGCGGATGGAGACTATGCCCGTATTTTTGGCAACGACATAACTTTCTATAAAAATTATATGCACGGCAACGACCGCAATCTTTGCGGCGGTACGGATTGCCATATTGACTGTTTTCAAACTTTTGCTTACACAGCGGACTTCCCAGCTTACAATATTACCATAGACAGCAATGTTTGCTTTAATGCCAGCGAGGGAGTAATAGCGACGAATGAATCAAAACTTTCGGTCTTTCATGATTGGACGATTAAAAACAATTTAATTGCTCATGCGCCATTAAATTATTATGGCGCGCAATGTATGATTATTAGCGACATTACAAATGTTACTGTTATTAATAATACTTGTTCCGACGCGGGCGTTACAACTTATGCCAACACTACAACCGGGATTCACAGGAATAATATTCATGAGCGGGTCGGGACATACTTGGCTTATAGGATGATTGGCGGGGCAAATGTTACCGCTGACCACAACTTACTTTACGACACTGGATATACTTACACCAGCAGCGGGGATGTTGTAAATAAGAGCCCGTTATTTGTTAACTCATCAATTGACGATTATCATTTGCAGTCTACCAGTCCAGCTGTAAATGCCGGAGCCAATATCGGGCTGTCGGTTGATATTTCCGGCGCCTCCCGTCCCCAAGGAGCAGGTTATGATATTGGCGCTTATGAATATGCGTCTGGAGGTTCTAACCCTCCCCCAGATACCACCGCCCCCACCGTCCCAACCGGTCTTTCCGCCACAGCCATATCATCATCCGCTATAAATCTGTCTTGGACAGCTTCAACAGACGCTGTCGGAGTAACCGGATACAAAATCTATCGTAATGGTTCTCTTTTAGCAACTAACAATTCTACCGCAACAACCTATTCCAACACAGGATTAACATCATCTACCAGTTATTCTTACACCGTAGCCGCCTTTGATGCTGCAGGTAATACCTCTGCTCAAAGCTCTTCCGCCTCTGCAACCACTCAAGCCCCGCCTCTAACTCCGGACGTAACCGCTCCAACTGTATCTTTAACCTCTCCATCTTCCGGCACGGTAAGCGGCAGTGTCACTGTCTCTGCCACAGCCTCAGACCCTAGCATAGGAGGGGCTATTACTTCCGGCCTGTCTTTGCTTACCATAACAATAGACGGTACTGTATATGCCACTTCTTCTTTGGGTAGTTTAAGTAAAACCTTAGACACCACCAGTCTGACTAACGCTAGTCATAGCATTGTAGCTACAGCTAAAGACAGTGCCGGTAACCAAGCTTCTTCTAACACAACAACTATTACCATAAACAACGCCCCGGCTGCTAAATATCCAAGACTAATAACCCTAACCTCACTAGAAGGACTGTCTGCCATCCCAAGCAATCAAAGCATAACAGTAACTATTCTCTCAGGAAGCACAGTCCTGGAAACCCAAACCCTAACCC
>JACRDK010000023.1 GCA_016218585.1 Candidatus Doudnabacteria bacterium
GATATTGACACATAAATACTAATTTTAGAGCATCAAGCGTTTTTCTCTGGATGCCCGCTTCCGCGGGCATGACACAGACAAGGATGCCGGTATTCCATAATGCCTGCCCGTCTCAACCGATGGATATCCTTCCTCTCAATAATTAAGTTGTAATAGAAACTTGAAACTTAAATTAAAGATTGAAGTATGAATTTAAAATAAGTTTCAAGTTTCAAGAAAAAACCGCTCCAAAACCTTATACCGCGTCCCGGCCCGCTCCGGCAGGCTTTCCATTAAATCAACGGCTGTAACTTTAAATTCATAAACGGTTTTTATTTCTATGGGATTAGCTTTAACAGCCCTGTCTTTAACGCGAGCCAAAGTAATATGCGCGTTAAACTTTTTATAATCCGGACGTATTTTTAAATTTTTTATAAATTCTTGATTCAACGCCTTTTGTAATTTTTGCAGACAAGCCGTTTTTCGCTCCCGAATATCCAAATAAACAACTTGGGGATTAGACATATCGGGAAACGCGCCCAAACCGCCGGTGGACAGAATAAAAGAAGGATAAAACGGCGCGATTCGCCGCATTGTCTCCGCCGTTTGGTTTATTTGTTCTTCGTTTAAATAACCCAAAAAAATCAAAGTTAAATGAAAACTTTGAGGATTCACCCATTTGATGTCTGCCGATTGATTTTGCTTCTTTAATTTCAGCGATATTTTCTCCAAAAACATTTTTCCTGAACCGGGAAAATTTATGGCGATAAAGACGCGGCGCATAAAAAAGTTTAAAGTTATAAAATTAAGATTTACTTTATAAACTTTATGAACTTTATGAACTTTTTAATCTTTACACTTCCATTACCACCGGCAAAATCATCGGTCTCCGCTCGGTTTTCTGGAACAAATACTGCCCGATTTCATCTCTGATTTGGCCGCGTATGGAACCGCGATCCGTATATTTGCCGGAAATATGTTTATCCACTATTTTAACCACTCTTTTTTTAACTTCGTTAATTAAAACATCCGCTTCTTTCATATAAATAAAACCGCGGGAAATAATGTCCGGTTCCGCGGTAAGCTTTTTGCTGTGGCTGTCCACGGGCACGATAATTACAAACATACCGTCTTTGGACATTATCTGCCGGTCGCGCAAAACCACATTGCCCACATCCCCCACTCCCAAACCATCCACCATCACATAATGGGTTGGGACTTTAACCGAGGTCAATTTACCCGCGACCTCGCCTTCTCTTTTGCCATCCTTCGTGAACTCAATAATCTGTCCGTTATCCGCGACAAAAATATTTTTGGAAGGGATGCCGACTTTTTCCGCCAAACCGGCATGCAAAATCAACTGATAATGATAGCCATATACGGGTATAAAATATTCCGGATTGAGCAGGCGAATCATTAAAGTTAAATCTTCCTGCTTGGCATGTCCACCGGCATGAACATCCAGCATTTTATAGTGAACAACTTGCGCGCCCTGGCGATATAAATTATCCTTTAAAATCTGAACCGTTCTTTCGTTGCCCGGCACGACAGAAGAAGAAAATACAACCGTATCGTTTTTCCTGATTTCAATAAAACGATGTTCCTTGTTGGCAATCCTCATTAACACCGCGTTATGCTCCCCTTGGGCCCCGGTGCATAAAGCCAACAAACGATTATCGGGAAATTTGTTAAACTCATTTTTCTCAATAACAGTTCCCGGTTTAATATTCAAATAGCCAAGCTGGTGGGCAATTTCCACATTGGTTTTCATACTCCTGCCTTCTATGATAATCTTACGGTTGAATTTTTCCGCCAAAGTGATAACTTGCTGAACGCGATTCAGTAAAGAAGCAAAAGTGGCAAGCAAAATGCGGCCCGGAGCTTTTTCAAAAATCTTGTCCAATTCTTCCTCCACGTCATGCTCGGAAATCTGATGTCCAGGCCAATCCGCGTCAGTGCTGTCGGAAAGCAGGGCTAACACTTTTTCTCCGCCAATACGGGCAATCCTGTTCAAATCCGCCGGTTTATCATGCAAAGGATGGTGGTCAAATTTAAAATCGCCCGTATGAACAACTGTGCCCAAAGGCGTGCGTATCACCGCGGCAAAACTGTCCGGGATATTGTGATTTACGCGGAAAAATTCTATTTCAAACCGTCCCAGATTTATTTTATCCGTATCAGGGTCAACAATTTGGATATTCAGCTTGGGGGAATTTGTAAATTCTTCCTGCCTTTTTTTTATCATCCCGGCGGTTAATTTGGCTGTGTAAATCACGGGATTGCCGATTTTCGCCATTAAATGGGGGATGGCGCCGATATGATCGTAATGTCCGTGAGTAATAATCACCCCCCTTACATTCTTTTCCTTGCCGCGCAAATACGCGGTATTGGGAATGATATAATCAATGCCCGGCATATCTTCTTCCGGAAATTGCAGTCCCATATCAACGATAATAATATCGTTTTCGTATTCAAAAATGACCATATTGCGGCCGATTTCTTCCAATCCGCCTAAGCAGATGATTTTCAACCCATCGGACGCGGACGGACTTGACGCAGACGGCCTTTTGGTTCTACGTTGTTTGAATTTTTTGTTTTTTAGGATTGGTTGATGCATGTTTTTGTGGAATTAAAAAGTTAAAAGTTTAAAGTGAAAAGTTCAAAGTTAAAGTTGAAAGTTCAAAGTTTTGGTGCGAAAACCACAATACTTTTTAACTTTTCACTTTAAACTTTAATCATACCGGTTATTACCGAGGGCAGGGGTATTAAAATAACAAAATAACGAGGGGACGAAATAACTTTAAATTTTAAATTTTAACTTTGAACTTTTCACTTTAAACTTTTAACTTTAACATTGTGCGGACGGCGGGAGTTGAACCCGCACGGACCGAAGTCCACTAGTCCCTGAAACTAGCGCGTCTGCCAATTCCGCCACGTCCGCGGTTGTCCGCTTTGTAGGGGCGACCCCTATA
>JACRDK010000003.1 GCA_016218585.1 Candidatus Doudnabacteria bacterium
ATAAACAGGGCCCTGGAGGATATTGATAACGCGGGGGAGTTAAGCAGGATTAAAAAAGAAGTTAAAGAATTATGTTTGAAGTTTCCGCTGCCCTATCCCCCTATAAATATATCTCTCGGCTTGGCCCCCTCTCCCGGACCGATGACCCCCTCCTCCTCTAACAAATCCATCAAACGAGCGGCGCGGGCGTACCCGACTTTTAACCGTCGCTGAAGCAAAGTGGCCGATGCCCGTCCGCTTTGCAGGATGACATTTTTAGCTTCCTCCAGAAGCTCGTCATCCCCATTATCCGATATATCGTTCAGGAAGCCGCCGGGCACGGCGGTTTTTTCCGTAATCTCCTCATTGTATTCCGGCGGTTCTTCTATTTGGTCTTTTAAGAATCTCACGATGCGCTTAACTTCAATGTCGGATATATAAGCTCCCTGCAATCGTTTGGGTTTGGAAAGTTCGGCATTGATGTAGAGCATATCTCCCCGCCCCAGTAATTTTTCCGCGCCCCCGCAATCCAAAATAGTGCGTGAATCCATCAGGGAAGCTACGGAAAAAGCGATGCGCCCCGGAAAATTGGCTTTGATAAGACCTGTAATAATATCCACCGAGGGGCGCTGGGTAGCTAAAACCAAATGAATGCCCGTGGCTCGCGCCATCTGCGCCAGACGAATAATCGCACCTTCCACTTCAGACGTCGCTGAAATCATTAAATCCGCCAATTCGTCAATGACAATAACAATATAAGGAATTTTTTCCGTGTAGGACGCGTTGTAAGATTGGATGTCGCGTTTGCCGGACTGAGACAAAACATCATAGCGCCTGTCCATTTCCGTAATTGCCCATCTTAACGCGTTTACGGTTTTTTTAACATCCGTAATAACGGGAACCAACAGATGAGGGATGCCGTTGTAAAGAGGAAGCTCAACCCGTTTGGGGTCAACTAAAATAAAACGGAGGTGTTCGGGACCGTTTTGGTAAAGCAGTCCGGTAATAATGGTATGGATGCACACTGATTTGCCGGAACCGGTTGCTCCGGCAATGAGCAAATGAGGGAGGCTGGCTAAATTTGTCAACCAAGATTGACCGGATACGTCTTTTCCCAAAGGAATGGTTAGATTGGTTTTTCGTTTTTTAAAAGCCGCGCTTTCCAACAGTTCTTTTAAATTAACGATAGCTACCGCTTGATTGGGCACTTCAATGCCGATTAAAGATTTCCCGGGAATGGGAGCTTCAATGCGAATGGGATGAGCCGCCAGAGTTAAAGCCATATCATTGCTTAAAGCCGTGATGCGGGAAAGTTTAATGCCTTCCGCCGGTTTTAAAGTGTACTGGGTAACCGTGGGACCGATGCACACGTCTCCCATTTCCACTTCAATGCCAAAATTGCTTAACGCTTTTTTGATTTTTTCCCGAGAGCCGTAAATGTCGCCGGTGGTCGGTTTAGTAATTGTGTTGTCAAGAAGATTAAGAGGCAAATCTATTTTGTTTTTCAGGAAACGATTTTGTTTGGCGACTTCCTGTTGAAAATCCCCGTTGTTTTTGGAGGATTTTTGGGAAGGGTCGTTTTTTATGTCTTTTGCCGTAAAACTTGTCCCAGACTCCGCCGAAGGGGCGGATGCCGTTTCCGACGATTCGCTTGCTTGTTTCCCCTGCTCATCTTCTTTCGGCTGCTTGGAGAACAGATGGGTAAGCTTCCACCAAAAACCGCCTAATTTGTATTTGATATTTCGCGCGGTTTGCGTCCAGTGCCAAAAAGAAGTGTTAAATAAAACAAAAATAGACATAAGGGATAAAGCCGCCAAAGCAATAAGCCCGGCTGGCCGTCCCATAAAAAACAAAAAGGGATAACTCAAGGCCAGTCCTAAATATCCTCCTCCTTGTTCCCGGTCAAAAAGCAAAAACAAATCGTTTTTATCCGAAGCTAACATTAAATGCCAAAATCCGCTCGCGCTTAAAACAAAAATCAGAAGAGCAACATAACTCAATCCCATCACGGTATATTTTCGCGGCCGCAGCAAAAAATATCCCAGTAAAATTAAAGCCAACGGAAATATCCAGCTTAGTTGTCCCAGGACAGTGGACAAAAAGCCGTTAATCAATTGCCCGAATTGTCCGGCCCAGTCAAATATAGCCAGCAGGCTGATAGCGCCAACCGCTAAAAGCAAAATGGAAAGAATCCCTTTTTTTGTTTCAGGATGGATTTGAACGCGGCCGAACGCGGTTTTTTTGTTGTTTTTCTTTGTTTTTTTAAAATTTTTTAGGGGCATAGGTTGGACTTTGGAATAATGTAAATTCATTATATCATTTTTTAGGGGTATTGACAAAAATTTTAAAACATGTTAATCTATAAATGGGTTTAATAAGAAAACATTGATAAATCGTAATTAAATTACCAACAAGGGAGGATATCATGAAAACGAAAAACAGAGGATATGAAGGCTTTTTAATAGCCATGGAAGGTATTGATGGGAGTGGCAAAAGCACACAAGCCGCTCTTTTACAAATTGCATTAGAACGGTTAGGTTATAACTGTGTAGTTGAAAAGGCTAAAAACAATAATCAGAATAATGCATTAAAAAAATTTAAAGATATTTTTAAAATTTCTACTGATTCAATTGCTTTTATGTTTTTATATCAGGCTTTGCATCGTCAACAATATGAACGGACCAAGGCAATGCTTGATGCCGGCAATATAGTCATTGCGGATCGGTGGAATATGTCCTTTTTTGTCTATCACAATATTAAAGGAGAACTGTCCAAAAAGCCAAAACATTTTTTACAAACATTAAACAAATTGGCGTTTGAGGGATTAGACCCGGATATATGCTGCTTTATTGATGTTCCGGTAGACATTGCTCTCAAACGGAGAATCGTTCGTGGCGATGTTATTGCGTCTTTAGAGGAAGAGTCTGCGTTTTATAAACAAGTGGCAAAAGTATACCATGAACTTCTTGTCTCAAAAGCACATATTGTGATTAACGGCGCGTTATCAATTGAAGTAGTTCATCGCCAAATTCTTGAGCACACTTTAACAATGATCAATAAGGGATAATAATAAATTTATTATCCCTTATTATATGATATGTCTATGAAACAGATCGGAACAATCACCATATTTGAAGGGATATGGGGCGCAGGTAAAACGACGTTAATTGAAACTGTATCAAAACAATTTAATATGTAGGAATTCCGAGCGTTGTTTACACTATTTTGAATGTAAAAGTTCTTTTAAGAAAACAATGTTGATTTAGTGGCTTAAATAAAGGAATTTTTAGTCGCCATTTTCTTATAAGAAATTCCTTTTCTGAAAAGTGTAAACAACGCTCGGAATTCCTACAAATAATATTATGAGTTTATGGAA
>JACRDK010000024.1 GCA_016218585.1 Candidatus Doudnabacteria bacterium
GTCGGCGAAGTCGGGAATCCGGTTTGCGGCGATATAATGAAGTTGTATTTACTGATAGAAAATAATATAATTAAAGATATTAAATTTGAAACTTTGGGATGCGCCGCCGCCATCGCCACCTCATCAATGTTAACGGATTTAGCCAAAGGAAAAACCGTTGAACAGGCGGCTAAAATCACCAAAAACAGCATTGCCGACGCGTTAGGCGGGTTGCCCGCGGTAAAATTGCATTGCTCTATGTTGGCAGTGGAGGCATTACATAAGGCGATAGATTCCCTGAAACGTAAAACTTGAAACTTGAAACATATCTTTTTAAATGGCAAAGGTGGAATTTATAGCTTAAAATTTAATTCAAATCAGTTTCAAGTTTCATGTTTTAAGTCACAAGATGTATGCGCGATAAAATCCAAAAAATTATAGACAAAATCCGTCCCCGGCTTCAGGCTGACGGCGGCGATATGGAATTAATTGACGTGGATGAAAAACAAGGCATTGTTAAAGTTCGCTTAGTCGGCGCCTGCGCCCATTGTCCGATGTCGCGGATAACATTGAAACAAGGAGTGGAAAGCGAGATTAAAAAGGCTGTGCCGGAAGTAAAGGAAGTGGCAGCCGTTTAAGCCGTAAGCCGTGAGTTATAAATTGTAGGATTCAAATTACAGCTAAAAAAGCCCAACCTTTTGACAGGCCGGGCTTTTGGTCTCCGATAATAAAACAGTTATTCGTCTTCATCCATTAATTTATATCCTACGCCATGTATAGTATGGATAAGTTTGGGATAAAAATCCATGTCTATTTTGTTTCGTAAATATCTTACATGCACATCCACCGTGTTGGTAAAAGGGTCCGCGTTCATATCCCACACATGTTCTAAAATCATTGAGCGGGTTAAAGTAACGCCCGGATTGCGCATCATATATTCCAACAACATAAACTCTTTGCGCCGTAAACTAATCGGTTTATCATTGCGCCAAACTTTGTTAGTGATTGTGTCTAAAGTAAGGCCGTTTAATTTTAAAACATTGCTTTGGATGGTTGCCTTGCGGCGAATAAGGGATCTGATTCTTGCCACCAGTTCCTCTATGGCAAAAGGTTTAATCAGATAATCGTCGGCCCCCAAATTTAACGCGGTTACTTTGTCCTGAATTTCGCTTTTAACGCTTAATATCAAAATGGGGACCTTGTGTTTTTCCTTTCTTAATTCTTCGCAAACCTGAAGGCCTGTTTTTTTGGGCATCATAATATCCATAACAACACAGTCATAATCGTTAATTTTTGCCAAATAAAGCCCCTTTTCGCCATCAGGGGCCGTATCCACGGTAAACCGCTCGGCTTCCAAGCCTTTTTTGGTAAAACTGGCAATTTCTTTTTCATCTTCAATAATTAAGACTTTCATAAATTTGATGATTTTTCCGCTGATAAATTTGATTATATGATAATATGCTTTTACATATTTGTAAAGCCTTATTCATAAATTAAATTTATTGCGGCATTAGTTATAATTTGGTATAATTTTAGGGGGATTGTGGGAATTGGGGAATAAAATTCAAAATATTTTCATTGTTTCATTGTTATCACTCGCTTTGCTCGTTCATTGTTGTAATTTTAACCGCGTTAAAAACCAACAATGAAGCAATGAAACAATGAAACAATGCGTTAATTTTGACATTTGGATTTTCCCACAATCCTACCCCTTCCCATAAATTTAATTTTTTCTTAATCCAATCTTAACACACCCACATTAAGATTAGATTAAGTTTTTATTTAATTTTTTTAAATAAATAATTAAATTTTGTTAAAAAAAATATGAAAAAATTGCGCATTATTATGTTGGGACGGCCCGGATCCGGAAAAGGCACCCAAGCGGATTTGTTGGCGGTAAAATATAATATAGCATATATCGGTATGGGCGCGATGCTGCGCGAGGAAATAAAAAAAGATACGGCTATCGGTAAATTGATTGCTCCCGCGCTAAGTAAAGGTATTTTAATTCCTGAAAAAATAACCGACGAATTAATTAAAAAACGGCTGCAAAAACAAGACTGTAAAAAGGGGTATCTTTTGGACGGATATCCGCGTAATTTGGCTCAAGCCCGGTTTTTGGAGACTATAACCAAAGTAAATTTTGTTTTTGATATTGTTATAGAAGATGACGCGGTTATAGAAAGATTGGGCGGGCGATTGTCTTGTTATTGCGGGGAAGTTTATCATATTGATACCAAACCTCCCCGGAGCGATAACAAATGCGATAAGTGCGGAAAAAAATTATACGCGCGTAAAGATGATAATCCGAAAGTCATTAAACATAGATTAAAAGTCTACCATCGCCAAACCGAGCCGTTGATTAAGTTGTATCAATCTCAAGGGGTTCTCTATCGCGTTAACGGCAACAGGGCGATTGAAGAAATTTTTGAGGATATTGTGAGGATAATCAAAAAAGCAAGAAAACAAGAAAACAAAAAAACAATATGATTGTCATTAAATCTCCCGCCGAAATTGCCATTATGCGTGAGGGCGGCAAAATTTTGAATGCCGTATTAAAAGAGGTGGTTCGCGCCGTCAAACCCGGTGTTGCCACAGGGGAACTGAATAATTTAGCCGAACAATTAATTCAAAAAGCCGGGGGCGCCCCGTCTTTTAAAAATTATAAAAACGCTTCAACAGTATTGGCTTTTCCTACCGCTTTATGCGCTTCTATAAATGATGAGATTGTGCACGCGCCGGCTGTTCCTTCCCGCGTTTTAAACGCGGGAGATATTATCAGTTTGGATTTAGGATTAAAATATAAAGGATATTTTACGGATATGGCGGTTACCGTGCCTGTTGGCAAAATTAGCGGAAATGCGCAACGATTAATTGCCGTAACAAAGAAAGCCTTGCAAAAAGCCATTCAAAAAGTAAAACCCGGCAATGAGCTTTTTGATATTTCCCGGGCGGTTCAGGATTATGTGGAATCGTTCGGCTATACGGTTATAAGAAATTTGGTGGGGCACGGCGTGGGTAAAGCCGTCCATGAAATGCCTCAAATCCCTAATTTTGTATCCCCCAAAGAATTTAAAAATATACGGCTGCGCCCGGGTATGACATTAGCTATAGAGCCCATGGTAACCAAGGGCAATCCTTATGCCGCGGTTATGGAAGACGGCTGGACAATGTCCACGGCTGACAACAGTTTATCCGCGCATTTTGAACATACGGTGGCCGTGGTGGAGGGAGGGTGTGAAGTGCTGACGGGATAAGGGTGTAGGGGATAGGGTATAGGGTATAGGGTAAGAATTTATAACGGTAGAATTATAAAATACAGCCCCCTATCCCCTACACCCTATCCCCTATACCCTACACCCTATACCCTATTTATATGAAGCTATTATCCATAGACTACGGCGCTAAACGAATAGGTTTGGCTCTCGGCGATACGGAGGCGAATTTGGTTTGGCCGTA